>CAZRMO010000115.1:0-4117 GCA_964601155.1 uncultured Enterobacteriaceae bacterium
CGCGCGTCAACTATGTTTCGAATCTGCCGTCTATACGACGTCGGGCTTGAGGGCCAATTGCATCTGCGTCAGTGCTGCACGCGTTTCGAGCACGAGGCGTTCCATGAGTTCATGCACCGTCGTCAACTCGTTAAACCACGCGATGCTCTGTCCGGCCGCTTCGTAAACGAGCGGCTCCAGTTGGTGCTCGTCGATTGCCGCGAGTAGGTCGCCGGTGAGCGCATGCTGGTACGGCATTGGCAGGGGCTTCGGAGCGGTTTCGGCGCCCCACTCGTCAGACCACGCGCTGCGCAGGACGCGGCACGGCTTGCCGCTATGGGCGCGCGTGATGACTGTGTCTTCGCTCTTTGCCGCCAGGAGCTTTTTCAATAGCACGGGCGGCGTCCCGTATTCGCGTGTAACCAGCCAGGCAGTTCCCAACCAGGCCCCCTGCGCCCCGAGTGCAAGCGACGCGGCGATTTGCCGGCCACAACCTATCCCACCGGCCGCGAGCACGGGCAGGCCGCCGGACGCTTCCACGATCTGGGGCACAAGGGTAAACGTACCGATCCCACCGGTGTGGCCTCCGGCGTCGTAGCCCTGTGCGACGAGGATATCGACGCCCGCCTCGCGCGCAGCGGCAGCATGGCGCGCCGCGCCGACCAGCGCAAAGGTAGTCTTGCCCTTGGCCTTGGCCGCTTCCAATACTCGTTTAGGCAAGCCCACGGCTGTGGCTATCGCATCCACCTCCGATTCGAGCACGGCTTCGGTCTGTTCGTCCAGGAACCGCTGATTTCGAACCTGACTGGAGAAGAAGCTCGGCTTGGTGGCGGGCGGAACCTGATACTTGCTGCGTATCCTGTCCACGAATGCCAGGTGCTCTGCCGGCAGCTTGGCGCGCGCGGCCTCGCGGTTGGGTTCGTCGCCGGCAAGCTTCGGATACATCAGGTCCACGCCGAACGGGCGGCTCCCGAGTCGCTTTCGAATCGCCGCGATGTCCTTGGCGATGCGCGCTGGTGTTTCGCGCGCCGCGCCGAAGACCGGGAAACCTCCGCATTCGGCGATGGCAACGGTTACCTCCACCGAATGCGAAAAGCCGAATATCGGAAGCTTGATTCCGAGCCGTTCGCAAACCGGAGTGCGTAGCGCGCCCGTCGGGTCCTTCCGAATCATCACCGCGGCTTCAGGCCCGATGCTTTGACTACCTGGACCAGTTTTTTCGTATCCGATTTCATCAATTCGTCGAGGGCCTGTAGTGTCATCGGCGAGCCGGGAATGTCGGCTTTGGAAAGGCGCTTCTCGACCTCGGGTGACGTGAGAGCCTTGTTGATTGCTGCATGGATGCGCTCTGTCACTTGCTTGGGCGTCGCTGCCGGCACGTAGATGCCATACCACGGCACGTAGGCTGCGTTCGCGAAGCCTGCCTCTGCGATGGTGGGCACATCGGGCAGCTGCTCTACCCGCTTGTGCGTGAACATCGCGAGCGGTCTGAGCGTACCATCCTTGATATGCGGTAAGGCAAGAATGAGTGACACGACTTCGATCTGTACCCGGTTCCCGATCAGGTCGACGAGGGCGGGAGGCTGTCCTTTATACCCCACGAAATCCATCTTGATTCCCGCAGTCTGGAAAAGTTTTCTGGCCGTGAGGTCGATCGAGGAACCGATACCCGGATCGCCGAAGATAAGACCGGGATGTGCCTTCGCGTAGCTTACAAAATCTTGCATGGTTTTCACCGGAAGCGCCGACGGTACGACAGCAACGCTCTGATTCCAAACCGCCACGCCGACACATTTGAAGTCGCGCAATGTGTTCCAGCCCGCATGTTTGTAGATGCTCGGATTGACCAAGACGGCAGGACCAGTGACGAGCCAGGTGTACCCGTCAGGTTTGCTTCTGGCCACGGCCGCAGTGCCAATGTTGCTCTGCGCTCCGGGCTTTGCCTCGACAATCATGGATTGGTGCCAATCCGTCCCGATTTCCTGCGTAATGGACCTCGCAACGATGTCCACGATGCCGCCTGCCGGATAAGGTACGACCACGTGAACGGGTTTGCTCGGAAATTTCCCGGCCGCCGCCGCGGTTAGCGCGGAGAGCGCAAAAACCGTTCCGGTTATAGAGCTGATCAGTCGTTTAGATGCCATGTCTGCCTCCTCCCTTTAAGGTCTATTTGAGTCAAAGACTCCCGTCGCCGGCCCTCCAAAAGCCGACGTGCTGCACAGCTAATTCATTGGACTATCAATGCGCGGC
This sequence comes from uncultured Enterobacteriaceae bacterium, assembly GCA_964601155.1. Lineage (GTDB taxonomy): Bacteria > Pseudomonadota > Gammaproteobacteria > Burkholderiales > SG8-39 > 2-12-FULL-64-23. Next base: position 2,230 of record CAZRMO010000115.1, read on the forward strand.
GCATCAAATGCTGCCGGCAAGCGAGCGGATGCTTTGTGCCAGGCCCAGCATCCTCGGTCCGAATTCGTGCTCCACCTCCTCACGGCTGAAGCGAAACGAGGGGATGCCGCAATTCACAGCGAGGCAATCGCCGTGGGCGGTGCGAAAGAGCGGGGCCGCTACACCATAGATCTCGGCGCGCCACTCGCCCAGCGAGACGCAATATCCGCGCGTATGGCAGTCGCCTATCGCCGCCAGCGTCGCAGGACGAATCTGCGCCCATTGTTCCGCCTGCGTGGCGTTCATTTGATCTTCGTAGGCCTTAAGCTCGGCTTCGGTATAGAGCGAGAGGAGGGCGCGCCCCGCGGCAGTTGGCGCGAGCGCCGACGAAAATCCGATCTCCGGAACATGCGCTATAGCGTTGGTCGTGCGCACGGTCTCGATGTAAATGAACTGCAGGCCGATTGGCATCGCCAGCGACACCGTGCCTCCTGCGGCCGCTGCGAACTCCCGCATCAGCGGGCGCGCCAGCTGTCGAATTTTCAGTCCGGCGAGCAGCGGGTACGCGATCGCCAGGACGCGCGTGCCGAGTTTGTAGCGCCCCGCCGCGTCGCGGCTCAGGTATCCAAGCCGGACCAGGGTGGAGGTGAGCCGCGATACCGTGGGGCGCGACAGCTTGCTGCGGGCTGCGAGTTCGCTGTTGGACAGGGTGTCGTCGCCGGGGTGGAACGCCTCCAATACCTGCAGGCCGTGGGCGAGCGTCGTCACAAACGAGGGGTCGGGCGCATCGCTCGCCTGCTGGCGTGCGCGACCGGTGCGCCGAGGTTGCGTGGCGGAACCGTCGGGTGAGCGCACTGCTGGCATCGAAATAACCCCACTTACTTGCAACAATGGCATCAATATGCCATAGTATAATCCATATGTCAAAACATATAGGCTATTTCGTTGTCTAATTACGAAATATCACTCGAATAGCGAAAAACATATCAGAAATAGGAGGATGAATGGATTTTGACCAGTCGCCCCGCGCAAGCGAGTGGCTTGGACGTCTTCAAGGCTTCTTCGTTGCGGAGGTCTTGCCGCGCCACCGCGATTGGGTGGAACACGTGGTGCGACGGCGCGAACCGGCACCGTTCATGGGCGAACTGCAACAAAGGGCGCGCGCGGCCGGCCTCTGGAATCTCGGCCTTCCAGAATTGGCCGCCGACGAGCCCGGCACGCGCCTGTCCAATCTTGAATATGCCCCGCTCGCCGAGGTCCTGGGCCGGCTGTTCTGGGCTTCCGAAGTGTTCAACTGCCAGGCACCAGACGTGCCGAACATGATCGCGCTGCAGAACTGCGCCAATGCGGAGCAGAAGCGCAAGTGGCTGCGCCCGCTGCTCGAGGCTGCCACGCGCTCTGCATTCGGCATGACCGAGCCCGACGTCGCCTCCTCGGACGCGACGAACATCGCTACCACGATACAACGGTGTGGCGACGAGTACGTAGTCAACGGCCACAAGTGGTACATCACCGGCGCTGCTCATCCCCAGTGCAGTTTCCTCATCGTCCTTGGTGTCACCGACGCGACGGCCGATCGTACGCGTCGCCATTCGTGCGTGATCGTGCCAATGGATTCGCCGGGGGTGCGCCTGACGCGTTCTTTACGGTGGATGGGATGCGAGGATTACGTCGCTCCATTGGGACAGCTGGAGCTGAAGGATGTGCGGGTACCGGCCGAGAATCTGATCGGCGAGGAGGGCAGCGGCTTCAAGGTGGCGCAGGTGCGGCTCGGGCCTGCGCGTGTGCATCATTGCATGCGCTCGATTGGGGTGTGCGAAGTGCTGATCGAGTTGATGATGGCGCGCGCGGCCGAGCGCAGCGCGTTTGGCCGCCGCGTAATCGAATACGACACCGTGCAGCGCTGGAT
>CAZRMO010000115.1:4127-8437 GCA_964601155.1 uncultured Enterobacteriaceae bacterium
AGCGTACGACCTTCGGCCAGCCGCTCTCGGCCCGGCAGGCGGTGCAATGGTGGGTGGCCGACGGCGCCACCAAGATCCACGCGACGCGGCTCATGGCTTGCGACTGCGCCTGGAAGCTCGACCGCGAAGGCCATCATGGCGCCTGGCGCGACGTGTCGCTCATTAAGGTTGCCGTGCCTTCCATGCTGCAGCGAATTGCCGATCGTGCATTGCAGGTGTTCGGCGCAATGGGCGGCTCGGACGATACGCCGATCCACCAGGCGCTTGCATGGGGGCGGTTGCTGCGGATTGGCGACGGACCGGACGAAGTGCACCTGCGCCAGATCTTCCGCATGGAGAGCCGACCGGAGTGGTCTATCGCGGATTCCCCTTACATCGCTGCGAGCGCGGCGTGACGCAGTTCAGGGCATACCGGCTGTTCGACAACGGCGAGCGCCCGATCGGACGGTTAGTCGCGCTGCAGCTGGACGAGCTGTCGCCAGGAGACGTGGTGATTCGGACGGCTTATTCCAGCGTGAACTACAAGGACGCGCTCGCCGCTCACGGCATCAACAAGATCGTTCGCAAATTCCCACGGATCGGCGGCATTGATTTGTTCGGGACAGTAGCCGAAAGCCGCGACCCCAGGTTCAACGTCGGCGACGCAGTGATGGTCCACGGTTTCGGCATCGGCGTCGACTACGACGGCGGCCACGCAGACTATGCGCGCGTGTCGGCGGACTGGGTCATGCCGCTGCCGCAAGGTCTGAGCCTGCGGGAGGCGGCCGCGATTGGCGTGGCCGGCTACACGGCTGCGCTGTCGATACACTTGATGGAACTTAACGGGCTCAACCCGCGCGCCGGCAAAGTGGTCGTGAACGGTGCCGCCGGCGGGGTGGCCAGCATCGCCATCGACATGCTCGCCGGATGCGGCTACAGCGTAACGGCCATTACCCGTACAAACGAGTCGAGCGACTATCTCACTCAGCTCGGAGCGACCGAAGTCGTGCAACGCGCATCGCTGGTCATGGGAAAGCGGCCGTTGGAGACGGCGCTATGGGCTGGCGCCCTCGATTCGCTCGGCGGCGAAAGCCTTGCGTGGCTTACGCGCACGATGCAAACCGATGGGGTAATTGCGGCTTTCGGCAATGCGGCGGGCCAGGAGCTGAGCACAACCGTGTTGCCGTTCATCCTTCGCGGGGTTCGGCTTATTGGCGTGAACGCCAACAGTGCCATGCCGTTGCGCAAAGAGGTCTGGGCCAGGATCGGCGGCCCGCTGAAGCCGCGCCATCTCGATACGATCGTGAAGGAAATCAGTTTGGATGAGCTGCCTGATGCATTTTCGCAGCTGGTGGCGGGTCGTGCCCGCGGTCGGTTCGTGGTCGCCATGGCGTGAGCGCGCGAAGGCGAGGGCTGCGCGGGAGGGAAATCAATCGCGATCGTGGCGACAATGAACAGCATTTCGGGAAGAGGAAATGATCAGGAACGAGGAAAAACTGAACAAGCTGCTTGCGACGACCAGACGCTTTGTTCGCGAGCGTGCGATTCCCAACGAAGATCGCGTCGAGGCGGAAGATCGGGTCCCCGATGAGATCGTGGCCGAGGCTCGCCGCCTGGGCATCTTCGGGTGGAGCATTCCCGAAGAGTACGGCGGCGCAGGTCTGACTTCGGAGGAACTGGCGCTGGCCTTCATGGAGTTGTCCCAGTGTTCCGTCGCCTACCGCGTGCGCCTGGGCACCAACGCCGGCATCGGCTCCGAGCCGACCATTCAGGATGGCACCGAAGAGCAGAAGCGGCGCTACCTTCCACGGCTCGCCGCCGGAGAAATTCAGGGTTGTCTCGCACTGACCGAACCGCGCGCCGGTTCCGACGCGGTTGCGATCACGACGACAGCCGTCGCGACCAACGATGGTCATTTCATTTTGAATGGGGTCAAGCGCTACATAACGCTTGCGCCGATCGCCGACCTGTTCGCCGTGTTCGCGCGCACTGATTCCAGCAACAAGGGCGCATCGGGAGTCAGTGCCTTTCTCGTCGAGCGTGGCACGCCCGGCCTTCGGGTCGGTGCGCCGACGCCGAGCATGGGACAAGCGGGCGCCCCGTTCAGCGAGGTATACCTGGAAGACTGCCGGGTGCCTGCCGCTAGCATCATCGGGGGTGTTCCTGGGCGCGGATTCAAGACCGTGATGAAGGCGCTCAACAAGCAGCGCATCAACCTGGCGGCCCTGTGCACCGGGCCCGCAATACGCATGCTCGACGAGGCTGTCTCCTACGCGCAGGGGCGGCGGCAGTTTGGGCGCCCGATTGCCGAGTTCCAGTTGGTGCAGGCCATGTTGGCGGAATGCAAGGTCGAAATCGAGGCTGCACGCGCGCTCATACTGGAGACCGCGAGGAAACGCGACCGGGGCGAAGACGTGACTTTGGACGTGTCGATGTGCAAGTATTATGCGTCCGAGATGTGCGGGCGCGTGGCTGATCGCGTAGTGCAAATCTTCGGCGGGCAGGGCTATGCTAAAGGCCGTGGCATAGAGCGCTTCTACCGCGATGTGCGCGTCTTTCGCATCTACGAGGGAACCAGCCAGATCCACCTGCTCAACATCGCGAAGCAGCTTCTGCGCGCAAGCAAGGGCGCGTCATGAGCGGGCCGCTCGCCGGGTTGAAGGTGCTGGACATCGCGACCATCGTCGCCGCGCCGTTCGCGGCGGCGCTATTGGGCGACTATGGCGCCGAGGTGCTGAAAGTCGAGATGCCGGGAGCGGGAGACGGCGCGCGCAGTTTTCCTCCGTTCAAGGAGGGAAAATCGCTTTGGTGGAAGGTCACGAACCGCAACAAGAAGTTCATTACGCTGGATTTGCGCAAGCAAGAAGGCGTTGCCCTGCTCAAGCGCCTGCTGCCGCAGTTCGATGTCCTCGTCGAGAACTTCCGTCCCGGAACGCTCGACCGGTGGGGCCTCACGCGGGAAGTCTTGTGGAAAATTCAGCCGCGTTTGGTAATACTGCGGTCCACCGGATTCGGGCAGGATGGTCCGTACAGGGACCAGCCCGGCTTCGCGCGGATCTTCGAGGCGATGGGGGGGCTCGCGTACATTACCGGCGAAGCCCGCGGCGAGCCTATGCATGCGGGTTATCCGATCGGTGATGCGATCGGTGGGCTGTTCGGCGCGCTCGGAATAGTGTCCGCGCTGTGGAAACGCGCCAGGGACCCGGAAGCGCCGGGCGAGGAGATCGACCTCTCGCTCACCGAGGCGACGCTGCGGCTGCTCGAGTTCCTGCCCATCGAGTACGATCAGCTCGGCACGGTGCGGCAACGCTCGGGCAACGCAAACCAATACTCCGCTCCGGCCGCCGTATACGCGACCCGGGACGGACGTTGGGTAACGCTCGCGGGGTCTACGAATGCCTTGTATGCGAACAACTGCCGCGCGATCGGCAGGCCGGAGCTTGTCGACGAGCCGCGCTTCGCCAACAATGCATTGCGCGTCGAGCATGCAGAGGAGCTCAACGCGATTTTCTCCGCTTGGTGCGCCGAGCATGATTTGGAGCAGGTGCTCGAGACATTCCGACGGGCGCATGGCACGATAGCCCCCGTTTATTCCATCGATCAGGTGTTCGCCGACCCGCAAATGCAGGCCCGCGATGCGATTACGCGAGTGCCGGATCCAGACTTCGGAAGCGTCCGCATGCAAAACGTCGTGCCACGTTTTGCACGCGATCCGGGGGCAATCCGAATGGTAGGGGGTGCGATGGGGCAGGACAACGCCGAGATCTACGGCCATTGGTTGGGGCTCAGCACGGACGAAATCGAGCGGCTCACGGCCACAGCAGTGATCTGAATACGACGGCGCTGTCCGTTGCGCCGAAGTACGGCACGGTCCGGGGTATCCGAGTGCCTGCGGAGGAGAAATGAGCGATGACGATTTGAGTCGGAGTTGTCGGGCAGTGGTTCCTGCGTTCGGCTCACCCGGTGTCGGACAAATACCAAATCTTGGGAGGCGTAATGCGCTTCGTCACGTGCAATAGGGATTTCTGCGGCGGAATCCTCATGATCCTTATCGGGCTGGGAGCCGCAGCCGAGGGATCGCGTTATGAAACCGGAACCCTGGCGAATATGGGGCCTGGGTTCTTTCCTTGTGCAATTGGGGTGATGCTCGCGCTGATCGGGCTGGGCATAGCGGCGACCGCCTTACCTTCAGGCGACAGAAACGGCAAGCGCTTGCCGCCCGAGTGGCGCGGATGGGCCTGCATCGTCGGCGGGTTGATCAGCTTTGTCGTGCTTGGCGTCTACGGAGGATTGGCACCTGCTACCTTTGCCCTGGTCTTCATTGCCGCGCT
>CAZRMO010000115.1:8447-10864 GCA_964601155.1 uncultured Enterobacteriaceae bacterium
GCAATACGATCATGCAGGCGTTCCTGCTGGCTGTCGCCATGGTGGTCATCGCGGTGGTCGTATTCTGGTGGGGATTGCGGTTGCAACTGCCGCTGTTTACCTGGGGGTGAGTCATGCTTGATCAGACGTTAACGAACCTGTGGTACGGCTTCAGCGTTGCATTCGAGCCCCATAATCTGATGTGGTCCTTTGTCGGCGTTATTGTCGGGAACATGGTCGGTGTGCTGCCGGGCTTGGGGCCTCTGTCTGCGATCGCGATCTTGCTGCCTTTGACCTTCGTGATGCATCCGGTCCCGGCGATGCTGATGCTCGCCGGCATTTTCTACGGCGCCATTTACGGCGGCGCGATCGGCGCAATCCTGCTCAACCTGCCATGTCACCCGGCGCACGCGGTGACCTGCCTGGACGGGTATCCGATGACGAAGGCGGGCAAAGGCGGGACCGCACTCGGCATCGCAATGCTCGCGTCTTTTTTTGCGGCGTCCTTCGGGATTATTGTGATGATCTTTTTCTCGCCATTGCTTGTGAAAGTGGCGTTTATGTTCGGTCCCAGCGATATCTTGGGGCTTATTGCGGGCTCGACGATGTCCGGCGGCCCTCCGCTCAAAGGCGTAGCCATGACGCTTGTCGGCATTCTGTGCGGAGTGGCGGGAACCGACGTGAATACCGGAATCATGCGCTTCACGTTTGGATTTCCGCAATTGGCCGACGGCATCGACCTCGTCGCCATGAGCATGGGGCTGTTCGCCGTGTCGGATTTCCTGCTCAACGTGAATCGAGCGACGTTTGTCGGCAGTGGCGCAAAGGTGCGTTTTCGCGACATGCGACCGAGTAAGGCCGAGCTCAAGCAGGCATTTTGGCCGATGCTGCGTGGAACCTTGGTGGGCACCGCTTTCGGCGCCTTGCCTGGTACCGGGCCCACGATTACTACATTCATCTCCTATGCGTTGGAGCGCAAGATTTCCAAGACACCCGAACGATTCGGGTACGGCGCTCTCGAGGGCGTGGTTGCACCTGAGGCGTCTGCACACTCCAAGACGCAGGTAGACTTCATCCCGACTTTATGCTTGGGGATTCCAGGCGATGCGGTGATGGCGCTGATTCTCGGGGCACTGATCATCCAGGGCATCGCGCCAGGGCCGCAACTCATCACTGAACACGCCGATATCTTTTGGGGCTTGGTCGCTAGCTTCTGGATCGGAAACGCACTGTTGGTGTTGCTTAACGTTCCCCTTATCGGAGTATGGGTCAAGCTTCTGCAGGTACCATATCGCTACCTGTTTCCTGCGGCACTGTTCTTCATTGCGGTGGGGGCTTTCAGTACGCAGAATTCGTTGTTCCAGGTGATCGAAGTCCTCGCGTTCGGCATCGTCGGCGCGGGGCTGATCTCATTGCGCTTTCCGATTACGCCGATACTTCTAGGATTCGTGTTGGGGCCGATGGTAGAAACCAACTTTCGGCGCGCACTACAATTTTCCCACGGAGATATGGGGGTGTTCATTCATAAGCCGATCAGCGCCTCTTTCGTTGCAGTCAGCGCGTTATTGATCCTGGTGCAGATAGTGGCTGCCTTGCTTAGGGCGCGCCGGAGGGCGCGCTGGAGGGCGGCGTCGCGGTAGGGCAGACGTGACCTCGTTTGTCTGGACGGTGGTTTCGATTTCGATAAGTGGATAAATTGCTTTATCGTATCCTCCGGCACAGTTTTACACATGGCGTAGTCCAATTGCCGGGTGGACGCGGTCAATAGTCACCCCGTGTGGCCAAACATACTTGCGGCTTCCATCGTTGTACCTGGAAACATTTGCTACGTTGATGATTTGATCGAAATGGCCGCGGTTGCCGACTCAAATGGAAATCCCAAATTGTCTCCGTCAGTAAAGATCGTCGTTCCCGGCTTCTCTAAGGGCACGCTTCACGACCGGGTTTGCCTCGTCGAACTCGAAGTCAGCCGGTGCCGCCCGCGCAGCGCAGACAACCTCGCATGCACGCGGGTAATGCCGCAGGATGTGCTTTGCGTCGGCGCGCAGGTGCCCGGGCGCTTCATTGCAGTGTGAAAGCTCTTTCAACAACTTTCGTTCCCAGGGGAGCGCGAGCGCTCTTTCGCGGGGTATCGTCATTTCCGGCCTCTCAAAAGCTGATCCAATCTTGTCCATGGGCGCACCTAATCCGGTCGTCTTCGCGCTCGATCAAGAGCCGGGCGGAATGCCGCATACTGTGTTCAAAGAAAGACCAAGCGGGCTGCGGCATGTCCTCATGACGGACATAACGGATGCCCCCGTTCGAGCAGTTGCTGACGTGTTTCTAGGCGCTTCTCATCGCAGGGGTAAAGCCAGGGCCCGTCTAGGGCGGTATCCAACCCGCTGATTGACTGTGTGCCCCGGCGGGCGTGCGGATATTCAAACCGGGTTTGTGACTTG
>CAZRMO010000116.1:0-10754 GCA_964601155.1 uncultured Enterobacteriaceae bacterium
CCAACGGCGGCGCCTGTTACCTGCCCGCACGCATGGCCGAGCCGCTGATCGCCGCAGAGCGCCTGTTTGCGGTGGCCGATGCGCCTCGCTATTCGCACCCCACTTACATGGTTTATCCGAAGGAATTCGATAATTCGGTCATACCTCTGGCATTGGATGGGCTGCGGTCGCTGGCCCGATCTGTCTGAGCCTGTCGCGGTTTGCGCGCGCCCGCCGACGGCGAACCTGTCTGATTGCCGGGCAGCACGCGCAAGCGGTTTCTTGACATTACATCATATTGTGATATATTTTCGCCGTCGGATGCAGGGAGCGTGAATCCGATACGGATGTTTCATTTCAATGAATCCGGACCGCGACCGGTCCGCATTGCCGCAGGAGCGTGCCATGAGCCCAGCACAAATGTCGAAAATGATCCTGTCCTCCAACGGGGGATGGGATGAGCTGATCCGAATTCACCCATCCATTTCCCGCATGTTCTTCCTGGTGGTCTTGCCCTTGTCTGTGCTGCCGCCCGCGATGATCTACTACGCGGGAGGCAATTACGGCGATGTATTCTCCGCCGGCGTTTCCGCCAGTCACTGGCACGCCGCCGCCGCGATCTTCTTCTTCGCCGAGCTGCTCACTGTCCCGGCGATGGCCTGGATCATGCATCTCGCCTGCCGCGCGAATGGCGTCGCCGCGGGTTACCACGACTGCTTCACCCTCGCGGCCATTGCGCCGATCCCGATGTGGCTTTCCTCGGTCGTGCTGTTCGTTCCGAATCTGCTGGTTTGCTCCGTCGTCGGCGCATTGGGCCTGCTCTGCTCGCTCGCCCTAACCTACCGCGGCATATATGCGCTGTTTCGCATGCGTGAAGATCTCCGCGCCATGCAAATGGCAACGGTGGTGACCGGCGCCGGCCTGCTCGCCTGGCTGGTGCTGATGCAGATCGTGCTGGTGCACTGACACCGGGCGAGCGCGCGAACCGCGGCGTGCCTGCGGAAGGTCTTGTTCTTGTCAGCGCGGAAGAAATCGTTCACCATGCAGCGCGTGCTACCGACTATTTCCCCGCCGCTGGACGTTCGATGCCTACACCCGATGCTCGCCCCCTGACCAAACACGATTTCGAAGTACTTGCGGATTTTCGTTACCAGATCAGAAAATTCGTCCGATTCAGCGAGCAGCTCGCCCGCAAGCATGGCATCAAACCACAGCAATATCAGCTGTTGCTGCAAATCAAGGGCTATCCCGGCCGCGACTGGGCGACGGTCGGAGAACTTGCGGAGCGCTTACAGGCGCAGCCTCACGGCGTCGTGGCGCTGATTTCGCGCTGCGAAAAACTCGGCTATGTCGAACGCCGGCGTTCCTCGGAGGACCGGCGGAGGATCGAAGTCCGCCTGCTCAAGAAAAGCCATAGATTGCTCGATAAACTGGCGCGCCTGCACCGTGCCGAGTTGCTGTCCTTGCAGGGCCGCTTTGTCGTACCCACTATACGGGCGTTCGAGCAGTGATGCTTGCGAGCGGCTGCCCAGCAGCTAAGATCGAGCTGCTCATCGCGAATGGCCCGATGCCTCCGGCCGGATAGACGGGAGAGTCCAGGAATCGCGCTTCGCCGCTTTGAACGCCGATACCGCGATCGATATCCACAGCACGCTGCGCAGCGTCATCGCCCAGACCGTGCGCACTTCGAACGGGCCGCCCGCCGCCACGCAGACGCCGAATGCGGCGAACACCAGCAGCGTTCCCGCGGCAATCGCCAGCGCCAGCCGCACCGACCAGCTGCGCCGCAGCCACAGCCCGGCGCCCGCAGCCACATAGGCGAAGCCCGCGAGGAAATTGAACCAGAGCACGAAGCCGACGATATTGCCGGCAGCCTTTGCGCCGTCGCCGAAGAGCACGTTGCCGCCAGCGCCTATCGTCGCGACGCCGAACACGATGGCTGCGACCGCCGCCGCCCGCGTGGGCCAAGTCCGGAATTTCGTCGATGTTCCCATAGCTCGTTTCCTTTCATGAACTCAAAAGCCCGCCCTTTTTGCCCTGGCCGCGCAAAATCGCCGCTATCGTGCCGAGGACGAAGGCGAGCAAAGCAATGCCGTTGAACGCGCCGCCCCAGGCGCGCCATTGCGACGACATCATCCAGTCGCCGGCAAGGCGCATCAGCAGTGACAGGTGCAGCAGCGCCAGCGGCAGGTAGAAATAAGGCTTGTAGGGAACGGCCACGCGCAGCACCGCGGGCAGAATGATGGGCGCGTGGCCGAATACCATGGCGAACACGAATCCCAGCAGCACCGCGTGCAGCGCGGCGTCATAGGCAGCGCCGCCGGGATCGAGTCCCCCCGAGACGAGTATGACCAGCCCGGACAGCGCGAGCCAGACGTATCCCGTGAGCAGGCACACAGCGATGAAGCGCGGCAACCCCCTGCCCTTTACCGTGCGCCGCGCGACGTCCTGGCGCATCAGCCACAGAGCGAGCATGAGCAGCCCTGCGCCCAGCAGCAGCATTCCCGGCGTCCACGCAAACGCCGAAATCACGACTCCTGCAAGCAGAACGAGCGCCGACGCGACGAACACGCGCCGCGCGACGGCGGACGGCGGCAGAACGCGCGACAGTTCCAGGCGCTCGCCGGCGATGGTGAGCACCAGAAACGCAATCCAAAACGGAACCGCGGCGTAGATGGGCCGATCCGCCAGCCACAGCAGATTGCCGAACAGCCAAAACAACGCGCCGAGCGCGAGCATCAGCGTAAACAGCTCGCGCTGACGACGGTAAAACGAGACCGAGACGGCGACCATGACCGCGCTGCCCAGCGCGATGAGGACCGGAGCGGCAGCGAAGGACACGCCGAGAATACCGGCGGCAGCGCCCAAGCCCGTAAGCAGCGGCGCGCAATAGCCCCAGCGCCGCCCCAGCGCCACGGCGCGCTCCAGGCTGATCACGGTGCCGAAAAATCCGCACACCATCAACGGCCCATGCAGCGCAGCCAATTCGACGACCGACGGTGGGAACATCCAACCCAGACGCACCAGCCCTGCCGCCATCCCCGCGAACAGCGAGACGAATGCAAGCACCAGCAAGGGCGCGCGCCCGGCGACAGGAACGTCAGGGCTCATCGCCTCCCCGCCTCTGCGCCGGCCGCTGCCATTTCAGGCGGCCTTGGCGATACGCACTTTCCAGACTTCCGGGCCGGACTCGAGGTAGTCCCACGCGAATGTGTCGCCGCATTCGGCCTGAAAATGATAAAAAAGCGGCTTGGGATCGTGGTCGTTGACCAGCACAAAGGCGTCGCCCCGAGCAAGCCGGTCGAAGGTGCCGAAAATCAGCGGATGGCGATCGCGCGGAGCGATGCTGCGCACGTCGACGGTGGCGGTCGTATCTGTAGTCATGCTTTGGGTCTCCTTTGGTGGTTGAAAAATGCCATCGATCCAGCCCAAGGCGTCAGCCGGGCCAGCCGAAGGTTTGCCTTGCGCTCTCCGACATCAGGTCCGGCGTCCACGGCGGGTCCCACACCAGCGCCACGTCGACGGCTACCTCTTCCGGCAATGCGGCGCTCACCGCCCTGCGCGCGTTCTCGGTGATGAGGTCTCCCATCGGGCATGCAGGCGTGGTCATGGTGAGCTCGACGTGCACGCGTTCCGGCGCGATGTCGATACGGTAGACCAGGCCGAGATCGACGATATTCATGCCGACCTCGGGGTCGTCCACCGACCGAAGTGCCTCGCGTACCCGCTCTTCCTCGTCGTTTGGCAGCCCGGTGTCCATGTCAGCTCCTTAAAGCGGTATTTGAAATATGGCTTTACTATATTACATATTTCCGGCATAATCAATATACTTTATACATCTTTATTTTGGACCGGGCCCTGCCATGCGCCTCACCACTTTTTCCGATTACAGCCTGCGGGTGCTGATCTACCTCGGCGTCCACGACGACGAGATCGCCACGATCGGGGAAATCGCGCAGGCTTACGGCATTTCCGCCAACCATCTGATGAAAGTGGTGCACTACCTGGCGCAGGGCGGTTACATCGAAACCGCGCGCGGCAAGGGCGGCGGCATGCGCCTGGGTCTTGCTCCGGACAAGATCAATATCGGCGAACTGGTGCGCGGCACCGAAGACAACACCAAACTCGTCGAATGCTTCGACCGCGAAAACTCCAAATGCCGCATCGAAGCCGCCTGCGTGCTGCGCGGCGTGCTCGGCAAGGCGCTGGACGCCTTCTTCCGTTCGCTCGACGCCTACACGCTTGCCGACTTGATCGCGCCCAAGTCCAGGCTGGCAAAATCGCTGGTGCTTGCGCAGTAGCGCGCTGGAGATGCACCGCCTTTCCCTCATGGACCGACTTATATGACCGCAGCCAAAATCGCGTTCCCCGGCTTCAATTCGCCCGCGGCCGGCTTCGAGGCGCCGCTGGAGATGCTTTCAGCGTGCCACGGCCGCGTCGAGCGCCAGTGCCAGACGCTGCTGCGGCTGGTGCCGCATCTGGCCGAAAAAGGCCCGGACCAGGCGGCGCGCGAGGCAGCGCAGAACGTCATGCGCTACTTCGATAACTCGGCCCCGCACCATCATGCCGATGAAGAAGAAGACCTGTTTCCGGCGCTGCTCGAGTCGGCGCCGCAAGCCGAGCTCGCACGGCTGCGCGAACTCATCGCCGCGCTGGGCGCGCAGCACCGCGAGCTGGAGCAAGCCTGGCGAGAATTGCGCCGGAAGCTGGAAGGCATCTGTCTCGGGACGATGCGCGAGCTCGACGCAGCAGCAGTGCAGCGCCTGGTCGGCATCTACCGCAGCCACATCGAGCGCGAGGAAAGCGATTTGCTGCCGCTCGCGGCGCGCACCCTGGACACTGCGCAATTGGATCGGGTCGGCCGCGCGATGCGGCTGCGCCGAGGCATCAAGGAAATTTAGACATGCCCAAACAGGTCGTCGAATTCATCACCGACAAGCGCTTCGTGCGCCGCGCGCGCGAGTTGACCATCATCGAAGCCATGGTGCGCCTGTACTGCCGTGGGCACGACCATCCCAACCGTGCCCCGCTGTGCGCGGACTGCGCCGAACTGCTTGAATACGCCACGCGCCGCCTGGAGCGCTGCGTGTTCGGCGACGCCAAGCCGACCTGCGCCAACTGCACCGTGCATTGCTATAGCGCGCAGATGCGCGAACAAATCAGGGTGGTGATGAAATGGGCCGGCCCGCGCATGCCGCTGCGCCACCCCGTGCTCAGCATTCTGCATATGCTCGACGGGCACCGGCCGGCACCGATGCTGCCGGCGAAAGCGCCGCAGCGCCCCGACCCATCCGCGCGCCCAGGGCCCGGCGCCAAAGAATAAGGCGGCACACCGCCGCACAGCTTCTTGTCCGGCAGCTTCCAGGGCGTGCCGCGGAACCGGCAGGATGCGCCCGCCAGGACTATTTTTTCAGTTTCGCGAACGCGAGCGCCATGGCGCTTGCCGGTTGGGCCTGACGGCTCTCGCGCGCCTGCCGCGCCTCGGGACGCCGATCCTGCGGCGCGCGCCGCTCGCGCGCCGGGCGCGAGTCCTGCGCACCCTGGCCGGCGCCACCCTGTCGCGGTGCGTCGTCCAGACGCATGCTCAGCGCGACGCGCTGACGCTTCAGATCGACCTCGAGTACCTTGACCTTCACGATCTGGCCGGGCCTGACGACCTCGTGCGGATCCTTCACGTAGCGATTGGAAAGCGCCGAGACGTGCACCAGGCCGTCCTGGTGCACGCCGATGTCGACAAATGCGCCGAAGGCCGCGACGTTGGTCACTACGCCTTCGAGGATCATGTCGGGGACCAGGTCGGCGAGTTTCTCCACGCCGTCCTGGAACGTCGCCGTCTTGAATTCGGGCCGCGGATCGCGCCCGGGCTTCTCCAACTCGGCGAGGATGTCGCGTACCGTGGGCACGCCGAAGCGTTCGTCGGCGAAGTCGGCCGCCGGCAGGCTCTTGAGCACCTCGGCCTGCCCCATCACTTCGACTATGCCCTTGCCGATGCGCGCCAGGATGCGCTCCACCACCGGATAAGCCTCGGGGTGCACCGCAGAGCGGTCGAGCGGATTGTCGCCGCCGTTGATGCGCAGGAAGCCCGCCGCCTGCTCGAAGGTCTTGTCGCCCAGCCGCGGAATGTTGCGGATGGCCTCGCGGTTCGGGAACGAGCCGTGCGCGTCGCGATATTCGACGATGTTGCGCGCCAGCGTGCTGTTCAGGCCCGACACGCGCGCGAGCAGCGGCATCGAAGCCGTGTTCACGTCCACGCCCACGGCGTTCACGCAATCCTCGACCGTGGCGTCCAGCCTGCGCGCCAGCGCGCGCTGATTCACATCGTGCTGGTACTGGCCCACGCCGATCGCCTTGGGTTCGATCTTGACCAGCTCGGCGAGCGGGTCCTGCACGCGCCGCGCAATCGACACCGCGCCGCGCAGGCTCACGTCCAGCGCCGGAAACTCCGCCGCCGCGAACGCCGATGCCGAATACACCGAGGCCCCCGCTTCGCTGACCACGATCTTGGCGAGCTTGCGCTGCGGCGCCTGGGCGGCGACCCGGCTGATCAGTTCGGCGGCGAGCTTGTCGGTCTCGCGGCTGGCGGTACCGTTGCCGATGGAGATCAGCTCGACGCCATGCGCTAGCGCCAGCTGCGTCAGGGTCGCGAGCGAGCCCTCCCAGTCCTTGCGCGGCACGTGCGGATAAATGGTCGCCGTGGCCAGCAGCTTGCCGGTGGCATCGACCACGGCGACCTTGCAGCCGGTACGCAGGCCCGGATCCAGGCCGAGCACGGCCTTCGGCCCCGCGGGTGCCGCGAGCAGCAGATCGTGCAGGTTGCGGCCGAAGATCTTGATCGCCTCGGCTTCCGCGGCCTCGCGCAACTGCAGCATCAGTTCGGTATTGATATGCGGCTGCGCCTTGACCTTCCAGGTCCAGCTGCAAACCCCGGCCAGCCATTGATCCGCCGGGCGGCCGCGATCTTCGATGCCAAAGTGCGCGGCAATCATCGCCGCGCACGGATGCGGCACGACAGCCTCGAGTTCCGCGCCCAGCCCGAGCTGCAGCAGGAGCACGCCCTGCGCGCGGCCGCGCAACAGCGCCAGCGCGCGGTGCGAGGGAATGCTGCGGATCGCCTCGGAATAGGCATAGTAGTCGCGGAACTTTTCCTCCTCGGCGGCTTCCTTGCCCTCGATCACGGTGGCGTTCAGGATGCCCTCCTCGCGCATGCGCGTGCGCAGCTTGGCCAGCAATTCCGCGGTTTCGGCGAAGCGCTCGGCGAGAATGTCGCGCGCGCCCTCGAGCGCGGCCTTGGCATCCGCAATGTTGATCGCCTCCACGCCTTCGCTTGCCGGCTGAACCCTGACGTAGCGCGCGGCCTCTGTCATCGGTTCCAGCGTGGGCTCGGCGAGGAGCGCATCGGCGAGCGGCTCCAGGCCGGCTTCCTTTGCGATCTGCGCGCGCGTGCGGCGCTTGGGCTTGTAGGGCAGATAGAGATCCTCCAGCACCTGCTTGGTGGCGCTGGCCTCGATCGCCAGGCGCAGCGGATCCGTGAGCTTGCCCTGCTCGGCGATCGAGGCCAGGATCGTTGCGCGCCGGTCTTCCAACTCGCGCAGATAGGCAAGCCTTTCCTCCAGCGTGCGCAACTGCGTGTCGTCGAGCTTGCCGGTCGCTTCCTTGCGGTAGCGCGCGATGAAGGGCACGGTGGATCCCTCGTCCAGCAGGGCGACGGCGGCCTCGACTTGTCGCGCCGCCACGCCGAGTTCGGCGGCGATGCCCTGCACAATCTTGGCCTGCGCGGCCGGTGTTAGGTTGATGCTCATGCTTTCTCTTTCTCTCCGCCCAGCGCCTTGACCAGATCGGCGAGCATCAGTGCGAGCTCGCCCGTCATCAGCGCAAATTCAATCTCGAACTGCTCGTTCTTGTCCTGGTCTTCGGCACCCGCCTCCTGCCGCAGGATGTCGAGGAAGACGAGCCGCTTGAGCTGCAAATTCTCGGTCAGCACGAACGAGATCTTGTCGTTCCAGGTCAGCCCCAGGCGCACCACGGTCTTGCCGGCCGCGATGTGGTCGCGAATCTCCTTGCCTTCCAGGTTGTGGCGCGCGTAGCGAACGGTGGCCTTGCTCGCGTCAGCCGAGCGCAGTTCGAGGTCCTGATCGATGCCGAACAGGCCGGGCGCCTCCCCGCGCACCAGCCAATCGGCCATGGCCGAGGCCGGCGGGCGTTGTGTGTCCAGGCGCAGAACCGGCGCTTCGAATTCGGTGCGGCGCAGCGTCTCCATAAACTGCTCGGCCTTGGCGTCCGCCGCGGCGTTCACAGCCAGCCAGCCGTTGGCGGCGTCGATCCAGCCATGGGTGGTCCGGCGGCGCGATAGCGCGCGCGGAAGCAGTTCATCCGTCACCTGCTCCCTGAGGTCGCGCATCTGCTTGCGGCCGACCGGATGGCCCTGCCGGCGCGCAATCTCCTCGGCCCGGTCCTGCGCTTCCTGTCGAACCACCGAAGCGGGCAGCAGTTTCTGCTCCACGCCCAGCGCCAGCAGCCACTGGAGCCGCTGCTGAAAGATGAACAGGCCGTCCTCATGCGGACAGATCCAGCCGCGGCTTTCCATCTGTAAGCCGCCGCAGGGCTGCAACGCGTGGTGCGCGAGCTTGCGCTCGAATTCGTCTGCTTTTACGGAATGACCGGCAGGCAGCCGGTAGACAACAAGGTTCTTGAACCACATAGGGGGATAAAAAGCGCTCGATTATACAGTTTGCGGCATACCGATCCGCACGCTGTTGAAGCGGCGGGCCGGTATATTTTGGACGCCTTCAAGATCTCGGATCTTGCAGGCGCGTGGAAGGCATTTCCGTTTGTTTACGAATACCAGAAATGCTTAATGCCCGGATCGACAAGCTCGTTAACCGGCTTTCCGATGGAAGTGCGGAAACAGTGTGGCGACCACCTCCCCGTCCGTGGCCCAGGCCTTGCAGCCGTCGATGAAATGCGGACGCTCGGTCGTGAAATCGGGATCGGGGGTCGGCGCCGGCTGGCCGTCCTCGGGCCAGCTGCCCAGCGTCTGAAACGCGACCGTGGCGGCAGGCAGCAGCAATTCGCGCAGATGGGTGCAGCCTTTTGTGCCGCCGACGCACTCCTGCACCGCGCGCCGCCAGCCCGCGCCTATTTTCTTGCCGATCAGTCCCTTGAACGCCGGCGCAATGCCGAAACAAGGCGCGTAAGGCGCCGAAGCCGTCGCCACCTCGATATCGCGCACGACCATATCGTTGTCGATGGTCAGGCGCAGCGCCATATCGTGCACGGCCTCGCCCGGTGTGCGCAGACCGCGAAACGGCTCACGGTAAGCGAAGGGCTTGGTATCGACGATGCGCGCCTCGATGTCCCACAGCCCATCCTCGCGCTGGTAGCCCTCGCAGCTGATGTTGCGCGTGTGCTTGTGGCGGCGCGGCGCCGGTGGTGGCAAATTCATGGTGTCGTTCCTCTGGTCCGGTATTGATCGTTGCATCTCATCCGACCTTCCTGATGTCCCCTTCCGGGGTCACCACGCCGAAGACGGATTTGCGCAGTTCGGTGAGCTGGTCGCGCGCCTGCGCGGCTTTTTCGAATTCCAGGTTGCGCGCATGATCGAGCATCTGCTTTTCCAGGCGCTTGATCTCCCGCGCCAGCTGCTTCTCGCTCATGTGCTCGTAGCGCGCCTGGTCCTGCGCCGCTTTCAGCTCGAACTGCATCTGATCGCGGTCGTAGTAACCCTCGATGATGTCCTTGACGCGTTTGGAAATGCCCACCGGCGTGATGCCGCGCTCCGCGTTGTAGGCGAGCTGCTTGGCGCGCCGGCGCTCGGTTTCGCCGATCGCGCGCTTCATCGAATCGGTGATGCGGTCGGCGTAGAGTATGGCCGCACCGTTGATGTGGCGCGCTGCGCGGCCCATGGTCTGGATCAGCGAACGCTCCGAGCGCAGGAAGCCTTCCTTGTCGGCATCCAGTATCGCCACCAGAGACACCTCGGGCAAATCGAGGCCCTCGCGCAGCAGGTTGATGCCCACGAGCACGTCGAACTTGCCCAGGCGCAGGTCGCGGATGATCTCCACCCGCTCCACCGTCTCCACTTCCGAATGCAGGTAGCGCACCTTGATGCCGTGTTCGCCCAGGTATTCGGTCAGATCCTCGGACATTTTCTTGGTGAGCGTGGTCACCAGCACGCGCTCCTTCTGCGCCACGCGCAGGCTGATCTCCGACAACAGGTCGTCCACCTGGGTCGTGGCCGGGCGCACTTCGACCGAGGGGTCGATCAGGCCGGTGGGGCGCACCACCTGCTCCACCACCTGGCCCGCATGGGTGCGTTCGTATTCGGCCGGCGTCGCCGAGCAGAAGAAGGTCTGCTTCATCATGCCTTCGAACTCGTCGAAGCGCAGCGGCCGGTTGTCCAGCGCCGAGGGCAGGCGAAAGCCGTAATCGACCAGGTTTTCCTTGCGCGAGCGGTCGCCCTTGTACATGGCGCCGATCTGGCCGATGGTGACGTGGCTCTCGTCGATGATCATCAGCGCTTCGCGCGGCAGGTAGTCGATCAGCGTCGGCGGCGGCTCGCCCGGCTTGCGCCCCGACAGGTGGCGCGAATAGTTCTCGATGCCCTTGCAGAAGCCCATTTCGTTGAGCATTTCCAGGTCGAAGCGCGTGCGCTGCTCGATGCGCTGCGCCTCGACCAGCTTGTTCGCCGCGACGAAGAAGTCGATGCGCTCGCGCAGCTCCAGCTTGATCGCCTCGATCGCGCGCAGCGTGGTCTCGCGCGGCGTGACGTAATGGCT
>CAZRMO010000117.1:0-10545 GCA_964601155.1 uncultured Enterobacteriaceae bacterium
CCTTGCTGCGCTTTGCGCCTTGTCTGGCGCCGATTTCGCCGCTTTTCTGCTTCAACCTTTGTTTTCGCGTCAGCGATTTATTCAACGAACTAACGACTCGGGACACTAGTGTCCGCCGCTCATTCTGCCGCCGCGCGGCCCAAGGAAAAACCACAGGATCAGCCCAACGATCGGCAGCAAGACCACCAGCACGATCCAGAGCGCCTTCTTTTCACTCGAAGCGGCGCTCTGCAAAATGCTGATGACCGCCCACACATCTGCGGCGAGAATCAGCAGGCCCAATAATCCGTTGAATTGCAGGTTCATATATGTCTCCGTTTGTGGCTGCGCCAGTGTGGTCGGTTTTATCGCCCGGGGGCGGCGGATCGCGCAGCTAGCTGCGCCTGCACTCCCGTGTGCTCATCAAGGTCATGGTAGGAGGCGAAGACTTTGCGGATCGCCTTGGTTTCCGGCAGCACATAGACGATGCCGTTGGTTCCGGTAAAAGTCGGGCTCACCACTTTGTCGTAGAACTTGATCGGAACATTGATGCAGCCATAGGAAATGCGGTTGTCCGCCACCGTCGGCGTCGCCAGCCGATGCGGGCGTCGCTCCCTGGGGTTGGTGTTGATCACCCGATGCATCGATATGGCATCGTGGTAGTCCACCCAGAGAATTTCCTCTCCGCCGGATCTGTGGCCGAGTGAGGCGACAAAACGGCCCGCCGGCGTGGTGCGCTCCCAGGGGCGCATGGCGGAAAGTTTGAGCTCGCCAATGCCGGGGACGGAGTCATCGCCGCGCGCCAGGCCGAGCAGCGCAGGGGCCGCGCCGCGCAGCCGGCCGTCGGCATTGAAGACATAGACTCTGGCGCCGACCTTGTCGACGATCGCGAACGGCAGGCTGCGATTGTCGCCCGAATCGACGACCCAATCCGCGAAGTGCCGGGCGTCCGGGGAGGCGTGCTCGCCTTCGAATTCCGCGCGTTTGGCGCGATGCACCGGCACGGCTTGGGTTTCAATGACGGCGGGGACTGCTGTGCCTGCCTGCGCGGCCAATGCACCGCTTGGCTTGGACAATTGCCCAGCCGTGTCCGCGGCAGCAGCCTGGTGGGCGGCAAAACCGGCGGCGAGCAGGGCGAGGCAAATGCCTTTGCCCAGGTTCGCCCCAATCGCGCGGTCACTCCCTTTGCGCTTTGCTTGCCGCGTCCCCGCCCGAAGACGCAGTCCGGTTCTATTGTTATTCGTTGTCATGTGAATGTCCGGAGCGCAGGATATGCAGCCTGCCGATCATGTGTCGGTGTGAGCGCTGTCCAAATATCGTGAGTTGAACGGCCATGCGTGCTCAGCTTTCGTCCATCCCCGGCAAGCGCCAGCCATTCCGGCCCGCCTGCTTAATGTAAGGCTACACATCGGGGCGCGAGCGGTCTGTGCGCTGGCGCACCGACCGGCTGGCTCGCGGAAGCGTTCTCCCGGGTCGATCGCGCGCATATCGGCTCCATGTGCGAAAATGGCGCCCTCGCGGCGGTGGTTTTTCGATTGACGCCGCCTGAGCCCGTAACCGAATCCACGCTCGATCTCTTCCTGCCCAGACATGGCACATGGACATCATTCCTCCGCCGCAGCCGTAGACGCTGCGCCGCGCGCGCCGGGCGCGGCGCGCAACGAGTGGCGCGCGGTCGGCATGCTGCTGCCCTACCTGGCGGAATACAAATGGCGGGTGCTGATCGCGCTGGTGTTCCTCGCCTCGGCCAAGGTCGCCAACGTCGGTGTGCCGCTGGTGCTGAAATCCGTGGTCGACGCGCTCTCGCCGGCGCAGCAGGTGCTGGCGCTGCCGCTGGCGCTGCTCGTCGCCTACGGCGCGCTGCGCCTGTCGACGGTGCTGTTCGCCGAGCTGCGCGACGTGGTGTTCGTGCGCGTGACGCAGCGCGCCATCCGCCGCGTCGCGCTTACCGTGTTCCGCCATCTGCACAGCCTGAGCCTGCGTTTCCATCTGGATCGGCAGACCGGCGGCGTGTCGCGCGATATCGAACGCGGCACGCACGGCATTTCCACTCTGCTCTCCTACATGCTGTTTTCCATCATTCCGGTGATCCTGGAATTCAGCCTGGTGGCGGTGGTGCTGCTGACGAAGTTCGACTGGCGCTTCGCCGCCATCACTTTCGCCGCGGTCGCGATCTACATGGTTTTCACCGTCAGCGTAACCGAATGGCGCATGAACATCCGCCGCCAGGTCAACGAACTCGACTCGAAGGCCAACACCCGCGCCGTCGACAGCCTGCTCAATTACGAGACGGTGAAATATTTCAACAACGAAGAGTATGAAGCGCGGCGCTACGACGACAATCTGCGCAACTACGAAACCGCCGCGGTGAAAAACGAAATGTCGCTCGGGCTGCTCAACGTCGGCCAGAGCTGCGTCATCGCGATCGCCGTGACCCTGCTGATGATCCTCGCAGCCCAGGGCGTGGTGGACAAGTCGCTGACGCTGGGCGACCTGGTGCTGATCAACGGTCTGCTGATCCAGCTCTATATCCCGCTCAATTTCCTCGGCGTGGTCTACCGTGAGATCAAGCAGGCGCTGATCGACACCGACCGGATGTTCCGGCTGCTGGAACAGAACCGCGAAATCCAGGACAAACCCGATGCGCTGCCGCTCGCCGCGGGCAGCGCTTCAATACGTTTCGAGCATGTGGATTTCTCCTACGATCCGAAGCGCCGGATCCTGTTCGACGTGTCGTTCGACGTGCCCGCGGGCAGCAAGGTCGCGGTGGTGGGGCACTCGGGCGCGGGCAAGTCCACGCTGGCGCGGCTGCTGTACCGCTTCTACGACGTCGGCGGCGGCGCGATCCTCGTCAACGGCAGCGACATCCGCGCGTTGCAGCAGGCTAGCCTGCGCGCCGCGATCGGCATCGTGCCGCAGGATACGGTGCTGTTCAACGACAGCATTTTCTACAACATCCAGTACGGCAGGCCCGAGGCGACGCGGGCGGACGTATTCGAGGCGGCGCGGGCGGCGCATATCCATGAATTCATCGAAAGCCTTCCAGAAAAATACGAGGCGCGGGTGGGCGAGCGCGGCCTGAAGCTCTCCGGCGGGGAGAAGCAGCGCGTCGCCATCGCGCGCGCGATCCTCAAGAATCCCGCTATCCTGATATTCGACGAAGCGACTTCGGCGCTCGATTCCGAAACGGAGAAATCGATCCAGGGCGAATTCGCGCGCATCGCGCAGGGGCATACCACTTTGGTGATCGCGCACCGCCTGTCCACGGTGATGGATGCGGACCAGATCCTGGTGATGGATGCCGGGCGCATCGTCGAGCGCGGCGGCCATCGCGAGTTGCTTGCGCGCAACGGCGCTTACGCGCAAATGTGGGCGCTGCAGCAGCAGGAGGAGTCGCAGCAGCAGCGGGCGAAGGTCGCGGGTTTGCCACCGGCCGCAGGCGCTCTTCAAATTTCGCATTAACTAAAACCGCTATCCTGCTATTTTTGCTTGCCAAATGAGAATTCGAGCGCTAGACTTCGCCGAACGACTAACCTCGCCTGGGAGTGACATGCCGCTATCCATACGCCATATTCTGATCTGTGTTGGCTTGGGATTGGGCCTGAGTTTGACCAGCGTCGCCTACTCCGGCCAAGCCGAAGGGCATCATCATCGCGCGGAAAGAGCCGCGCGGACGGCACACCCGCACAGGCTGTTACTGCGTTCCGCCGCTGCCATTGTCCAGGACGCGCAAACGGGGGAGGTTCTGTACGACAAGAATGCGGACACGGTGACGCCTATCGCCTCGATCACCAAACTCATGACCGCCATGGTGGTGCTGGACGCCGGCGTCGATCTTAACCAGGACGTCACCATATCGAAGGCGGACAGGGATTTCTTGCTCGGCACCCACTCGCGTCTGAAACCCGGAGCCAGCTTGAGCCGCAACGAGTTGCTGCGCCTGGCGCTGATGTCTTCGGAGAACCGCGCCGCCGCGGCCCTGGCGCGCACCACCTATCCGGGCGGCATCGAACCGTTCCTGCGGGCGATGAATCACAAGGCGCGGATGCTGGGCATGGACGATACGCACTTCGACGACGCCACCGGACTGTCGAGCGGCAACGTCGCAAGCGCCGAGGATCTGGTCAAGTTGGTGCGCGCCGCGCATCGCTACGCGCTCATCCGCAAATTCACCACTACAAGCGGACATGAGGTTCACGTTGCCGGCCGCTCGCTTGCCTATCACAACACCGACCGGCTGGTGTCCAACGAAAGCTGGAACATCGGTCTGTCCAAGACCGGCTTCACCAATGACGCCGGCCACTGCCTGGTGCTGCAGGCGACGCTGGCCGAGCGCCAGGTGATCATCGTGCTCCTGGATTCCTGGGGGAGACTCTCGCGCATCGGCGACGCCAACCGCATCAGGGCCTGGTTGGAGGCGAACGCAAGGTCGCATAGCGCCGGCGCGCCCAGGGCTGCACAGGAGAGCAGCAACCGCGAGCCGGGCTGAGGCCCGCAGGCGCCTGGCGTGTAACGGAGTGAGGGAATTCAGGCGGGAACGGAAGGGTCCCCCCCCTGCTCGGCTCCTCGTGTTCACCTGAGTCGGACCGTGGCAAAAGCGACTTTTGCCACGGATTTTAAGCCAAAGCTGCCGAGGTACCGATGGCACATCCGCAGCAGCGCCCGGACGTTGGGGTGGTGCGCTTCTACAATTTTCTGCACGAGGGCAGTTCCTTTTTGGGTGACGTGCTGGCCGGGCTGGCGCTGGCGCAGAAGGCTTTGCCGCCGAAGTATTTCTATGACGCGCGCGGCTGCGAGCTGTTTGAGCAGATCTGCGAGCTGCCCGAGTACTATCCCACGCGCACCGAACTTGCCATCATGCGCGAGCATGCAGCCGCGATGGCGAAGTTCCTCGGCCCGGACTGCCAGTTGATAGAGTTCGGCAGCGGCTCGAGCCGGAAGACGCAAATCCTGATCGAGCAGTTGCAGCCCCCGCTGTACGTGCCCGTCGAAATTGCGGGCGAGGCGATGCAGGCGGCCGCGGCCAGCCTTGCTCTGGCCTTTCCCTGGCTCAACATCAACGGTGTGTGCGCCGACTACACCAAGCCGCTGACGCTGCCGGCATTCGTCGGCGTGCCGATCCGCAGAAAAGCGGTGTATTTCCCCGGGTCGACCATCGGCAATTTCACACCGGAGGCGGCGATCGAATTTTTACAGCTTGCGCGGCGCACGGTCGGCGCGGGCGGCGCGCTGCTGATCGGCGTCGACCTGAAAAAGGACAAGGCGGTGCTGGATGCAGCCTATGACGATGCGGCGGGCGTGACCGCCGCGTTCAATCTCAACGTGCTGGCGCGCATCAACCACGAGCTTGGCGGGGATTTCCAACTGCCCCGCTTCCGCCACCGTGCCTTCTACGACGAAGACCGGAGCCGGATCGAGATGCATCTCGAAAGCCTGGCCGCGCAGTTTGTGCACGTCGGCGGCGAGCGCTTCAATTTCGGCCGGGGCGAAACCATTCTTACCGAGATTTCGTGCAAATACAGCGTCGATGAATTCCGCGCGGTGGCGCAGCGCGCCGGCTTCGCCGCCAGCCAGATTTGGACCGACGCGGCCAGACTGTTCAGCGTGCACGGGATGATCGCCGTCTAGGCGCGCGGTGCCAAACAAGGGGATGCGGGCGGGAGCGAAAGGGTCCCGCCCCTTCCTTGTTCGCTCGTCGTACCCTTCTCGTCCCCCTCGATCTTCCCGGAATCGAGGCCGCCGTGAAGCGTCTTTTTGTGCCGATTCCAAACTTGGCCGTGGCGCTATAATTCGCGCGAGGCTTTAAACTTCAAACAGCTGTCCGGGGCGCTCGTCGGCGCCCGGGACGGAACAAAGGCGAATAATGCAAGCGGGCACCAGATTCGATCTCGAGGTCAATCCGAAAATTCCCCAACGGCTCGAGCGCCTGGAGGAACTTGCCAACAATCTCTGGTACAGCTGGGACATCATGCCCACGCGGGCGCTGTTTTCGCGCCTGGATCCGGCATTGTGGAACATGGTGGGACATAGCCCAAAGGCTTTGCTCAAGCGCATCGATCAGCGGCGCCTGACCGACGCGGTCGAGGACAAGTTGTTCATCGACAACTACAACCGCGTGCTCTCGGCCTACGATAGTTATCACGGAGAGCAGACGCGGCGCGACGCCGCCGAGGCGCCGCTGCCACAGTCCGAGCTGGTTGCCTACTTCTGCTTCGAATTCGGTTTCCACGAGAGCCTGCCGATCTACTCCGGCGGCCTGGGAATACTTGCCGGCGACCACTGCAAGACCGCGAGCGACATGCGTCTGCCATTCGTCGGCGTCGGACTGCTTTACCGGCAGGGCTATTTCGCGCAGACCATCGACAGCCACGGCAACCAGCGGGTGACGCACGTGGCCTCGGATTTCGACGAGCTGCCGATCCTGCCGGTGCAGCGCGACGATGGCTCGGAATTGAAAATCGCGGTGGGGTTCCCCGGGCGTGAGGTGAGGGCAAAGGTGTGGCGGGCGCAGGTGGGCTGCGTGACCCTGTACCTGCTCGATACCGACATCGAGGACAACACCTTGCACGATCGCTATATCGCGCACCAGCTT
The DNA here is from genome assembly GCA_964601155.1 of uncultured Enterobacteriaceae bacterium. GTDB lineage: Bacteria > Pseudomonadota > Gammaproteobacteria > Burkholderiales > SG8-39 > 2-12-FULL-64-23. The sequence continues at coordinate 6,572 of CAZRMO010000117.1, forward strand.
TATGGCGGCGACCGCACCACCCGCATCGAACAGGAGCTCATGCTCGGCATCGGCGGGGCGCGCGCGCTTGACGCGCTGGGGCTGACGCCCACGATCTGGCACATAAACGAAGGTCATGCGGCGTTCCTGATCCTGGAGCGGATGCGCACGCTGGTGGGCGAAGGCCTCGATTTCGACACCGCGCTCGAGGCGGTCGCGGTCAACACGGTGTTTACCACCCACACTCCCGTGCCCGCCGGGCATGATCAATTCTCCACCCAAAGCATGCTGCATTATTTTCAGGGTTTTTGCGACGAGCTCGGGGTTCCGGGCGAGCGTCTGCTGTCGCTGGGGATGGCGCCGGGCGCCGCGGAATTCAACATGACCACGCTCGCGGTGCGCGGTTCGCGCTTTCACAACGGCGTATCCAGGATCCACGGCGGCGTGTCGGCGCGCATACTGGGCGAGCTGTGGCCGCAGGTTCCGCCGGAAGAAAATCCCATCACCGCGATCACCAACGGGGTGCACGTGCCGACCTTCCTGTCGCCGGAATGGACCGACGCGTTCGATCATTTCCTCGGCTATGGCTGGAGCCGCAGGCTGAGGGACCAGAGTTGCTGGGACCAGATTAAAGACGTGCCGGACCATGTGTTCTGGAGCACGCGCCAGCATCTGAAATCGCAGTTGCTGCACCTGGTGCGCTTCCGCCTGCGCGAGCAGAACGCGCGCAACCAGGGCAGTGAGGCGCACCTGGACCGGCTGCTCAGCCTGTGCAGCCCGGACAATCCGACGGTGCTGATCATTGGCTTCGGCCGTCGCTTCGCCACTTATAAGCGGGCCACGCTGCTGTTCGAGAATCTCGAATGGCTGCGCCAGTTGCTCGGCGACAACTCGCGCCCGGTGTTGTTTCTGTTCGCCGGCAAGGCGCACCCGGCCGACGTCCCCGGGCAGGATTTGATCAGACGGGTGACCCAGGTTGCGCAGATGCCGGAATTCGAGGGCAAGATCCTGCTGATCGAAGGCTACGATCTGCGTCTCAGCCGGCGCATGGTTTCGGGCGTCGATGTCTGGCTCAACAACCCGGTCTATCCGCTCGAAGCGTCCGGCACCTCGGGCATGAAGGCGGCGATCAACGGCGTGGTCAACCTGTCGGTGCTGGACGGCTGGTGGGGCGAAGGCTACGACGGGAGCAACGGCTGGGCGATCAAGCCGTCGGTCGCGGGGACCGACGATGCGACCCGCAACCGGGAGGAAGCGCGCACGCTCTACGAAATCCTGCAGGATCACGTCATTCCGCTTTATTACAAGCGCGACAGCAGCGGTTACTCGCCCGAATGGGTGAAGCTGGCGAAGCGTTCCATCTCCAGCCTGATGCCACGCTTCAATTCCATGCGCATGGTGGACGAGTACGTCGCCAAGTGCTACCTGCCCGCCGCGCAGCAGGGCAGGCTCTATGCCGAGAACGGGTTCGAGGTCGCGCGCACTATTGCCGTCTGGAAATCGCGCGTGCGCCAGGCCTGGCCGGGGGTGAGCATACACAGGCTGGATATGCCGAAGAAGCGCATCGAGTTCGGCGACACCGTGCGCATCGAAGCATCGCTAAGGCTGAACCAATTGAATCCGGAAGATGTGATCCTGGAACTGCTGCTGAGCCGGGCCGGGGTCGACGGCAAGGAAGAGCAACTGTCCCACCGCTTCGTCGCACAGGGGCCCGACGCGGACGGAGCGCAGCGCTTTGCGCTGGAACTCGCACCGGAATTCTGCGGCAAGCTGGACATGCGCATCCGCGCCTATCCCTGCCATTCGTCGCTGACCCATCCGTTCGAACTGGGGCTGATGCTCTGGGCATAAAGCCCCTAACACAACGTTAGCGCACACCGGCCAGCCGCGCGTAGATTTCGGCATAGCGGCGCGCGCTCGTGTCCCAACCGAAATCCCGTGCCATGCCGTTGCGCTGCAGCGCGCGCCAGGTCGCATCGTCGCGCCAGGCGCCGGCCGCGCGCACGATTGCGGCGAGCAGCGCATCGGCGCTGGACTCGTGAAAAACAAAGCCGCTGGCGCTGCCGTCGGCGAGCGCGGCCGGGGTGCAGTCGGTGACCGTGTCGGCAAGCCCGCCGGTGGCGCGCACCACGGGGGGCGTGCCGTAGCGCTGGCTGTACATCTGGTTCATGCCGCAGGGCTCGAAACGCGAGGGCATGAGGAAGGCGTCGCCGCCGGCCTCGATCAGATGCGCCAGACTTTCGTCAAAGCCGATGCTGGCGCTCACATGTCGCGGATGACTCCGCGCCAGCGCGACAAAGCCGCGCTCGAGTTCGGGATCGCCGCCTCCGAGTACGGCGAGCTGCGCCGGCAGCGCGAGCAATTGCGGCGCGATCTTGAGCAACCAGTCGAGCCCTTTTTGCTCGGTGAGCCGGCTGACCACGACGAACAGCGGCACCTCGCTTGTCGCCGCCAGACCGAGGCGCTGCTGCAGGGCAAGCTTGTTGCCGGCCTTGGCGCTGAGCGTGTCGGCGCTGTAGCGGTTTGCAATCAGTGGGTCGGTGGCAGGATTCCACAAGGCGGTATCGATGCCGTTGAGGATGCCGTAGAGCCTGTCCTTGCGCGCGGAGAGCAGGCCGTGCAGGCCGAAGCCGAGCGCTTCGCCCTGGATTTCCAGCGCATACCGGGGGCTCACCGTGGTGATTGCGTCGGCGAGTTGCAGCCCCCCTTTGAGAAACGACAGTTTGCCGTAGTACTCGACCCCGTCCGGGCCGAAGCTGTGCGCAGGCAGGCCGAGCGCGGCGACGAGCGCGGGCTCGAATATCCCCTGAAAGGCGAGATTGTGGATGGTCAGCAGCGTCGCGGCGCGTGCACCCGCGGCATCGCGCAGGTAGGCGGGGGCGAGGCCGGTCTGCCATTCGTTGCAGTGAATCACCTGTGGCCGCCAGTCGAGCGGGCTGGCAGCGCTGCCGAGCAGCGCGGCCGCGCGCGACAGCAGGCCAAAGCGCAGCGCGTTGTCGCCCCAGTCGCTGCCGGCTTCATTCTGATAGGGCCCGCCGGATCGGTCGAAGAACTGGGGACAGTCGAGCACGTACAGCGGCGCCCCCGGCGCGGTCGGGTCATGCAGCAGGCGCGCGGCGGGAAGATCCGCGCCGGGAGCAAGGCGCGCGACTTCGCGGCATTGGGGCAGTTGTGCGAGCACCTGGCGGTAGCCCGGCAGCAGGATTCTGGCGTCGACGCCTAGCGCTACAAGGGCGGCGGGCAGGGCTGCGCTGACATCGGCAAGGCCGCCGGTTTTCACCAGGGGAGCGCATTCGGACGTGGCGAACAGGACGCGCAGCGGGCTTGGGTTTACGGTTTTGTGGGAATGGGCTGGAGGCATGGAATCGGATCGCCGCGCCGCGAGAATGCGCTGCGGGCATGGCCAATGTTAGCAGGGCTTGGATTTCCCGACCAAGCTTTTCGGGGCGAGCATGATCCTCGCCGGCGATAGGCTGTAGAAATTCTCGCTCCATGTCCTGCGCGGCGGCGCATGACATTTGTCAATGTCGGCCCACCCGTGGCGCCTATGCTTCAGTCGAGCGGTATAAGCGGACAAAGGAGGTGAACCATGTCGGCCACAGCAACACGTACACCGAAGACCCGTACACCGAAGGCCGGGGCAGCGTCAAAAACCATGCTGCCGTCCGAGGCGGTGGCGCGCGCGCCGGCGGTCGTGGCAAAATCAAAGCGCAGCAGCGCGAAAGTTCGCGCCGACCCGGGTCCGGCCCTAAGCGCGCAGGAGCGCGAAAGGTTGATTGCGCAGGCTGCGTATTTCCGCGCCGAAAAGCGCGGCTTTGCCCCGGGGTGCGAACTGCAGGACTGGGTCGAGGCCGAGGCGGAAGTACGGCGGCTGATCGGGACGCCCTAGGATCGAGCGCGTGCCGGAAGTCCGGTTCGAATTTGCGGGGAGCGCAGTCTCTTATCAGTCAAGAGTTGACGCAAATGGCAAAGATTTTGATAAATGGCGAGGACGC
>CAZRMO010000118.1:0-10406 GCA_964601155.1 uncultured Enterobacteriaceae bacterium
ACGGGTTCATTTTCTCTTCTTCGGTGCCGGGGAGGAACCCGATGTCCTCGCCCACTGGCACGGTGACACGGGTGATGATGATCTCCGAGAAAATCTTGCTCTCCAGCGTCTGCATCAATCCGGCCGCGAGCGTGAGCAGGGTCTTGCCGGTGCCGGCCTGGCCGAGCAGGGTGATGAAATCGACCTCCGGGTTCATCAGCAGATTGAGGGCGAAATTCTGCTCGCGATTGCGCGCTGTGATACCCCAGATATTGTTTTTCTGATGCGAATAGTCCTTGACGGTTTCCAGCACCGCCGTGCGCCCGGTCTGCTCGCGCACGATAGCGTGCAGCGGGTGCCCGCTTTCCTGGTAGACGAATTCATTGACCAGCAGATGCTGGCACAGCGGCCCCTTGACGCGGTAGAAGGTGCGCCCTTCCTTTTTCCAGGATTCGATGTCCTTCGCATGCTGGTCCCAGAAGTCCGCCGGCAGCTCGCGCACGCCGGTGTAGAGCAGGTCGATGTCCTCCAGCACCTTGTCGTTGAAATAGTCCTCGGCGGCGAGTCCCAGCGCGCGCGCCTTGATGCGCATGTTGATGTCCTTGGACACCAGGATCACCTGACGCTGCGGCTGCTCCCGCTGCAGGGCCATGACCACGCCGATGATGTGATTGTCGGCTTTGCCCAGGGCGAGCGATTCGGGCAGTGTGCTGTCGAGCGCCTGGGTTTGCAGGAACAGCTTGCCCGTGGCGAAGTCCGCCTCGTGGCGTTTGAGCGGAATGCCGGCGTCGATCTTGCCGGCGACGCTGCTGACGATATCGTCGAGGTAGCGGCTCGCTTGGCGCGCATTGCGCGCGACCTCCGACAGACCTTTCTTGTGGTCGTCGAGTTCCTCCAGCGTCATGATCGGCAGGAACACGTCGTGCTCCTCGAAGCGGAACAGGCTGGTGGGATCGTGCATCAGCACGTTGGTGTCGAGCACGAACAGCTTGGTCAGCGACTTGCTCGATTCGGAGCGCTGCCTGCGCTTGTTCATGGGTAAATCGTCGGAAATTTCATCGAATGCCGCATCCTTGTGTGGGAAGCCTTGGTCCAATTCATTTCGCATTAAGAGCTTCCTCTGACTTTGGGGGCATGCGCCGCGAAGGTCTCGATCCCCCCTGAGGGGAAAGTCCCCTCGGGGGACAAGGGAACCGTGCCCCCCTTGTTCATACCATGTTCAGAGAGCTTTAACAAAATCCAATACCTCCTGTACATGACCTGGAACCTTGACGCCGCGCCACTCGCGCAGCAGCACACCCTCGCTGTCGAGGACGAAGGTGCTGCGCTCGATGCCGCGCACCTGCTTGCCGTACATGTTCTTCATCTTGATTACCCCGAACAGGGCGCACACCTTTTCTTCGGTGTCCGCGAGCAGCTCGAAAGGAAAGCCGTGCTTCGCCTTGAAGCCTTCATGCGATTTGAGCGTGTCGCGCGAGATGCCGTAGACGCCGCAGCCCAGCATCTGAAATTGCGGATAGAGGTCGCGAAACTGCACGCTCTCGGTGGTGCAGCCCGGCGTGTTGTCTTTGGGGTAGAAGTACAGCACCAGAAATTTGTCTTTGGCTTCGGACAGGCCGAAGTGGGTGCCGCCGGTGCTGGGGAGGGAAAAATCGTCAACCTTGTCTTTCTCTTGCATAAATGTTGTAGGCCCGCCGGTGACTGTCCTGCAATATTGTTGATGAATTGGGGTGGGAACGCAACCTTGATCGTAAGTATCTCAGGCGAGGAAGCTTTCCAGTTGCCGTGCGACTTCGTCGGGCTGTTCCTCGGGCAGGTAATGGCCGCAGTCCAGCGCCTCGCCGCGCACGTCACGCGCGCGCCATTCGGCGAGGTAATCGAAGCGCTGCTCGATGACTTCGCATTTTCCCATACGAAAATGCGGCCCTCGGGGCGGCCCATCGGGTTCATGTGAGAAATTCCTTTCCCTGCAGTGCCAGCGTGCCCGACCTGCCGGGAATTTCGCCCATGATGACTTCGTGCCGCGGCAGCGCTTGCGGTTTGAGCGTGGCGAACAGGTCGCGCGTGCGCACCAGCTCATAGCCCATGGACTTCCAGCCCGCGAGCAAGGCGTCGAACGCGGGCAGCAGCTTCATGCCCTCCAACTCGGCATGCAGGGTGTAGACATGGCCGCTCGGCAGCGGGTCCTGTGACAGCTTGAGCACATGATCGGCGACGTTGTCAGCGGTCAGGCCGTCGACGCCGATCAGCTCATCCAGAGTGGGCAGGGTGGTCGGCAGTTGCGGGCAGGCGATGATTTCGCCGCGCCAGATCGGGATGAAGGGACAGCGGCCGCGCGTATCCGAGCAGTAGTCGAAGCCAAGTCGCTGGGTCAGGCGCAGCGCGTGCAGGTTCATCTGCCAGCCGGCGGCGCCATGGGTGCGCGCGGGTTCGCCGAAGATCTCCGCAAAGCGCAGGCAGGCCGCGTCCATTTCCGCGCCGGTCCAGCGCGCGTCTGCACGCGCCACATGATCCTGCCACTTGACGTGGTCCCAGGTATGAATGCCCACCTCGAAGCCGGCGTCGCGCGTGCCGCGCAGGATGTCGGCGCAGCGTTTGCCTATGTCGGGGCCGGGCAGCAGCGTGCCGTAGAGCAGGGTTTTGAGGCCGTAGTGCTCCAGCACCGAGGTGCGCGACACTTTTTTCATGAACCCGGGACGGAAGGCGCGCGTGATCGCGCGCCCGGTGTGGTCCGCTCCGAGGCTGAACAGAAAAGTCGCGCCGGCTTGGTGCTTTTTCAGGAGTTCGATCAGCCGCGGCACGCCTTCGCGCGTGCCGCGATAGGTATCGACGTCGATTTTCAGTGCCAGTTTCACGACGGCTCCCGCCTACCTTGCAGGAGCCGGAAGCGCAGCGCGACGCATGGGAAAGCTCGTTCCTGAGACCGCGAAGCTGCGGCGGTGATGCGGCGCGCGGTCTGGTTCAATCTACGAGATGGCGCGCTTCGGCGACATGGCCGCGATAGAAGTCGAAAATGTGCTTCATCGCCTGCTGCATGGTGACCTTGGGCTTCCAGGCGAGGTCCTTGCAGGTGTTGGTGATTTTCGGCACACGGTTTTGCACGTCCTGGTAGCCTTTGCCGTAATACTGCGCCGAGCTGGTGTTGACCAGTTTCACCTTCTTCGCATGGCTGCGGTATTCGGGGTATTCGAGCGCCAGTTCCAGCATCATCTCGGCCAGTGCCCTGACCGAGTAATTATTCTTCGGGTTGCCGATGTTGTAGATTTTTCCGCTTGCCACGCGCGCCGGGTTGTCGATGATCTTGAGCAGCGCGTCGATGCCGTCGTCGATATAGGTGAAGGCGCGCTTCTGCGTGCCGCCATCCACCAGTTTGATGTTCTCGCCGCGCACGATATGGCCGAGGAACTGGGTGATCACGCGCGAGCTGCCTTCCTTGGGGGTGTTGATCGAGTCCAGTCCGGAGCCGATCCAGTTGAATGGCCGGAACAGCGTGTAGTCCAGCCCTTCCTGCATGCCGTAGGCATGGATCACGCGGTCCATCAATTGCTTGGCGCAGGAATAGATCCAGCGCGGCTTGTTGATCGGACCCAGCACCAGTTCGGAGGACTCCGGGTCGAACTCGCGGTCGCGGCACATGCCGTAGACTTCCGAAGTCGAGGGAAAGACGACGCGTTTCTTGAACTTGACCGCGGAGCGGATGATGGGCAGGTTGGCTTCGAAGTCGAGCTCGAACACGCGCAACGGCGCCTTTACGTAGGTCGCCGGCGTGGCGATCGCCACCAGCGGCAGCACCGTGTCGCACTTGCGCACATGGTATTCGATCCATTCCTTGTTGATGGTGATGTCGCCCTCGAAGAAATGGAAGCGCTTCTCCTGCATCAGGTCGGAGATGCGTTCGGTCTGCATGTCCATGCCGTAGACTTCCCAGTCGGTCTTGGCGATGATGCGCTTGGACAGGTGATGGCCGATGAAGCCGTTGACGCCGAGTATCAGGATTTTTTTCATTTGCTCACGCTGTGGTAAATAATTTTTGGGCGAATGCTGCCGGATCGAGTGTCCCGTTCTGCGCTTCGACTTCCAGCAGACGCAGCACCCTGCCGTCGCCGCAGTCGGCGAAGTACGAGCCAGCTTCGAAATATAACCCAGCTGCGCCGCTTCTAGGGTGTCGATTTGGTTCGAGCCGGGTGCGCAGGATGCGCAGCGTCATGCCGCCGAGCTGCGTGAACGCCCCCGGATAGGGCGGTGCGACGCCGCGCACCAGGTTGTGTATGTCCTGCGCGCTCTTCGACCAGTCGATGCGGCCGTCTTCGGGCTTGCGCCCGCCGTAATAGCTGCCTTGGCTCAAATCCTGCGGCATGATACGGGCAGTGCCTGCGATCAAGCGCGGCAGCGCGCGCGCGAGCACCTGCTGTGCTGCCTCGGCGACCTTGCCGAACACTTCGGCGGCGGTGTCCTCCGGGCCTATGGGCACGGCCTGCTGCTCGACGATGCCGCCGGCATCGGGCTTGGTCACCATCTCATGCAGGCTGGCGCCGGTTTCGCTCTCGCCCATGATCACCGCCCAATTGATCGGCACGCGCCCGCGGTAGCGCGGCAGCAGCGAGCCGTGCATGTTATAGGCGCCAAGTCGCGGCAGCGCGAGCAGTTCCGGCCCGAGCATGTTGCGATAGTAAAAGGAGAACAAGAAATCGGGCTGCAGCGCGCCGATTTGCGCAATGATCGCCGGATCGTTCGCGTTCTCCGGTGTGATCACGGGCAGGGCGTGCTTGCGCGCGAGCGTCTCGACGCTGTCGAACCAGATATTCTCGCCCGGCTTGTCCTTGTGGGTCACCACCAGCGCCACCCGCACGCCCTGGTCCAGCAGCACCGAAAGGCAGCGCACGCCGACGTTGTGGTAGGCGAAGACGACAGCCGATGTCATGGGAAGCGCGGCGCGTTCAAGAGCAGGCGGCGCGGTAGAAGCTTGCTCAGCTCAGGCCTCGCCGCTTTCTTCTTGCGTTGCGGCCGGCGCGGGCCGCAGCAGCGCGGCGTCCGCGGTCTGCTCCAGCACCGCCTGGATCAGATAGCGCGGCCGCTGGCGTACTTGCTGCGATATGCGGCCTACGTACTCGCCCAGGAGGCCGATGCCGAACAAGGCGATGCCGAGCAGGAAAAAGACGATGCCGAACAGCGTGAACACGCCCTGGACCTCCGGGCCGATGAACAAACGTCGCAGGGCGAGGTAGGCCACAAACAGGATGGACAGCAGCGAAATCAGCATGCCCGCGAGCGAGTACATCTGCAGCGGTACCAGGGAAAACGCGGTCATCAGGTCGAAGTTGAGTCGGATCAACTGGTACAGCGAGTACTTGGACTCGCCCGCCACGCGTTCCTCGTGTGCGACCTCGATTTCCACCGGATGCTGGGCGAAGGTGTAGGCCAGTGCCGGGACGTAGGTGTTGAGCTCGCGGCAACTGTTGATCGCATCGACGATCTCCCGGCTGTAGGCGCGCAGCATGCAGCCCTGGTCGGTCATGCGTATGTGCGTGATGCGTTCGCGCAGCAGATTCATCGTTTTGGACGCGTAGCGGCGAAACGCCGTGTCCTGGCGCATGCGGCGTATCGTGCCGACGTAATCGTGGCCCTCATCCATCTTGGCGAGGAGATTGCCTATTTCCTCGGGTGGATTCTGCAGGTCGGCGTCGAGGGTGACGATGCGCCGGCCGCGCACCTGCTCGAAGCCGGCCATGATCGCCATGTGCTGGCCGAAGTTGCCGTTGAACAGAATCACCCGGGTGACGTCCGGGCGCTGCTGGAACTGCTCGCGCAGCAGGGCGGCGGAGCGGTCGCGGCTGCCGTCGTTGACGAAAATGATTTCGTAGGCGATGCCAAGGGCGTCCAGCGCCGGGTACAGGCGCGCGAACAGGGCCGCGAGGCCTTGTTCCTCGTTGTATACCGGAATCACCACCGAGAGATCTGTGTTCATCTTCCTACGCTCAATGCCCGATGCTTATTTCTTGTTGTCGCGGAGGACGTCGGCGACGGCTGCGCAGACGCGGTCGACGTCGGTATCCATCATGGCCGGGAACAGCGGCAACGTTATGGTTGCGGCGCCTATGCGCTCCGCCTGCGGGAAGTCTCCCGGATTGTAGCCGAGATTGCGGTACAGCTTGAACAGGTGCATCGCCGGATAATGCACGCCGACGCCGATGCCGCGCTGTTGCATCGCCTGGATGAACCCGCCGCGGTCTATGCGCATGCGTTCCAGCGGCAGCAATACCTGGAACATGTGCCAGTTGCAATTGGCGTAGTCGGCCAGCGGCAGTTCGCAGCCCAGGCCCGCATCGAAGCGTTCGAAATAGCGCTGCGCGAGCGCGCGGCGCCTGGCGGTAAACTCGTCCAGGTGCTTGATTTGGCCCAGTCCGATGCGCGCGGCGACGTCGGTCAGATTGTGCTTGCCGCCCGCGACCTCCACTTCCTGGCTGCCGTCGGGGAGGCGCACCACGCCCTGCAGGCGCAGGCGCGTGCACAAATCGGTTTCGGCGGGGTCGGTCAGCACCAGACAACCGCCTTCCGCGGTGGTCATATTCTTGTTGGCGTGAAAGCTGATCGCCACCAGATCGCCGAAGCTGCCTATGCGCCGGCCGCCCCAACCGGCACCCATGCTCTGCGCCGCGTCCTCGATCACACGCAACTTACGCTGCCGGGCGATGCCGTACAGACGGTCGCGGTCCACCGGCAGTCCGGCCATGTCCACCGGCAGCAGCGCGCGGGTCCTCGGTGTGATCGCAGCTTCGATGCGCTCGAGGTCTATGTTGCGCGTGATCGCATCTGCGTCCACGAACACCGGCCGCGCGCCGGCGCGCAGGATCACGTTGGCGGTGGCCACCCAGGAAAGCGGCGTGGTGATGACTTCGTCGCCCGCCTGCACGCCGGCGACGGCCAGGGCGATTTCCAGCGCTCCCGTGGCCGAACTCATCGCACGCACCGGCCGGCCGCCGAAATACTGCGACAACTCCTGCTCCAGTTGTTTGACGCAGGGGCCGCTGGTGATCCAGCCGGAGCGCAGCACTTCGGCCACGCCCGCGATGGTTTCCTCGTCTATCGAGGGGCGGGTGAAAGGCAGGTAGTCCGTCATCGTGTCGCGACGGCCGCGCGCCACGCGTTCGCAAACGTCGCAACCGCAGGGCTGGAGCCGAACGCCAAGCTGGGCGGGAAAGGTTGCATCAGGAGCGCGCGACTATATACACGCCGACGATGATTATGCCGATGCCGAGCAGTCGCGTCAGGCTGACATCTTCTCCGAACAGGTACCAGGCCGCCGCGGCGTTGAGCACGTAGCCGAGTGAGAGCATCGGATAGGCGATCGAGACTGGGACCCGCGACAGGCCCATGATCCACACCACCACACTCACCACGTAGCAGGCCAGGCCGCCCAGGATGTGCGGCTCCAGCGCGAGCTTCATGCCCACCGGAACGATGTTGCCGGCAGTGAATGCGAAACGCCCGACCGCGTTGGTCCCGGCCTTGAGCAGCAATTGTGCCGAGGCGTTGAGGAATACGCCCATCATCAGCAGCGAAAAACTGACGATGCTCATGGGTTCGCGTCCAGGCGCCGCGAGACGATGACGCGGCGCGTGTCGCGCGCCACGACGCGCATCGGCAGGCCCTGTGCACGCAGCTTCTCATAGGTGTCGGGCGACATCAGCGCCAGCGCGTCGCGGTCGGCGGTCCAGATCTTTTCGAATCGCGCCACGTCGGGGATGAATTTCTCCGGTTCGCGCCCTATGCCGAAACCGAGTTCATCCTTGTACTGGACCATGGTAGTGGTGCGCCGCAAATAAAATTGCAGCGACTGGTCGTAGGTATCGACGCTGTAGAACGGCATCCCGGGCTTGAGATCAGGCTTGATTTCCTGCGCAATATAATACGCGGAATTGGCCCTGGACAGGCTTTCGTGGCCGGTCAAGGCGAGCTGCGCGAACGCGAGACCGGCGCAGGCCAACACGGCAATCGCCGCATTCGGCTTGCGCCGCCAGGCGAGCCAGGCGCTGGCGGCGGCGCCGGCAAGCAGCAGCAAGGCAGCCGGGATCAGCCAGTGGGCATAATCGCGGAACATTGCGACCGGCACCTCGCGGCTGGCGTAGCGCCCTATGCCGGGCAGCAGCGCGAGCAGAGCGCCACCGGCGAGCGCGGCCGGCAGCGCCTGCCAGGCAAGCGCGCGCGCGCCGAGTTGGGTCAGGCGCACACCGATGAGCAGCGCCAGCGCCGGAAACATCGGCAGGATGTAGGACACGAGCTTGGAGTCCGAGGCCGAGAAAAACACGAACACCACTGCGGCCCACAGCAGCAGAAAGCGCTGCGCCTGGAAGCGCTGGCGCGGGTCGCGCTTCCACGCCCGTGCCAGGGCATCGAATAGGGTGAGCGTCCAGGGGAGCATGCCTGCGAGCAGCACCGGGATGAAATAGTAGGGCGGCTGGTAGCGTCCGGCCTCTTTGGTCAGGAAACGCTCGAAATGTTCGTGGATGAAAAAGAATTGAAAGAACTGCGGGTTGGCGCGCGATACCGCGACGAACCAGGGCAGCGTAAGCGCGAGCATCAGCGCGCTTCCGGCGAGCAGACGCAGACGGCCGGTCAGGCGCCAGTCGCGCTCGATCAGGACATAGAGGACGAGCGCCGCGCCGGGCAGCACCAGGCCGATCAGGCCCTTGGACAGCACCGCCAGCGCGGTCGCGGCCCAGGCAATGAGCATCCAGCGGCTGCGCGCGCGCGAATCCGCAGCATCGCGCTGCGCGAGGAGGAAGGCGCACACGGAGGCGGAGAGAAAAAAGCTCACACCCATGTCCAGGGTGTTGACGTGGCCGATGAGCACATAGAGCAGGCTGGATGCCAGCACCAGCGCGGCATACCACGCCGCCTGATCGCCGAACAGCCGCCGGCCGGTGAAGAACACCATGAGCACACCGAGGAAACCGGTGAGCACGCTCCACAGCCGGGCGGTCCATGCATGCTCGCCGAACACGGTGTAGGCGGTTGCCGTGGCCCAGTACTGCAGCGCGGGTTTTTCGAAGTACTTGAGGCCGTTCAGGCGCGGCGTGATCCAGTTGCCGCTGGCCACCATTTCTCGCGGGATCTCCGCGTAGCGTCCTTCGTCAGGATTGACCAGCTTGCGGTATTGGATATTGGAGAACCAAACCGCCGCGAAGGCGACCAACACCAAAAGGGTGCGCGTGAGGGCTTTCAACTGAACAGCAGCGCCGCGACGACCTTGCGCTCTTCGGCCGCGAGGATGTTGTAGGTGCGGCAGGCTGCCTGGAGATCCATTACTTCGAGCCCGATGCGCGCCTCGATCAGCGCGCGCGTGAGCTCGGGGCGCGGAAAGCGCAGGCGCGCGCCAGTGCCCAGCAGCACGATCTCCGGCTCCAGACCGGCGAGCAGGGCGAAATCCGCCGCGGTGAGGTCGTCAAAGCCGGCGGGCCGCCAATCGTCAAGAATCCGGTCGGGCAGCACCGCCAGGTTCTGCGCATAGCGTTGCCGGTTGATCATGACGTAGCCCTCACCGTAGCCGGTGAAGGCATTGATGCCGGAGATGTTGGAGAGATGGAGCTTCAAGGCAGGACCCAAATAGGCTAAAATTATAAACTTTTTCGCCACTTACCGCGACCCCGCACCGCACAATATGAGAGATTTTGCGCGTATCGTCCGCCTGCCGCCTTACGTCTTCAACATCACCAACGAGTTGAAGATGGCAGCCCGCCACGCCGGCGAGGACATCATCGATCTGAGCATGGGCAATCCCGACGGCCCGACGCCGAAGCACATCGTCGACAAGCTGGTCGAGGCGGCGCGACGCAACGATACGCACGGCTACTCGGTGTCCAAGGGCATACCGCGGCTGCGCCGGGCCATCACGGACTGGTACCAACGGCGCTACGGCGTGGCGTTCGATCCGGACAGCGAGGCCATCGTCACCATAGGTTCGAAGGAAGGCCTCGCGCACCTGATGCTCGCGACGCTCGACCGCGGCGACACCGTGCTCGTGCCCAACCCGAGCTATCCGATCCATATCTATGGCGCGATCATCGCGGGCGCCGACATACGCTCGGTGCGCATGACGCCGGACGTCGATTTCATCGCCGAGACCGAGCGCGCGATCCGCGAACTGATCCCGAAGCCGAAAATGCTGGTGATCGGTTTTCCCTCGAATCCCACCGCGATGTGCGTCGAGCTGGAATTCTTCGAGCGCATCATCGCGCTGGCGAAGGCGCATGATATGTTCGTCGTGCACGATCTCGCCTACGCCGACATCACGTTCGACGGCTGGAAGGCGCCCTCGATCATGCAGGTGCCCGGCGCGCGCGACGTCGCGGTGGAATTTTTCACCATGTCGAAAAGCTACAACATGGCCGGCTGGCGCATCGGCTTCATGGTCGGCAACAAGGACCTGG
>CAZRMO010000119.1:0-10324 GCA_964601155.1 uncultured Enterobacteriaceae bacterium
ACCACCACGTTGTTGCGCTTGCGGTCGAGCTTGATGACCTTGAACTCCATGGTCTTGCCTTCGAACGGCGTGGTGTCCTTGACCGGGCGGATATCGACCAGCGAACCGGGCAGGAAGGCGCGGATGCCGTTGGCCATGACGGTGAGACCGCCTTTGACCTTGCCGCTGATCACGCCGCTAACCAGTTCGCCCGTTTCCAGGGCTTTTTCCAGGTCCATCCAGGCGGACAAGCGCTTGGCTTTGTCGCGCGACAGGCGCGTTTCGCCGAAGCCGTCTTCCAGGGCTTCGATCGCGACGCTGACGAAATCGCCGACTTTGGCCTCGACCTCGCCGGCATCATTGCGGAATTCTTCTACGGGGATGAAGCTTTCGGACTTGAGTCCGGCGTTCACCACCACAAAATTCATGTCTACACGTACGACTTCTGCTGTGATCACCTCCCCGATGCGCATTTCCTGGCGCGTCAGGCTTTCTTCGAATAAGGCTGCGAAATTGTTTTCGTTGGCGTTGGAGGCGACCGCGGGGGAAAGATTGGACATTGGGTTTATTTACCTGATTTGATTCACCGCCCTTACGGGACGGGTTGGTTACACACAAGGCGGACGCATGGGGACAGCCAAAACAATATGAGGGGATACCTCCCCTCATGACTTCCCTAAGTCAAGGGCCGTTTCAGAACATCCTGAAACAGCCTCCTAGGGAATTTACGACACGAGGGGATACTTCCCCTCGTGCTCCCCTAAATCAGCGGCCGTTTCAGAACACCCTGAAACGGCCTCCTATCTGTGTGAGTCCGCCACTCTTTGCCGGTACCAATCAAGCACCTGGCGCACTACTTCATCGACGCTCCGACCGCTGCTATCCAATTCACGGGCATCGACTGCCATTTGCAGGGGTGCTGCGCTTCTGGCGCTGTCGCGCTGGTCGCGTTCATGCAATTCCCGCAAAAGGGTTCGCATATTAGCATCGATTCCTTTTTCTTTCAACTGCTTATACCTGCGCTCGGCGCGCACTTCGGCGCTCGCGGTCAGAAACACCTTGAGCATCGCGTCAGGAAACACCACCGTGCCCATGTCGCGCCCTTCGGCAACCAGGCCTGGGGTCCGGCGAAACGCCTGCTGGCGCGCCAGCAAGGCCCGGCGCACCCCGGGCAGCGCGGCGACTCTGGAGGCGCCCATGCCGCAGACCTCGCTCCGAATGTCATCTGTAACCTTTTGACCTGAAAGAACAATATCTCCATTGTCAAAACGTACATCGAGCGCTTCTGCCAGTCCTGCCAGCGCGTCCGCGTCATCGAAGCCGACGCCCGCTTGCAGCGCTGCCAAGGCGACCAGCCGATACAGAGCGCCGCTGTCCAGATAGTGAAACCCGAGCATCCCCGCCACGCCTAGCGCGATCGTGCCCTTACCCGAAGCCGACGGGCCGTCGATGGCGATCACCGGCACAGCCGATTTTTCTTCCGGCGCCATTTCAGTTCGAAATCCGCGCCAGCGCGTCGAAATAGCCTGGGAATGTCTTGTTCACGCACTGCGGATCGTTGATGCGCACCGTGACCCCGCCCAAGGCGGCCAGCGAAAAGCACATCGCCATGCGGTGGTCGTCATAAGTGTCTATGGCGACGCCGGAAACGAGACCCGAAGCCGGTGGCGTGATACGCAGGAAATCCGCGCCGGCCTCCACCGTCGCGCCGAGTTTGCACAGTTCCGCCGCCATGGCGGCGATGCGGTCGGTTTCCTTCACCCGCCAGCTGCCGATGTTGCGCAGCACGCTGGTGCCGTCGGCGAACAGCGCCGCCACGGCGATGGTCATGGCTGCATCCGGGATGTGGTTGAAGTCGGCATCGATCGCGTGGAGCTTGCCTGTCGCTGCACCCGCGCCGGCCTCGACCCAGTTATCGCCCATGACGATGCCGGCGCCCATGCGTTCCAGCGCCTCGGCAAAGCGTATGTCGCCCTGGATGCTCGCGCGGCCCACGCCCTCGACCCGCACCGGACCGCCGCCGCTCAATGCGCTGATCGCGCCGGCGGCGAGAAAATAGGAGGCGGAGGAAGCATCGCCCTCGACGTGGATCTCGCCGGGGCTGCGATAGCGCGCGCCGGCGGGAATGGTGAATTCGGTCCAGCCCTTGCGCACTACTTCGACGCCGAAGCGGCGCATCACGTTAAAGGTGATGTCGACATAGGGCTTGGAAATCAGCTCGCCCTCGACCGCAATCGCGATTTTCCTGCCGGTGAGCGGCAGCGCCAGCAGCAGCGCGGTAAGAAACTGACTGGACACATCGCCGCGCACGCTCACCTTCGTGACGAGCTCAGTGGCAGCGGAGTGAATCTGCAACGGCGGATAGCCCGGCACGCCGAGATAGTCGATGCGGGCCCCGAGACCGCGCAAGGCGTCTACCAGATCGCGGATCGGGCGCTCGTGCATGCGCGCCACGCCGGACAGGCGGTAGTCCCCGCCGCACAGCGCCAGCACTGCCGTCAGCGGCCGAAATGCGGTGCCGGCGTTGCCCAGAAACAAATCTGCCGATTTCACCTTGAACGCGCCGCCGACCCCGCGCACGCGCAGCGCCGGCCCCGCCTGCTCGCAGGCGACCCCGAGCTGGCGCAGCGCCGCGAGCATGTGGCGGGTGTCGTCGGAATCCAGCAGGTCGAGGATGCGCGTATCGCCCTCGGCCAGCGCGGCAAGCAGCAGCATGCGGTTGGAAATGCTCTTCGACCCCGGCAGCCTCACCGTGCCGGCCGCGCGGCGTATGGGTGCAAGCTCGAGATAATCCACGGCGCTCAAGCCGCGACTCGAACTGCGGAAACAACACGAACCGGCGTCATTTCTGGCGCCGCAGCCATCGGTTGCGCGCGTCGCGCGCCCGGCTGAATATCTTTTCCAGCCCTGCCGCATCGCCCTTCTGCAGCAACTGTTTCATCTCTGCCAGCTCGCGCTGATAACCCGCGAGTTCGGCCAGCAGCGCCTTGCGGTTGGCGATACAAATATCGCGCCACATTTCCGGATGGCTGGAGGCGATACGGGTGAAATCGCGGAACCCCCCGGCGGCGTACTCGAACAAAGCTTTGCCGTTCGGATGACGCGCGACCTGGTCCACCAGCGCGTAGGACAGCAGGTGCGGCAGATGGCTCACCGCCGCGAACACGCGGTCGTGCTCGGCCGGCTGCATGCGGAACAGCCTGGCGCCGCAAAGCCGCCAGGCGGCACGCACCCGGCGGATGCTGCGCTCGCTGTTCTCGGGCAGAGGGGTCAGCACCACCTTGCGCTGCTGGTATAGATCGGC
This sequence comes from uncultured Enterobacteriaceae bacterium, assembly GCA_964601155.1. Classification (GTDB taxonomy): domain Bacteria; phylum Pseudomonadota; class Gammaproteobacteria; order Burkholderiales; family SG8-39; genus 2-12-FULL-64-23. Next base: position 3,284 of record CAZRMO010000119.1, read on the forward strand.
GCGCGCCGCGCTCACGCCGCTGTGCTCGGCGCCCGCGATCGGGTGGCCGGGTACGAACTGCGCCGCGCGCTTTCCGAGCAGGCGGTAGGCGAGCGCCGCCACATCGCGTTTGGTGCTGCCGCCGTCGGTCACGACCGTCCCCGGCCCCAGATGCGGAGCGATGGCGCGCATGATCGTACCCATCTGCCCGACCGGCGTGGCGATGAACACGAGGTCGGCGCCGGCCACGACGGCCGGATCCTTCGACGCTTCGTCGATGACGCCGAGTTGGAGAGCGTGTGCGATATTGGCCGGATTGCGGCCCAGGCCGATGACCCGCTTCGCCGCGCCCGCCGCCTTCAGCCCGAGCGCGAACGAGCCGCCGATGAGGCCGACGCCGAAAATTGCAATGGTATCGAGACGGTGCCCTGCCACGCGCTAGTCCTTGAGCACTGCTTGCATGGCCTCCAGGAAGCGCGCGTTCTCCTGCGCCAAGCCCACGGTCACGCGCAAGTGATCGGGCATGCCGTAGTTGGCCAGCGGCCGCACGATCACGCCCAGCCGCAGCAGCTTCTGAAACACCGCGGCGGCCTGGCTCTGCCCGCCTGCCCGCGGGATCTCGACCGTGACGAAGTTGCCGTACGAGGGAATCCAGGCAAGTCCCAGCCGCTTGCACCCGGCGAGAAGCTGCGCCATGCCGGCCACGTTGAGTTCGTAGCTCTCGCGCACGAAGTCCTCGTCGGACAGCGCGGCGATGGCGCCCGCAATTGCGAGATTATTGACATTGAACGGCTGACGCACGCGATGGAGCAGATCCGCCACCTGCGCATGGCACACGCCGTAGCCGACGCGCAGACCGGCCAGCCCGTAGACCTTGGAGAAGGTGCGCGTCACGATCAGATTGGGAAAGCGCTCGACCCACGCGATGCTGGGACAACGCAATTCCGGAGCCAGATACTCGTTGTAGGCTTCGTCCACCACCACGACCACGTTCTTCGGCGCCCGCGAGAGAAAAGACTCGAGTTCCGCAGCCGTCAGCATGGTGCCGGTCGGATTGTTCGGATTGGCGATGAACACGACATGCGTGTCGGGCCGGATCGCCGCCAGCATCGCTTCGAGATCGTGGCCGAAATTCTTCGCCGGTACCACGATGCTGTGCGCGCCGCGCGCCTGAGTCGCCAGCGGGTAAACGGCGAAAGCGTGCTGCGAATAGACGGCGGAGCAACCCGGCGCGAGAAACGCCATACCGGCGAGCTCGAGCACGTCGTTCGATCCGTTGCCGAGCACGATCTGCTGCATCGGCACACCCAGCCGCCGCGACAGCGCCTGCGTCAGCTCGAAGCCGTCGGGATAGCGCGCGAGTTCCGGCAGCGCCGCCTTGATTGCTGCGAGCGCCTTGGGCGAGAGACCGCGCGGGTTCTCGTTGGAAGCCAGTTTCACGACGGTGCGCTCGTCCAGCCCGAGCTCGCGCGCAAGCTCGGTAATCGGCTTGCCGGGTTGATAGGGAGCGATCGCGCGCACGTAGGCGGGGGATAGGTCGCAGATGTCCATGATGTCCGTCATGAGTTGAAGAACAAGCGCTACAGCACCGCTGCGGGATAGGAACCGAGAATCTTCAGGAACGGCGCGAGCTTTTCCAGCTCGGCCAGCGCCTTGGCCACCTTGTGATCCTGGCGATGGCCCTGCACATCGACGTAGAACATGTAGTCCCAGCGTCCGGTGCGCGCCGGGCGCGATTCCAACCGGGTCATGCTGACGCCGTTCCTGGCGATCGGCGTGAGCAGCGCGTGCACCGCACCGGGTCGGTTGGGCGCGGACATGACGATCGAAGTCAGATCCTTGCCCGAGGGCGCGGCATCGTGATCGCCCAGCACCAGGAAGCGCGTGGTGTTATTCGGATCGTCCTCGATATTGCGCGCGGCCAGCTTGAGGCCATGGCGCTCCACGGCGATATCGCCGGCTATCGCCGCGGCAGCCGCGTCTTTCGCGGCGAGGCGCGCGGCCTCGGAGTTGCTCGCCACGGGAACGCGTTCGGCATCGGGCAACCTGCGGCTCAGCCATTGGTTGCACTGCGCCAGCGATTGCGGATGAGAATAAACGCGCGCGATTTTGTTCAGCACGCCCGACTTGGACATCAGGTTCTGGCGCACGCGCAGCACCGTTTCGGCGCAGATCTTGAGCGGCGTGCTGAGCAGCAGATCGTGCGTCCTGTCGATCGCGCCTTCGCTCGAGTTCTCCACCGGCACCACGCCGTAATTGACAGCGCCGGTCTCGGCCTGGCGAAACACCTCGTCGATCGAGGTGCAGGACAAAGCGCGTACGCCGCCGCCGAACAGCTTCAGCACCGCCATCTCGCTGAAGGTGCCGGCGGGACCGAGATAGGACACCGCGAGCGGCTGCTCCAGCGCGCGGCAGGCGGAAATGACTTCCCCGTACACACGGGCGAGCGCTTCCTTGCCCAGCGGTCCGCGGTTCTTTTCGAGTATCCCGCGCAGCACCTGCGCTTCGCGCTCGGGCCGATAAATCTGCTTACCCTGTTTGAGCTTGCCCACCGTATGCGCCACCCGCGCACGCTCGTTCAGGGTGCGCAGCAGGCGCTCGTCGAGTGCGTCGATGCGCGCGCGCAGCTTGGTCAATTCCTTCTTCATGGTCACCTCAGTCCCCCAGCGGCAGGTAACGCACCGCCAGCACGCCGTCTATCTTCCCAAGCTGCGCCACCAGCTCGCTCGTCGCAGCGCTGTCCACGTCGACCAGGGTGTAGGCCATCTCGCCCTTGGACTTGTTCAGCATGTCGTGAATATTCAGCCCCGCCTTCCCGACGGTGGCTGAAATCTGCGCCACCATATTGGGCACATTGGCGTTGGCGATGGCGATGCGATAGGGCGACTCGCGCGGCATGGTCGCGTCCGGAAAATTGACCGCGTTGGATACGTTGCCGTTCTCGAGGTATTCGCGCACCTGCTCCACGACCATCACGGCACAATTGTCCTCGGCCTCGCGCGTGGACGCCCCGAGATGCGGCAGCGCGACCACGCCGGGCACGCCGAGCAGCCGGCTTTCGGGAAAATCGGTCACATAACACCTCAGCCTGTTCGCTTCGAGCGCCTGCACAACGGACTCGCTGTCGACGATGCCTTCGCGCGAAAAATTGAGCAGGATGGTGCCCGGGCGCACCAGCCCCAGATTCTTCGCGTTCACCAGATTGCGCGTCTGCGGCAGGAGCGGAACATGCAGCGTGACAAAGTCGCCCGCCTTCAGCACTTCGTCGAGGGAATGCACTTGCTTCACCTGCGCCGGCAGATCCCGGGCCGCCTCCGCGGTGATCGCCGGGTCATAGCCGAGCACGTTCATGCCCAAGTGAATCGCTGCGTCGGCGACCAGGCGGCCAACCTTGCCCAGGCCGATGACGCCCAGTGTACGCTGCGCCAGTTCCATGCCGATGAACTGCTTTTTGTTGTCCTCGACCCGCCGCTCCAACGCCGCATCCCCGCCTTCCAGGGCGCGCACGAATTCCAGCGCCGGCGCTAGCTTGCGCGCGCCGATCAGCATGCCCGCCAGCACCAGCTCTTTCACCGCGTTGGCATTGGCGCCGGGCGCATTGAACACCGGCACGCCATGCTCGCTCATCGCCTTCACCGGAATGTTGTTGACGCCGGCGCCGGCGCGGCCTATCGCCTTCAGCGAAGGGGCGATTTTCATCGTGTGCAGATCCTGCGAGCGCAGCAGGATGGCGTCAGGTTCCGCCGCCGCCTCGACGACATGATAGCGCTCGGCGGGAAAGCGCTTGAGTCCGAGCTGGGCGATATTGTTCATTACGAGAATTTCAAACGGCTTGCGCACAGGCGTGCTCATTTTCCATGCTCATTTTCCATACCTGTCCTCGAACTCGCGCATATACTCGACCAGCCGCTGCACCCCTTCGATGGGCATGGCGTTGTACATCGACGCGCGCATGCCGCCGACCGAGCGGTGGCCTTTCAATTGCACCATGCCGTTCGCCTTCGCCCCGTTGAGGAACGCTTCGTCCAGTGCCTCGTTCTTGAGCTTGAACGGCACGTTCATGCGCGAGCGGTCGCGCGGCTCGACCGGGCTGATGAAGAACGTGCTCTGGTCGAGGTAGTCGTACAGCAGCTTGGCCTTGGCGATGTTGCGCTGCTCGATCTTTGCAAGTCCGCCCTGTGCCTTGACCCACTTGAACACCAGCCCGGCGATGTAGATGGCATAGGTGGGCGGCGTATTGAACATGGAATCCGCCTCGGCCTGCTGTTTGTAGTCGAACGCCGACGGAGTAAAGGGCGCCGCCTGGCCGATCAGGTCGTCGCGCACGATCACCAGCGTCAGGCCGGCCGGACCGATGTTCTTCTGCGCCCCGCCGTAGATCAGTCCGTATTTCGCCACGTCCACCGGCCGCGACAGGATATGCGAGGACATGTCGGCCACCAGAGGCACTGCGCCGACGTCCGGCACCCAGTGATACTCCAGGCCGCCGATGGTCTCGTTGGAGCAGATGTGAACGTAGCCCGCGTCTTTCGACAGCTTCCAGCCAGCCTGCGGCGGAATATAGGTGAAGTGCTTGTCCTCGCTCGAGGCGGCGACGTTCACGCTGCAGTATTTTTTGGCTTCCTTGATCGACTTTTTCGACCATTCACCGGTATTGACGTAATCGGCCACGCTGCGGCCGCGCAGCAGGTTCATCGGCACGATCGCGTTTTCAGCGATCGCCCCGCCCTGCAGGAACAACACCTTGTAATTTGCCGGCACCGCCAGCAGTTCGCGCAGGTTTTTTTCGGCCTCGGCGTGGATCGAAATGAATTCCTTGCCGCGGTGGCTCATTTCCATGACCGACATGCCGCTGCCGTGCCAGTCGAGCATTTCGTCCGCCGCTTGCTGCAGCACCGTCTCCGGCAGCACCGCCGGCCCCGCGCTGAAATTGAACACTCGTGTCACGATCACCCTCCCCGATTCGCGATACGAAAGCGACGGCGCCCCGCGTCACTCGTCCGCGACAATATTCTTCGTATCACCGTTACCGTTGTCGCCGCTGTCGTCGTCCGACTCCAGTACCTTTTCGATTCCGGCGAGCCGCGTGCCGGCGTCGAGATTGATCAGCGTCACGCCCTGGGTCGAGCGCCCCTGTTCGCGGATCTGCGCGACGCTGGTGCGGATGACTACGCCGGCGCTCGAAACCAGCATCACCTCGTCCTTTTCCTCGACCAGCACCGCACCGACCAGTTTGCCGTTGCGCTCGCCTGTATGAATCGCGATCATGCCTTTGGTGCCGCGGCCATGCCGAGTGTACTCGGAAATCGGCGTGCGCTTGCCAAAGCCGTTTTCGGTGGCAGTGAGCACGGTCTGGCTTTCGTTCTCCGCCACCAGCATGGAAATCACGCGCTGCGTCAGATCCAGGCTCATGCCACGCACGCCGCGCGTCGCGCGTCCCATCGGCCGCACGTCGTCTTCGCCGAAGCGCACCGCCTTGCCGGCATCGGAGAATAGCATCACGTCGTACGTGCCGTCGGTGATGGCGACGCCGATGAGGAAATCGCCTTCGTCCAGTTCCACCGCGATGATGCCCTTGCCGCGCGGATTGGCAAAAGCCGAGAGCGGCGTCTTCTTCACCGTGCCCTGGTCGGTCGCCATGAGAACGAAATGCCCGTCGTCGAACTGCTTCACCGGCAGGATGGCGGTGATCTTCTCGTCCTCCGACAAGGGGAACATGTTGACAATGGGCTTGCCGCGGCTGGCGCGCCCGCCCTGCGGCACCTGGTAGACCTTGAGCCAGTACACGCGCCCGCGGCTGGAGAAGCACAGAATGTAGTCGTGGGTATTGGCGATGAACAGGCGCTCGATGAAGTCGTCTTCCTTGGTCGCAGTCGCCTGCCTGCCGCGCCCGCCGCGGCGTTGCGCGCTGTAGTCGCCGAGCGGCTGCGACTTGATGTAGCCGGTGTGCGACAGCGTCACCACCATGTCGGCCGGCGTGATCAGGTCTTCGTTTTCGAGGTCCTGCGGGTTGAGTTCGATCTCGCTCTTGCGTTTATCGCCGTACTGCTGTTTGATCGCGCTCATTTCGTCGACAATGATCGCCGTGATGCGCTCGGGCTTGGCGAGAATGTCGAGATAATCGGCGATCTGCAGCATCACCTCCTTGTATTCGGACACGATCTTGTCCTGCTCCAGGCCGGTGAGGCGCTGCAGGCGCATGTCCAGGATCGCCTGCGCCTGGGCATCCGAAAGATGGTAGCCGCCTTCAATCAAGCCGAAATTCGCCGCGAGTCCGTCGGGGCGCGAAGCGTCGGCCGCCGCGCGCTGCAGCATCTCCGCCACCAGCGGCGAGCGCCAGGCCCTGGCCATAAGCGCCTGTTTGGCTTCCGGCGGCGTCTGCGATTGCTTGATCAGGGCGATGATTTCGTCCACGTTCGACAGCGCCACCGCCAGGCCTTCGAGAATATGGCCGCGCTCGCGCGCCTTGCGCAGTTCGAACACCGTACGCCGCGTCACCACCTCGCGCCGGTGCGCGAGGAATGCCTCGAGCATCTGCTTCAGGTTCAGCAGCCGCGGCTGGCCGTCGACCAGCGCCACCATATTGATGCCGAAGCTGTCCTGCAGCTGGGTCTGCTTGTACAGGTTGTTGAGCACTACTTCGGGCAGCTCACCGCGCTTCAATTCGAACACCACGCGCATGCCCGACTTGTCCGACTCGTCGCGGATTTCGCTGATGCCCTCCAGCTTCTTCTCGTTCACCAGCTCGGCGATGCGCTCGAGCAGGCTCTTCTTGTTGACCTGGTAGGGCATCTCGTCGACGATGATCGCCTGGCGATTGCCCTTCTCCATGTCCTCGAAATGCGTGCGCGCGCGCATGACCACGCGCCCACGACCGGTGCGGTAGCCCTGGTGCACGCCACTGATGCCGTAGATGATCCCCGCCGTCGGAAAATCCGGCGCCGGCATGATCTCGATCAGTTCGTCGATGCTGATACCGGGGTTGGCGAGCAACGCCAGCCCCGCGTCGATCACCTCGCCCAGGTTATGCGGCGGGATGTTGGTCGCCATGCCGACCGCGAT
>CAZRMO010000120.1:0-10044 GCA_964601155.1 uncultured Enterobacteriaceae bacterium
CCCACTGATAAAAGCTAGCTAAGGCTCCGACCCGGCCGCCCGACTGGAGAAGCGGCAGGTTCGCCAAAACCGGGCGGCAACATTGCCACTTGCGCTCCGCGCCGAAAGTATGTATGATGCATATCATATCTATTCCGCCACCGCCGCCATGACACGAACCGCCCCCAACCGCAAGGAAGTCACGCACGAACGCATTGTCGACGCCGCATCGCGCGCCATCCGGCGCAGTGGCTACGGCGGCACCGGCGTCGCCGACATCATGAAGGACGCCGGCCTGACGCACGGCGGCTTCTACGCCCACTTCGACTCGCGCGAGGCGATGCTCGCCGAAGCCGCGGACCGCGCCGGCGCCGAAGGCGTGGCCACTCTGGCGCAAATCGCCGCCGCCGCGCCGCCGCCGGACGCGCTGCGGGCGCTGCTGCGCGCCTACCTGTCGAGGGCGCACGTCGACGGCGCCGAGACCGGCTGCCCGATCGTGGCGCTTGGCTCGGAAATGCCGCGCCAGGCGCCCGAAGTGCGCCGCGCGGCCACGCGCCACATCAAGGAGATGATCGACCTCGTCGCCCGCCAGTCGCCCGATTGGGGGCAGCCGGGCGCGCACGAGCGCGCGCTCGTCACCGTGGCCACGATGGTCGGCGCACTGCTGTTGGCGCGCGCCGTCGACGACCCCAAGCTTTCCGACTCGCTGCGCAAGGCAGCGCTGAAGCAACTCACTCCCGCCGGCGACTGACGCTACCCGCACCCTGCCTCGTTTTTACACTCGGCCACATATATGATGCTCATCATACTTAGGACTCTCCAATGAACCACATCGCCACCGCCCTCCGCCCCCGCCCCGACCAGGTCGCACACGCCTTCCTGACGCCGCGCGCGCCGCAGCAGCGCGAGGCGCCCGCGCTAGCTGCCGGCGAGGCGCTGCGCATCGCCACGCCGGAAGGCGAAGTCGCGCTGCAGCGCGCCGGCACCGGCCCGGCGGTACTGCTGCTGCACGGTTGGGAGGGCCAGGCTGCAGACCTCGCCGCGTTCGCGCCGCCGCTGCTTGAAGCCGGTCACGCCGTATTTGCGATGGACCTGCCGGCGCACGGCGCCTCGGCCAGGCAGCACTCGTCGATTCCCCAAGCGGCTCGCGCGCTGCGCGCGGTGGGCGCGGCGCTCGGTCCGCTGCACGCTGTGATCGCGCACTCGGTCGGTTCGGCGGTGCTGGCCGAAGCGCTGCACGCCGGGCTGGCGGCGCAGCGTGCGGTGCTGATCTCCGCCCCCGCCTACTACGAAAATTATGCACGCGGCTTCGCCGCCGCCGGTCTGGACGCCGCGGGCACAGATGCGATGCTCGCGCTGCTTGGCGACGCGATGGGCGTCGACGTGCGCGAGATTTCGCTGCCGCGGCGCGCGCCGCAACTGCGCCAGCCGGCGCTGTTCATTCACTCGAGCGACGACCGTGTCGTCGCGATCGAAGACAGCCTGGCCAGCGCCGCCGCCTGGCCGGGTGCGCGCCACCTGCGCGTCGAAGGCCTGGGCCACCGGCGCGTCCTCGCCGACCCGACGGTCGTCACGGCTGCAATCGAGTTCGTCACCACCACGCACTGAAAGGAAATGCCGATGAAGATCAAAGGTTCTGTCGCGCTCGTCACGGGCGCCAATCGCGGCCTCGGCGCCGCCTTCGCGCGCGGCCTGCTCACCGCCGGCGCGGCCAAGGTCTACGCCGCGGCACGCGATCCCGCCGCCGTGACGCTGCCCGGCGTCGAGGCGGTGCGTCTGGACGTAACGCAGCCGGAACAAGTTTCTGCGCTCGCGCGCGAGCTGACCGACGTGACGCTGCTCATCAACAACGCCGGCATCGGCGAGTTCGGGCCGCTGCTCGCGCCGGGCGCGATCGAAGCCCTGCAGCGCCAGATCGAGACCAACGCCATCGGCCCGCTGCGGCTGGTGCAGGTGTTCGCGCCGGTGCTGGCTAAGAACGGCGGCGGCGCCGTCGTCAACATGCTGTCGGTGCTCGCCTGGCTGACGCTGCCGGGCAGAAGCGGCAGCTACAGCGCCTCCAAGGCCGCCGCTTGGGCGCTGAGCAACGCGCTGCGGCAGGAACTGAAGGCGCAGCGCACCGAGCTGCTGGCCGTGCACGCCGGCCTCATCGACACCGACATGGCACGCGCTGCCCAGGGAACGAAGATCGCTCCGGACGACGTGGTGCGACAGGCGATCGCTGCGCTCGAGGCCGGGCAGTCCGAGCTGCTTGCCGACACGACCTCTCGCAACGTGCATGCCGGCCTCGCGGCCGAGCCGCCGGTGTACCTGGACGCGGACGCGTGAACGGCGCGCCGCCGGCCGCGGCTTTGGCCGTCACCCTCCTAGACGCGGCCGGAGCCCCTGACCACCGCCCGGATCAAATGACTCAAGCCGTAGCAGATCGCGCCGTCGACCCACTGCTCACGGTGCCGATCCTGCCGACGCTGGTGCGATTTGCGCTGCCGAACATGGGCGCGATGCTGGCGACTGCGCTGGCGGCTATCGCCGAGACGACCTATGTCGGCAAGCTCGGCGTGGCCCCACTGGCCGGAATGGCGCTCGTATTTCCAATGGTGATGCTGCAGACGATGCTTTCGGGCGGTGCAATGGGCGGCGGAGTATCGTCCGCCGTGAGCCGTGCGCTCGGCGCCGGAAGCAGCGCGCGCGCGAACGCCCTTGCCGTGCACGCGCTGTGGATCGGCTTGTCGGGCGGAGCGCTGTATACAGTGCTGATGCTCGCCTTGGGGCCTGCGATGTTTGCGGCGCTAGGCGGCCACGGCGAGGCGCTGGCGCAGGCGGTCGCGTACTCCAAGGTCGCGTTTGTCGGGTCGATCGGCGTCTGGCTCATGAACACCTTCGCATCGGTGATCCGCGGCGCAGGGAACATGCCGGTGCCGTCGGCGACTTACTTTGCGGTCTCCGTGCTGCAAGCGCTGGTGGGCGGCGCACTGGGTCTTGGCTGGGGACCGTTTCCCCGGCTGGGCATGCCGGGCGTTGCGGCCGGCCAAGTGGTCGCGTACGCGCTGGGTGCAGTGTTCCTGTACGCCTACCTGCGTTCGCGCCGCTCGCGCGTCCGGCTGTCGGTGCGCGCGACGACGCTGCGGCGTGAACTGATGCGCGACATTCTGAAAGTGGGTGCAGTCGCATGCCTCTCGCCGCTGCAGACGGTGCTGACGATCCTGATTCTCACCCGGCTCGTCGCGCAATTCGGCACCACTGCGCTGGCCGGCTACGGTATCGGCACCCGCCTCGAATTTCTGCTGATACCCATCGGATTCGCCATCGGCGTGGCATCGGTGCCGCTGGTGGGCATGGCAATTGGCGCCCACAAGATCGCTCGCGCCCGGCGCGCGACCTGGATCGCGGCGACACTCGCAAGCGCGTTACTCGGCGCACTTGGGCTTGCGGTGGCTATCGCCCCGGACTTGTGGACCCATCAGTTCACGCAAGACCCGCAGGTGCTCGCTGCGGCCGCGCTCTACTTTCACTGGGCGGGCCCCTGCTATGCACTGTTCGGACTCGGGCTTTGTCTTTATTTCTCGTCGCTCGCTGCAGGCAGGGTCGGCGGCCCGGTACTGGCCGGCACGCTGAGGCTGGTCCTGATTGCGATCGGCGGCTGGATACTCGCGGCCGCACATACGCCGCCGTGGACGATATTCGCGCTGGTCGCGCTTGGGATGGCTGCCTACGGGATCGCGTCAGTCGTCGCGGTGCGTTACACGATTTGGGGGATCGACCGATGAGCGGACTACACGACGACAGACCATCCGTTGATTACCTTAAGGACTCAATTGTTATGAAGATGCAAGGTTCAATCGAGTTTACCGTTACCGAGCGGACCAAAGACCGCGTCGTCTCGGAGATGCCCGTTAGCGCCGGTGTCAAGAATCCATTCGGCGTTGTTCAGGCCGGCGCAATGCTGTGGCTCGCCGATGTGACTGCAACCATTCTCGTCATGGACTCGGATCAGCCGTCGGAAGGCATGAAAGGGTTCCCGCTTGCTATAAGCCTAAACGCCAATTTCCTCGGCAATCAGAAAGAGGGTTCGTTCAAAGCCGTTTCCACTTATGTGAAGCGCGGTCGTACGGTGAGCGTCGTTCGCACGGCTGTCAGCGGCGCCGGAGACAAAATCGTTGCAGATGTCACCACGAGTCACGTCCTCTCGAAATGAGAAGACCCGGAGCTGAAGTACCGCCTCGGGCGGCTCGGCTAGCTCATTTCCACAGCTCGACCGCCTTGCCGCGGCGGCGCATGCGCTCCGCCTTGGCCTGCAGGAAACGCTGGAACGAGGGCTGCGTGCGGTAGGCGCCGGAGGACACGTACTCGAACGACCCGGCGAGGTGGAACGGCCGCAGGTAGGATTCGATCCGAAACACCTCGCGCCCCGCGGGGTCGAAGAACACGATGCTGGGCGTATAGACGACGTTCAGCCGCTTGGCGAATTCGGCAGCGGAAATTCTTTGATTGGAAGGCGTAACGATTTCCCTGTGGTCGAGAAGCGATAGGCGCGCGACGTCGAACTTCGCGAGCTGGGCCTTGACTTCGGGCCGTGTGAAACCTTCGCGATGCAGTTCGTCGCAGCCGGAGCAGTAGGGCGTCTCGAACACCACGGCGAGCGGTTTCGCGCCCTTGCCGCGCCGCAGATCGACGGGCTGCTTGATGAAGAATGGCTCGTCGTGCAGCGTCGCGCTCGCCGCGTCGCGCATGTGGCGTTCGAGGTATTCGCCCAGCGCTACCTTGTTTTCCATATGGCCGCCAACCCAGTCGAGCACGGCCTCGAAGCGGTGCGGCGGGTAGTAGCCGTTCAGGCGCGCCACCACCCGGCCGCGCTCGTCGAGGAACAGCAGGGTGGGAGTGAACTGCACTTTCAGGAATGCGGCGAAATCCTTCTCGCGCCTGGCCTGCCCGTCGAGCCAGGTGACCTCGCGGTCGCCCCAGATATTAAGCGCGATGGCGACCAAGTGTTTTCGCGCCTTGGCGACGATGCGCGGCTGGCTGAAATTGGTCTGCATCAGTGCCGCGCAGTACGGGCAGCCATCCTGGCCGAAGTACAACATCACGCGCTTGTGCTGCTGCGCGGCGTCGTGCACGTCCTCGCGCAGGTCAAGGAAGCTCTGGCTGAACCATTGCGGAATCTCGATCGCCTGCGGCGCCACGCCCTGGGCGCGGGCCGGAGCGAAAATGAAACACAGCGCGAGGGCGAGTAGGCGCAGCATCAACTAAGCATAAATTGAGGCTGGAATACCGTCAACCGTGTCCAAGTATAATCACAAGGTTTTTTCCCTGATCGCAAAGGAACAAGCCATGCCGAAAACCGTACTCATCACCGGCGCAGGAAGCGGCTTCGGCCGCGGTGCGGCCGTCGAGCTCGCCGCGCGCGGGCACAAAGTGATCGCCACCGTCGAGACCGAGAAGCAGGCCGCCGAACTCGCGGCCGCTCACCCGCAGCTGACGGTCACGAAGCTCGACATCACCAATGCGAAAGACGTGGCCACGGTCGACCAGTGGGACCTCGACGTCTTGGTCGCCAATGCCGGCATGGGCCAGACCGGCCCGATCAGCGTCATTCCCATGGAACGGCTCCGCGCGGTGTTCGAAGTCAACGTCTTCGGCACCTTCGCCATTGCCCAGCGTGTCGCGATGGCGATGCGGCGCAAGCGCGCCGGACGCATTCTGATCGTGTCGTCGATCGCAGGCGTGCGCGCCGGCGTCGGCTCCGGGCCCTATGCGATGACCAAGCACGCGCTGCAGGCGATGGGCACCGCGCTGCGGGCCGAACTGACGCCATTCGGCGTCGACGTCGCGCTGATCAACCCGGGCCCGTACGCGACCGGCTTCAACGACCGCATGGCCAACGATCCGGGCCCCTGGTTCGATCGCAAAACCGCCGCCCCCGAAGACGTCGCGGCCATGGACGCGCTAGTCGGTCGCATCACCATCGGCCAGCTCGACCCGGCCGACGTCGTCAAGCGCTACGTCGAGCTGGTCGAGGCCGACAAGACCGATCTGGTCAACTTCATTCCTCCGGACATCGTCGAGCGCATGAGCAAGCCCAAGCCCGCCTGAGCGTTCGGTCAGGAAGGATCACTCGGGAAGCGCAGAGCGGCTTGGCGGAGGAAGTTCCAAGCGACCAGTCCGACCGAAGATCGGGCTGAGCACCAAAAATAGTCGAGGGGCGGGTTTCCGATCAGTTATCGGCCATTCGCGTGAGCTGAATCTCGCATGTCTGTATGACTCTTCTTGGCCGGAAGTGACGATCGGGCGGGTGTTCCCCATAGCGGACGATGGCGCGATTTCGGCATTTTTCCGCGACCGACCGGTATCAAGCGCAAAGCAGCCAACTAACTCAGCGGCAATATCAGATTCCTTTCAACCACGAAGGAGTTTGACATGGAAAACATTCATTTCCGCGTACCTTGGAACAAGGGCAAGCTGGTCGGCCACAAGCCACCCCTCAAGCAGAAAGACATCTGGGCCATCCACATCCACCTTCAACTCGGCAAGTGCATCTGAGACCTTGCTCTGTTCGTCCAGCATTAACGCGCGTTATACAAACGGTAACTCTTCCCAATAGCCCAGCAAAAAAATAGTTCGAACGAACTATTGCGCTATATCCCCATAGCGATTAGGGTTTACCCCTATCATCAGTATTGTTCAACAAAAATAGCTTGGGTTTTGGCGGCAGTGGCCAGCCAATCCGCGCAGGTGGCCGACGTTGGCTGGAATTGCCCCAGTGGTTTTTGGGACTACGCCAGTTGCTGGCCCCCCTCAGACTTGTCAAATTCGACCGACGACGTGACTGTCAGCACGAGATACTTCCGAAAGTGGCTTTGAAATTCCTATCCGTTGACCATCGTTTTTACCTTAAGGAGGCCGCAATGCATAACACTCAAACATGGACTAAGGGCGCATTCGCCGCAGTTTTGTTCGCTGCGTCGGCGCTGGCGGCAACGCCGGCGGCCGCCGCAGATGTGAAACTACCTGCCACCCTGGCCTGGAGTGCCTACGGCGTCGGCTCGGCCGGCTACAACCAGTCAGTTGGGATAGGCAATGCATTGAAGCAAAAATACAACGTCAGCCTGCGCGTGCTGCCGGGCAAAAACGACGTTTCGCGCAACCTGCCGTTGTTGAAAGGTCAGGTGCAGTTTTCGGCCAACGGCGTCGGCGGCGCATACTTGGCGCAGGAAGGACTGTTCGATTTCGGCGCCAGGAATTGGGGGCCGCAGCCGGTGCGTGGCCTGATGCTCAATACTTCGGATCAGTGTCTGACCGTGCTCGCTGCGGCCGATTCAGGCATCAAAACCATCGCCGACGCGAAAGGCAAGCGCGTCGCCTGGGTGATCGGCTCGCCGTCGCTGAACCAGAATATCACCGCGATCCTCTGGTTCGCCAAGCTGACCTGGAACGATGTGCAGAAGGTCGAGTTCGGCGGCTTCGGCGCGGCGATGGCGGGTATTGTCAATAACCAGGTCGATATGGCGTTCAGCTCGTCGGTGTCCGGCAGGGCGTACGCGATTGCGAAGTCGCCGCGCGGGTTGGTGTATCCGGTGATCTCGCACAAGGACAAGGAAGGCTGGAAGCGGCTCAACGACAAAGCGCCGTTCTTCAAGCCGTTCAACTGCACCGCGGGGGCCGAGTTGTCCAAGGATCACCCCGCCGAATCCTCTTCCTATCCGTACCCGATTCTGATGGCCTATGCGTCGCAGAATGCGAACCTGGTCTATAACATGACCAAGGCGATGGTCGAGACCTACGACATGTACAAGGACTCTGCACCGGGCGCAAACGGTTGGGCAGCAGATCGGCAGAACTTCTCCTGGGTGGTTCCCTACCACGAAGGTGCGATCAAGTTCTGGAAGGAAAAGGGGCTGTGGACGGCAGAGAATCAAGCCCACAACGACATGCTGATCAAACGCCAGAAGGTGCTCGCAGAGGCATGGGCAGGAATGAACAAGTCCCGCGATATCGACGCCAAGGCTTATTACGCGGCGTGGGAGCGGGCACGCGCCGACGCGCTCGTCAAGGCCGGCTTTTAGCCGGGGTTGCGCATTGGTAATATTGCCGCGTTTTCTGCCCGCGACAGCCACTGCTGTCGCGGGCAGTTTTGAATCGGGGCGCTGCCGATGAGCGCCGAAGTCGCCGAGGACGTACCCGAGGAGGCAGTCGAGCTACGCTATCGCAAGCTTCCGCCGGCTTGGCGCGGGGTGTTGATTGTCGTCGCTACGGCAGCGGTACTTCTGGCGCTGAACCAACTCCTCAACCTCGGCTTTTTCGTTGGCAAGGTACTGCTCGGCACGGCTTACCTGTACTGGCTGTGCGCATTGCTCGCCGGCTGCGTATTTATTCTGGTTCCTGCGACCAAGCGAGCGCGCCGCGACGGCGTGCCCTGGTACGACGCGGTGCTGTACTTTCTCACCGTCGCCGGGTTCGCCTATTTCGCGCTGAATGCGCATCGCATTCTCAGCGAAGGCTGGGAGTTCTCCGCGCCCAAGGAAGCGATCTGGATCTCTTACGTCTGCTGGCTGCTGATCCTTGAGGCCACGCGCCGCGCCGGCGGTACGGCGGTATTTGTCGCAGTTGCGCTGATTTCGCTCTATCCGGTGTACGCCGGGCATATGCCCGGACCGATCTCCGGCCTGCCGCAGGATATATCCACTACCGCGGCCTATCACTTCACCAGTTCCGAGAGCGTGCTCGGCATACCGACGCGTGCCTTCGGCGAACTGGTGATCGGTTTCGTCATGTTCGGCGCCGTGCTGCAGTACACCGGTGCGGCGGCGTTCTTCAACAACCTTGCGTTCGCGCTGTTCGGTTCGGTGCGCGGCGGCCCGGCCAAGGTCGCGATTTTCGCCAGCGGCCTGATGGGCTCGGTATCGGGCAGCGTGGTGTCCAACGTGCTCACTACCGGCGTAGTGACTATTCCCGCGATGAAGCGCACCGGCTTCGCGCCTGCCTATGCCGGCGGGGTCGAGGCCTGCGCCTCGACCGGCGGTGTGCTAATGCCGCCGGTGATGGGCGCGACCGCTTTCGTCATGGCTTCGTTCCTCGGCGTGCCCTACTATCAGGTGGCGCTCGCGGCGCTGATGCCGTCGCTGTTGTTTTACTCCGGGTTGTTCGTGCAGATCGACAGCTATGCGGCGATCCACGGCCTCAAAGGCCTGCCGCGCGCGGAACTGCCGTCTGTTCGCAAGACCTTCGCAGCGGGCTGGCAGTACATCATCGTGTTCGTGGTGCTGGTGTGGATGCTGCTGGTGCTGCAGCAGGAAGCGATCGCGCCGTTCTACGCGACGGGATTGCTGCTGGTGATCAACCAGTTCTCGCGGCTGCACCGGCTAAACTGGAAGAAGCTTGGCCTGCTGGTAGAGGGCATCTGCGGCGCGCTGGGCGAACTCTCTGCGCTGCTCGCGGGTGTGGGGCTGATCATAGGTTCGCTTTCGGTCACCGGGCTGGCGGGAACGCTGGCCAACGACCTGGTGTACCTCGCCGGCAACAACATCTACGTGCTGCTGGTGATGGGGGCGATCACCAGCTTCATTTTCGGTATGGGCATGACGATCACTGCTTGCTATATTTTCCTTGCGATCGTGCTCGCGCCGCCGCTGGTGGCGGCGGGTTTCGACCCGGTGGCAGTGCACCTGTTCATGCTTTACTGGGGTATGGTGTCTTTCATCACGCCGCCGGTTTCGCTCGCATCCTTCGTCGCCGCCGGCATCGCGCAGGCCCGGCCGATGGATGTAGGCATGCAATCGATGCGCTTGGGCAGCATCATGTATTTCGTGCCGTTCTTTTTCGTCCTGAATCCGGCGCTCATTCTGCGCGGCGCACCCTGGGAAATCGTCGTCGTAGTCGCCACCGCGGCGCTCGGCGTCTGGCTGATCGCCTCGTCCCTGGGCGGCTATCTGCTGGGGCTGGGGCAAATGGGCGCTGGCTTCACCGGGGTCATCGCGCGCGTGCTTTTCTTCAGCAGCGGCATGGCGATGGCGATGCCCGGCGGCGGCGAACTCGAACTGAGCCATATTCAACTCGCGGCGCTTGGCGGCG
>CAZRMO010000121.1:0-9776 GCA_964601155.1 uncultured Enterobacteriaceae bacterium
TCGCGGCGATCGGCACGCCGCCAGGCAGGATCCTGTCGTTGTTCCTCACCGAGGGCTTGCTGCTCGGCGTGGGCGGGACCGCGCTCGGCACCGCCATCAGCCTGGCGGTGATCTATGCGCTGCACCTGCACAAAATCGTATTCAACTTCGGCATGCAGCAGGGCTTGGTGCTCGCCCCGGCGGTCAGCGTGCGCGACGTCGTGGTCATCGCCGTCATGGTGGTGGTGATGGCGCTGCTCGCGAGCCTGCAGCCTGCGTGGAAGGCCTCGCGCATGGACCCGGTGCGCGCGCTCAGCCACGTCTAATCGGAAGGTCGCACGATGAAAATACTGCTGTGGTTCGCCGGTTGCGTATTCGCCCTTGGTCTGTTCGCGCTGCCTGCTGCGGCCGGGAACCTGGACGGCACGAAGATCCTGCAGCAGGTGGACCGCAACCTCGAGCCCGAATCCTATGAGTCGTACCGCAAGCTGATCGACATCCAACCCGACGGTACGCAGAAGGCGTACGTCCTGTGGACGATCAAGAAGGGCCGCGACAAGATCCTGGCGCTGTTTCTCGAGCCGGCTTCGGACAAGGGGCGCGTCACGCTGCGGATCGGGGACAACATGTGGCTGTACATGCCAGAAGTGGGCAGGCCGATCCGCATCACCAGCCTTCAGTCGGTGACCGGCAGCATCTTCAACAATGCCGACATCCTGCGCATCGACTACACCTCCGAGTACAACGTGGAGGGCGTCGAGGAGCAGAAGGACCAGTACCTGCTCTCGCTTAAGGCCAAGACCGGCGACGTCGCCTACGACCGGCTGAAGATGTGGGTCGACAAGAAGGACCTGCTGCCGGTGACCATCGAATGCCACGCGGCGAGCGGACTGCTGCTGAAGACGCTGCACTTCAGCGACGTCAAGGCTTTCGGCGGCGGCCTCAAGCGCCCCGCGCAGCTCGAAACCGACAGCCCGCTCTACAAGGGCTACAAGTCGGTGATGCTCTGGTCGGGTCTGAAGAAAGCGGACTACCGCGACGAGGTCTTCACGCTGAACTACCTGCCGCGGGTCCAAGAACTACGCAAATGAGCCTAGGAGCAGGGGCCGCCGAAGGGCGGAAGAGGGGACCTGGCGTGAGCCGGGGATCTGACCCCGTAGGCGGCCGCAGGCGACCGGCGTCCCAGTGCGACCGGACTCAGGTCGCATCCCCAGCCTTCGGCTGTGGTCCCTGCTCCACTTCGCCGGTCGCCCCGCGCAGCGGGGATGCGACCCGGGCGAGTGCGGCGGGACGCCGACAGCGCGGTCTGTGCTTTGCGCATTACACGTGGAGGCGGCGCAAATGAACGCGTGCAGAACGCGGCCCTGGTGGCCGCTCGTTCTGCTGGTGGCCGCAGCCGGTGCGCAGGCAGCGGATCAATACAGCTTCGACGCCTCGCAGTACGAGAAGAAACCCTACGAGCTCGGCGGCTACGTGCAGCTCGAGCAGGACGCCTTGACGCTCAACCGCAGCGGCGCGCAGTACAAGCTCGGCTACTACGGCGGGCCGCAGCGCGCGAGTCTGGATCAGACCACGGGAATCATGGAGCTGACTGGCAAGCTGCGCCAGGGGATCGGCACCTTCGACTTCCGCACTTTTTCGAGCGCGCAGAACAACGAGCTCTCCAGCAATCAGACCAACCGCTTCTACGAGGCCGCCTACTCGCTGCGGCCCAATCCCGGCATGACCCTCGAGGCGGGCAAGCGCGCGTTGAGCTGGGGCAAGGGCTACGCCTGGAACCCGATCGGGTTCGTGCAAAGGCCCAAAGACCCGAACGATCCGCAGCTCGCGCGCGAGGGCTACGTCATGGCGGACGGCGACTTCATCTGGAATCCTGGAGGCGCGCTGCAGACGATCGCCTTCACGCCGGTGCTGATGCCGGTGGGCGCCCAGGTGAACAACGACTTCGGCTCGAGCGGGCATCTCAACCCCGCGTTCAAACTCTACGCACTGTACCGCGACACCGACCTCGATTTCGCCTGGCAGGGCCGGGGCAGCCGCCCGGGGCGCTTCGGCTTCGATTTCGCGCGCAACCTCGAGACGAACTTCGAGATCCACGGGGAGTGGGCGCGCATCCTGCAGTTTCCGCGGGTGGTCACCGACGCGAGCGGCCGCACGAGCACCGAGGTCGCGAACGCGACCAGCTACCTGTTCGGCCTGCGCTACCTCACCCAGGGCAGCACGACCTTCATCGCAGAGTACTACCACAACGGCACCGGCTACTCGGAGTCCGAGGCCGATCAGTTCTACCAGCTCGTCGACGCCGCGTTTGCGCCGACTCAGCCGCCCGGCGGCAATCCGCTGCTGCAGAAGGCGCTCGCGCTCGGCCAGGGGCCCTACGGCCGGCCGTTCGCCGGCGAGAACTACCTCTACTTTCGCGCCCAGATGCAGGACGCGTTCGGCATTGTCTATTTCCAGCCCGCGGTGTTCGCGCTGGTGAACCGGGACGATGGCAGCTTCCAACTCACTCCCGAGCTCGACTACACCGGCTATAAGAACGTCGATCTGCGCCTGCGGCTATACATGCTGCACGGAAACAGCTCGACCGACTTCGGCGAGAAACCCAACGAGCGCAAGCTCGAGTTCTATGCCAGATATTATTTTTGAGATCGAAACCGGGTGATACAAATTGACGACCGGCGGTGTTGCGCAACTGGCGTGGGAATGGTGAAATCGGAGTCGTATGAAATAACGGCTCCAATCCGCATTGAGCGGGGGCGAAGCCGGTGGGATGCCGGTCGATGATTTGCGAAAGGAACAGCATGAACCAGATACTTGGCTTTGGCGAAAGAATGGATGAGTACGAGGTGCCCGTGCTCAATGAACGGGAAGTCAGGGCGAGCGCCGGAATAATGTTTTTCTTCGCGATGATCGCCTTCATGAATGCGTGGCTTACCGGGAACTTCCAGATCACGAAGATATTCGTGATCGCTTTTCTTATTGACTTCACCATTCGGGTTCTGATCAATCCGAAATTCGCGCCGAGCATTGTCCTTGGGCGGTTCGCGGTGAGAAACCAGACCCCTGAATTCGTCGGCGCACCGCAGAAGCGCTTCGCCTGGAGTATCGGGCTGGCGCTCGCCGTCGCGATGTTGTACCTGGTCGTCATCAACAATCTCATCGGCCCGGTCAATTTGATCATTTGTTGCACCTGCCTGGTTCTGCTGTTCTTCGAGGCGGCTTTCGGCATCTGCCTTGGATGCAAGATTTACAATCTGTTCTTCAAGGAGAAGGCCATGTTGTGTCCCGGCGGGACGTGCGAGGTGGGCGACAGAAAGGAAATCCAGAAAATCGGTTTTGCTCAATCCAGTGTCGTCGCCGGGTTTCTGGTGGTGATCGTTTTCGTCGGCAATCATTTGGTGCCGGTTTCGGCTGATACCGGCGGCATTCCGGAGAATGCAGCTACGATTCGGAGCCATCAAGCCGGCGCTGCCGGCAATGGCGACTGCAAGGTGCCGGACTGGGCCGTGGCCATCGGTCATGCCGACAAGTGGAAGCTGCATCACAACTGCAAATGACCGAGTACAGACTGGAAGCAAGCCGTCCTCGCTGATCATCGGCTGGCTCGCGTCTGCGGCCGCAAAACCGGCCTGCCGCCAGTGCGATACCGTGATAGGCTGAGGTTCAGTGATAGACCAACCAGCTCGCTACCTTCACGTATTGACCGGCATGGATTTGACCTCTGATCAGGAAGTGCTGGACGCGGCGCTTACGCTGATCCATTCGCGTCAGCACGCTTCGCCCAAGCGGCTGGGCGATCCGGGCCCGGACGCCGGGCAAATCGAACACATCCTCGGCGCAGCGGGCGCGGCGCCGGATCACGGACGGCTGAACCCCTGGCGCCTGATCGTCGTTCCTGCCGGGCGGCGCCATGTTCTGGGCGATGCCTTTGCAGAGGCGCTGGCCGAGCGCGACCCCGAAGCGACCGCGGTGCAGATGCGGGAGGCGAGGGACAAGGCGTTTCGCAGTCCTTTCCTGGCGCTGATGGTCGCGCGCCTCGGCACCGAACTCGGGCCGACCCATCCACAGGAACGCATCATTTCCGCGGGCTGCGCCTTGCAGAACATGTTGCTCGTCGCACATGCGATGGGTTTCGGCGCGGGCCTGTCCAGCGGGCGCGCCCTGTATTCGAAGCAGATACGCTCTCTGTTCGGGCTAAGCGCGCATGAACAGCCGCTATGCTTTCTGACTGTGGGCACGGTAATCAAGCGCAGGTCGTCGCGGCATCGGGCAGCGGTGGCCGATTACACGTCCACGCTTTAGAGCAGGTCCCGGGATACGCCACGGATGCGCCCTACATGAAGTAACATT
The DNA here is from genome assembly GCA_964601155.1 of uncultured Enterobacteriaceae bacterium. GTDB lineage: Bacteria > Pseudomonadota > Gammaproteobacteria > Burkholderiales > SG8-39 > 2-12-FULL-64-23. The sequence continues at coordinate 4,330 of CAZRMO010000121.1, forward strand.
GCTCGTTAATCTTTCATTAATCAATGCGCTCAGCTGACTTACATATGGAACCCGGCCACCGCGTCCGCCTGAAGGCGATTATCGACGCGCTGGAGCGCGGCCTGGTGGAACGCCGCCAGAGCGTCCGGCTCTGTTTGCTCTGTGCCCTGGCCGGCGAGCACACGCTGCTGATCGGCCCCCCGGGCACCGCGAAGAGCGAACTGGCGCGGCGGCTGCACACGGCTTTTCGCGACGCGCGCTACTTCGAGCGTCTGCTGACCCGCTTCTCGGTGCCCGAGGAGCTCTTCGGTCCGCTGTCGATCAAGGCGCTCGAAGACGACCGCTACGAGCGGCACACCGACGGCTTCCTGCCCGATGCCTCGATTGCTTTCATCGACGAGGTGTTCAAGGCCAACAGCGCCATACTCAACGCCCTGCTTACGCTGCTCAACGAGCGCGAATTCGACAACGGCGCCGGACGCCAGCACTGCCCCCTGATCAGCGTCGTCGGCGCCACCAACGACGTGCCGGAGGACGAGGTGGCCGATGCCTTCTTCGACCGCTTCCTGCTGCGCCTGCCGGTGGCGGCAGTCAGCGCGGCCAGCTTCGGTGCACTGCTTCAGCTCGGTCCCGCCGGCGACTGGGCCGCGCCGCCGCCAAACCTTGCGCTGGACCATGACGATCTTGCGATGATTGCCAAAGAGGCAGCGGCGGTGGATGTTTCCGCCGCGCTGGTCACGGTGCTGGCCGAACTGCGCCAGCACTTCGCAGCCGAAACGATCTATGTGTCCGACCGCCGCTGGGTGAAAATCGTCGCGCTGTTGCGCGTCGCCGCGGCGACCGAAGGCCGATCGGGCTTGGCCCTGTGGGATCTTCTTCTGCTTCCCTGGCTGACCGCGCCTGACGCCGCGCGCCAGACGGCAGTGGCCGACTGGCTTTCCGTCCGGCTCGGGGTGCGCGAGGTCTGTTCGCCTGAACGCCTGACGCGCGTGGTCGAGGCCTTCGAGGCACAACTCCAGGCCGAGCTGAGCGCCAACGATCTGGATTACGACGAAACCGGTCGTTTGCGTTTCTCCGCGGCCGAACTGGCGGATCAGGTCGGCGACGCGAAGCAAGGCGCCGCGGCCCCGCGCATGACCTACAGCCGTCATCGCCGCTACGGCGAGACGCATATCGGCGCCCGTATAAGGCAGATCGACGCCTTGCTGCTGCGCATCGCTGGCTACGCCGAAAACATTGCCGCGCAAGGCGAAGGCCTCGCCGCCTACCGCGCGCAGAGCCTGTGGATCGACGAGAGCCTGACCGGGCGTGCGGCCGGCGTCCTGGCCGGCACTGCCGCGGCCATCGCGAGTCTGGCCGAACGCACCCGCTCGGCGCGCGATGGCTTCCTCAATCTGCCGCGGCTGCCGCAAGATGATGGTGTGATGCCGGAGCCCGTCGCTCACGAGCCGCTCGTCGAAACTTGAACGCGCCGCGTCCAATGTTGTTCGAAGCCGAGGAAAGCCGCCTCGCGGCGCTCGACGGTCTGGCGCGCAAGCTCTGGCTGGGTGGGCTGACCAATTCCCAAGGCGGACTGGAACCGCGGCTGGAGATGCTGAACGCTTTGCGCGCAGGATTGCTCGCCGGACATCTGCCGCCTGCCGCAAGCTGGCTCTGGCCGCCGCCGGCGATCGCCGCTGCCTTGGGCGAGGCCATCGCCGAGCTTGAACTCGCACGCTACTGCGCTGGCGAGGAGGAGCTTTCCGATACGGTTCTGATGAGCATCCTGTTTCATCTCGATTTCATCGTCGATTTCCGCGACCGCGGGGCGAGCGAGGCCGAGGCCGTGAGCATGGCGATAGAGGCCTTCGCCGCGGATTGGCAGGAACGCTGCGGACAAATCGACGAGCTGGTCGAAGTGTTCGGCCTGCTGCCCGATGACGCCAATAACACGCGCTGGGACCAGATTCGCGGCGTGCTGCGCTCCGAAGGATGGCAGGAGGTGCTGCGCATTCGGCGGCTGCTGGAGCGTCTGCCGGAACTGGAGCGGCTTATCCGCAGGCTCGGGCGGACCCAGCCGGCCGAGGAGCGCGACGCGACCCTGCAGACGACCGTGGAGCTCGTTGAGCAGGCCATTGCCCAGCGCCCGGAACGCCGTACCGTGCGCGTTCCCGACATGCCGGGAGAGACCCGGGGCGTGCATCGCTCGGACCGGATCGCCCGCATGCTGCCGGCCGAAGCCATGCTTTTGGGTCATCCGCTGCTGCGGCTGGTGTGGCACGCCCGCCGGGCCGAACGCACGCTGCTCAGCTACGAGGACGACGATCGCATGCAGGAGCTGCGCCTGCATCGGTCCACGGTTACGCGCCCGCGCATCGGCCCGCAACCGGGGAAGCGCCCGGACATGGGCCCCATTCTGCTGTGCGTCGACACCTCGGGATCCATGCAAGGCGGCGCCGAAGCGGTGGCCAAGGCCGTCGTGCTGGAGGCCATGCGCACGGCCCATGCGCAGCATCGTTCCTGCCACGTCTTCGCGTTCGGCGGACCCGACGAGCTGATCGAAATGGAGCTGGCGCTGGACAGCGCAGGCATAGACCGCCTCACGCGTTTCCTCGGCCAGGCCTTTCGCGGCGGCACCGATATCTGCGGTCCTCTGGAAAAGGCGATCGCCAAGCTCGAGGACCAGCGCTGGCAGCTGGCCGATCTGCTCATCGCCTCCGACGGCGAATTCGGCGCCACGCGCGAGACCGTCGCCCGCCTGGACGCCGTCAAGCGCAAGCTCGGCTTGCGCGTGCAGGGCGTGCTGATCGGCGACCGGGAGAGCATCGGTTTTCTGGAAATTGCCGACGAAATCCATCCTGTGCGCGACTGGCGCCGTTACGGCGGCGCCAACGTCGATTCACCGGTACATTCGCATCGCCTGACCGCCATGTATTTCCCCGGGGCTCTGCGCGGCGCCGATAAGGACCATCCCACCATCTCCGGCGCAGCCGCCTCGGCGGCGATCCGCGCCGGCCTGCACGGCGCCGAGCCGGAACCGGAAAACCCGGCCTCCGACAGCACCGGCGACAAGGACAAGAGGACCCAATGAGCTTCGCCACCGAATACCTCGCCCAACTGGAAGCGTTTGCGGCACAAGGTCCTTTGCCCCGTGTGCGCGCACTGCACTTGCCGCCGGGGCGGTTCGCGCAGGACAACAGAGGCGAATTCTGTGCCCTGGAACTCGAGGACGGGTCCGTCGGCCTGTCCTACGTCCTGCTCGACGACACCCTGGAGCGGCTGCTCGACGGGAGCGACGGTCTCGAGCTTCCCGGCACCGATACGCTGCAGCTGGCGCGCCGCTACGTCAGTGATGGCGGCATCCGCAAAACCCTGGGCTTCGCCGCTGCCAACGCGCTTTCCCGCTGCCTGTTCGACCGGGCGGGATTCCGCCCCGACGACAGTTCCGATTCGATCGGGCATTTGAATCCGCAGCCGGGCGAGCACATCGGCATGATCGGAAAATTCACGCCGCTGCTGGGACGGATCACCAAGAGCGGAGCCCGGCTCACGATCGTCGAATTGAACCCGCAACTGGTCGGCGAGCACGAGGGCTATCGCGTGACCCTCGACGCCGAAGAACTGGCCGACTGCACCAAGGTGGTCTCCACGAGCACGCTGCTTCTGAACGATACGCTGGACCGCATGATCGCCTGCTGCCGCAAGGCCCGCTGGTTCGCCTTGGTCGGTCCGAGTGCAGGCTGTTTGCCCGACGCGCTCTTCGCCAAAGGCGTGACGCTGGTCGGAGGAACCTGGGTCAACGACCCGGATGGGTACACTGCCGCATTGCGCGCCGGCGCATCCCTCAGCGAATTTGCCAGCAAGTTTGCATTGACCGCCGAAAATTATCCGGGATTCGATGCGCTGCTGGCGCGCGCGCGGCGCTAGACGGACGCGCGCAGGCGTTTAGCGCAGCCGCGCTGCGTCGTTCGAGCGCGGCCGCAGCGGGCCGGACGATGCGCGGCTGTGGCATACTCTCATGACGGTCTCGATTCTTCGGTCTTTATTTTTCTGGGTAAGCTCATGGCGAACGAAGCTGGAATTCTTTCTTACGGCGCGTATCTTCCACGGAGGCGCTTGCAGCGACAAAACATTTTCGCCGCCAACAGCTGGTTCGCGCCGGGGCTGCGCGGTTTGGCGAAGGGCGAGCGCGCGATGGCGAACTGGGACGAAGACAGCGTGACCATGGCGCTGGAGGCGGCGCGCGACTGCCTTGCCGGCCTCGCGCCGGCGAACCTGGGGCAGTTGATGTTCGCCTCGACCACGCATCCCTACGACGACCGGCAGAACGCCGCGATCGTCGCCAACGCCTTGCACCTCGGCTCGGCGCTGCGCGTGCTCGACGTCACCGGCAGCCAGCGCGCCGGGACCTCGGCGCTGATCAGCGCCTTGAACTCCGGCGGAAATTCGCTGGTCGCGGCGGCCGAGCATCGCCAGGCCAAGGCGGCGAGTCCGCAGGAGATGCATTACGGCGACGGTGGCGCGGCGCTGCTGCTTGGAAGCGGCAAGCCGATCGCGCGCCTTGTCGGAGCGCACAGCGAAACGGTGGATTTCGTGCATCAGTTCCGATCGAGCGAGCGCGCCCACGACTACGCCTGGGAAGAGCGCTGGATCCGCGACGAGGGCTATATGAAGATCGTGCCGGCGGCGCTCTCGGCGCTGTTCAAGGCGACGGGCGTTGCGCCCTCCGCGGTCACCCAGTTCTGCCTGCCGTGCACGCTGCCGCGCGTGGTGCCAGGTGTGGCCAAGCGTGCAGGCATTGCGGAGGGCGCGGTGCGAGACAATCTCGCCGCCGTTTGCGGCGACACCGGCGCCGCGCATCCGCTGGTGATGCTGGCGCATGCGCTGGCGCAGGCGAAGCCGGGCGATTTGATTCTGGTCGCCGCGTTCGGTCAGGGCTGCGATGCGCTGCTGTTCGAGGTGACCGACGCCATCGGCGCGCTGCCGCAGCGCGGCGGGGTAGACGGGGCGCTCGCGCGGCGCAAAGAGGAAACCAACTATCCGCGCTTTCTCGCGTTCAACGACCATATTGCGCTCGAGCGCGGCATGCGTGCAGAAGCCGACAAGGGCACGCCGCTGACCACGCTTTACAGAAACCGCGACATGATCACCGGGCTGGTCGGCGGGCGCTGCCGCAACTGCGGCACGCTGCAGTTTCCGCGCGGGCGCTATTGCGTGAATCCGCAGTGCAACGCGCTCGACAGCCAGGATGCGCATCCGTTTACGGACACGGCCGCGAAGGTGATGTCCTACACCGCGGACGCGCTGACTTACAGCGCCGATCCGCCCGCTTACTACGGCATGATCGAGTTCGACGCGGGTGGCCGCATGATGGCCGATTTCACCGACGTCGACGAGGGCAAGGTCGAGGTAGGCATGCCGGTGCGCATGATGTTCCGCATCAAGGAGCACGACGCCGCGCGCGGTTTCGTGCGCTATTTCTGGAAGGC
>CAZRMO010000122.1:0-2072 GCA_964601155.1 uncultured Enterobacteriaceae bacterium
GCTTCGATGAAGGGATCCAGGTCGCCGTCGAGCACCACCTGGGTATTGCCGGTCTCGACGCCGGTGCGCAGATCCTTGATGCGCGACTGGTCGAGCACATAGGAGCGGATCTGGTGGCCCCAGCCGATGTCGGTCTTCGAATCCTCCAGCTGCTGCTGCTCGTCGCGGCGCTTGCGCAGCTCCTGTTCGTACAGTCGCGATTTCAGCATCGCCATGGCTTCGGCGCGGTTGCGGTGCTGCGAGCGGTCGTTCTGGCATTGCACCACGATATTCGTCGGCAGGTGGGTGATGCGCACCGCCGAATCCGTCTTGTTGATGTGCTGGCCGCCGGCGCCGGAGGCGCGGTAGGTGTCGATGCGCAGGTCCGCCGGATTGATTTCGACTTCGATGGTGTCGTCCACCTCGGGATAGGCGAACACGCTGGCGAACGAGGTATGGCGCCGGTTGCCGGAATCGAACGGGGATTTGCGCACCAGGCGGTGGACGCCGGTCTCGGTGCGCAGCCGCCCGTAGGCGTACTCGCCTGAGACCTTGATGGTCGCGCTCTTGATTCCCGCCACTTCGCCTGCGGATTCCTCCAGCACTTCGATGCCGAAGCCGCTTTTCTCGCAGTACTTGAGGTACATGCGCTCCAGCATCGCCGCCCAGTCCTGCGCTTCGGTGCCGCCAGAACCCGATTGGATGTCGAGGAAGCAGTTGTTCGCGTCGAGCGCGCCGGAGAACATGCGGCGGAACTCCATGCTCGCGACCAGCTTCTCCGCTTCCGCAAGATCTCCCGCCACGCTCATCACAGTGGCATCGTCGCCTTCTGCGCGCGCCATTTCAAATAGTTCTGCCGCGTCGCGCAACTGGCTGTCGAGCAGCGTCAGACTGTCGACGACGCCCTCGAGGGATTTCTTCTCGCGGCCGAGTTCCTGGGCGCGCTTGGCGTCGCTCCAGACGTCCGGCTCCTCGAGCTGCCTCCCGACTTCTATCAGCCGTGCGTGTTTGGTATCGAAGTCAAAGATACCTCCGCATTTCCCTGGCGCGCTCGCCCAGGTCGGCGAGATGGTTGGCGAGGGCATTGAGTTTTTCGGCTTCCATGATCGGCTTTATTTGTCAGAATTGCGTGATTATACCCTCGCCCGGGTGCTTCCCTGCGGCTTCCCGGTCGGTTTGCGCAAAGCTCCTTCGAGGCTGCGCAGGTAAAATGGGCCTATGTTCTCCCGCCGCACGCTACTCAAACTGATTGCCGGAGTACCCCTTATGGCCACGATTCCCCCCGCAGTTGCAAGCACCGGTCCGCTGAAGCGACCCATTCCGAGAACGGGCGAATTGCTGCACGCGATCGGCCTGGGCACCTGGCAGACCTTCGACGTGGCCGGCGATGCCGGCGGGCTGGCGGCTGCGCGCGAAGTGCTCGCGCGCTTTGTCAAAGCGGGTGGGCAGATGGTGGACAGCTCGCCCATGTACGGCAGTTCGGAGTCGGTGGTGGGCGAACTGGCCGCCGGTCTGGGCGTGGAAAAATCGCTGTTTCTCGCGACCAAGGTCTGGACCAGCGGGCGCGAGGCCGGCATACGCCAGATGGAAGAATCGATGCGCCGCATGCGTACCCAGCGTATGGACCTGATGCAGGTGCACAATCTCACCGATGTGATGACCCAGCTCAAGACCCTGCGCGAGTGGAAGGAAAAGGGCCGGATCCGCTATCTCGGCATCACGCACTACCACGAGGGCGCATACCCCGATCTCGAGCGTCTGATCAAATCGGAGCAACTCGACTTTGCGCAGTTCAACTACAACGTGGTGAGCACGTCCGCGGAGGCGCGCCTGCTGCCTGTTTGCGCGGAGTACCGCACCGGCGTGATCGTCAACCGCCCGTTTCAGGAAGGCGCGCTGTTCCGCAGCGTGAAGGGCAGGGAGTTGCCCAAATGGGCGGCGGAATTCGATTGTCGCAGCTGGGCGCAGTTCTTTCTGAAATTCATCCTGTCGCACCCGGCGGTGACCTGCGCCATTCCCGCCACGCGCAAGCCGGATTACCTGGTGGACAACATGGGCGCGGCGCTGGGGCGATTGCCCGATGCGACCATGCG
>CAZRMO010000122.1:2172-9590 GCA_964601155.1 uncultured Enterobacteriaceae bacterium
TCGTCGACGATCTTGTCTTCGTAGTAGCTCGTCGGCGATGGCGCGGCCATGAACTGGCGCTGCACTTCCTGCGACACGCCGCTGTAAGCGAGCACCGTGCCGTCGCGCAGTTCGACTTCGAGCACGCGTGATTTCGGATCGTAGCCGACCGCGCGGATTTTGTTGGAATTGACGCGCTTGCGTTCCATGATTCACTCCTTCCGGCTTCAGGCGCTGCGCTCCCACTCCTCGAGGATGAGCTGCACGCTCTGTACGCCATTGTATTCGTTGACCGCGAGCCGGTAGGCGGCGCGGATCGCCGCGCCCGCCGGGCCGAGCGAATTGAAGCGTATCGCGTCGAACGACTTGCCGTCTTTCTGCAGGCGCAGCTTCAAGTGCTTGTCGCCTACGACGCGCTGGCTGGCGACGGCGAATCGGTCGCAGAACAGCGGCTGCGGGAAGCCCTGGCCCCAGACCTCGCGCTCGAGCAGGCGTATGGTGTCCAGATTCATGTAGGCCGATTCCAGCGGGCCGTCGGTTTCGATGCTGCGCGCGAGGTCGGAGGTGGCGAGCAGCGCGCGCACCGTGCTCTCGAATAACTCGGCGAACTGCGCCAGCCCCTCGCTGCGTATGCTCAAACCGGCGGCGGCGGCGTGGCCGCCGAAACGCAGGATCAGTCCCGGCGCGCGCTTGGCGACCAGATCGAGCGCATCGCGCAGATGCAGCCCCGGAATCGAGCGCCCCGATCCTTTCAGCTCGCCCGCATTGCCCGCGGCAAACGCGATCACCGGCCGGTGCAGCCGGTCCTTGATGCGCGCGGCGAGTATGCCCACCACGCCCTGGTGCCAGGCTGGGTCGTACAGCGACAATGTATAGGCCGCTTCTGCGTCTGGATCGGCATCATTGCCCAGCCCCAGCGCTTCCAGCATGGCCAGCGCCTGCTCCTGCATGCCGCCTTCGATTTCGCGCCGCTCGCGGTTCAACCGGTCCAGGTCCTGCGCGATGTTGAGCGCGCGCGCCGTGTCGTCGGTGATCAGGCACTCTATCCCGAGCGCCATGTCGGCGAGGCGCCCGGCGGCGTTGAGCCGCGGCCCGGCGGCGAAACCCAGGTCGAAGCAGGACGCGCGTTTTGCTTCGCGCCCGGCCACGCGCAGCAGTGCCGCGATGCCGGCCTGCATACTGCCTTCGCGTATGCGCTTCAGCCCCTGCGCCACCAGGATGCGGTTGTTGCGGTCCAGGCGCACCACGTCGGCGACCGTGCCCAGCGCCACCAGATCGAGCAGCGTCGCGAGCTTGAATTCCGGCCTGTCCTTGAACCAGCCGCGCCGGCGCAGCTCGGCTCTGAGCGCGAGCATGACGTAGAACATGACCCCTACGCCGGCGATGGCCTTGCTCGGGAAGTCGCAGCCGGGCTGGTTCGGGTTGACGATGCATGTGGCCTGCGGCAGCGCGTCGCCGGGGAGGTGGTGGTCGGTGATCAGCGTGGCGATGCCAAGCTCGTTCGCGCGCGCCACGCCCTCGTTGCTGGCGATGCCGTTGTCGACGGTGATCAACAGGTCCGGGCGCCGCGGCTGACTCGCGGCGAGATCGACGATTTCCGGCGTGAGCCCGTAGCCGTATTCGAAGCGGTTGGGCACGAGATAGCCCACGTCCGCGCCGAATGCGCAGAGCGCACGCACGCCTACCGCGCAGGCGGTGGCGCCGTCGCAATCGTAGTCCGCCACGATCAGCAGGCGCTGCTTGGCCGCGATGGCATCGGCCAGCAGCGCGGCGGCGCGGTCCGCATGCAGCAGCCGCTCCGGCGGGATCAGTCCGCTGAATTCGCTTTGCACCTCGCTTTTGTCCACCACGCCGCGCGCGGCATATAACTGCGCCAGCACCGGATGCAGGCCCTGTTGCGCCAGCATGTCGCGCGCGCGCGCGGGGATGGGGCGGGTGAGGATGCTGGTCATACCGACGCGTAATCCGCCAGCGGCTTCACCCGCCGCCAGAAGCGGCGCAGGTCGCCTTTTGCGAGCTCCACCGAAAGCCCGCCCGCGGGTCCGGGGGCATGCAGGCTCAGCATGCCGACGCGTTCCTGCCTCAGCGCTTCCAGCAGGGGCGCGAACCAGTCGCGCTCGAGCTGTTGCAGGCCTTCGCGCCAGCCATGCGCATCGCTGTACTGCGCCGCGGCGCGCAGCCGGTCGAGGAGAATCAGGTTGACGCCGGTGCTGGCACCGGTGCGCAACAGCGCTGCGGCGTCCTCGGGCAGCGGGCGCGCGGCGATGCGCGCCGCCCGCGCCAGTCCGGCGGCGAGGGGATCCCCGCTCCAGACCGCATTGCAGGGCGCCGTCGCGGAATCTGCGATGTTGCCGCCGCCCCAAAGCCATACGCTGTTGATCGGCAGCGCGCCCGCGCTTTCGCGCGCATCGTTGACCGCATGGCCGTGCAGCAGCATCTGCATCTCGTTCAGGCGCGCGCGCCAGGCCGCTGCGTCGGCGCCGCGGGGCAGCAAGGCGTCGATGCTCCTGCCGACGGCTTCGGGCAAGGCCGTCGTTTCCAGCACGGGTGCGCGCTCCACGCGCAGATACCAGCGGTCCGGCCGCAGCGGATAGAACACCAGGCCGTCTGCGGAAAAATGCGCATTGAGGCTGTCGGCGAGGCTTTCCGCCTCTTGCTGCGATATCGAGAATACGCCGCTGGCGGCGAGCACCAGGCGCCCGCCTTCGAGCTTGAGGTGCACCGGATCGGCGCGCAGCCAGTGGTGTTTGCCCGGCTCGCCGCCGTCGGCGAGCAGGCAATAGGGCGCGGCCGGCCAGTCGCCTTCCTTGTCCACCTGAAAGTGTTGGCACAACCAGGCTTCAGCCGATTCGGTTTCGGCCTCTCCTGCGCTGCGCCGCCCCCTGGCGAGCAGGCGCTGCAGCGCCGGAAGCTCGAGTTCACGATAGATATCGGGGAAATCGCGCTCGGGCCAGAACAGGTCGGGAAGCAGCAGACGGCAATGCATGCCAAAGTTTATCATTGCCGCGCGAGGCCAAGCGGTGCCTTGCTGTGTCAAAATACGCCTGCAAGACACCCAAAATGACCTCACTTCCCTACGAACTGTTCATCGGCCTGCGCTATACGCGCGCCAAGCGCCGCAACCATTTCATCTCCTTCATCTCGCTCACCTCGATGCTGGGCATCGCGCTCGGCGTGGCGGCGCTGATCACGGTGCTGTCGGTGATGAACGGCTTCCAGAGCGTGCTGCGCAGCCGCATCCTGGGGGTGGCTGCGCATGTGGAGATCAGCGGGCCGGACGATATGCTCTCCGGCTGGCCGGCCGTGGCCAGGACCGCCGCCGCCGATCCGCGCGTGGCGGGCACCGCGCCCTACATCAACGGCCAGGGCATGCTCACCTACGACGGCGCCGTGCGCGGCGCGCTCATTCGCGGCATCGTGCCGGAGCGCGAGGAGCAGGTGGCGGATTTCGCCAGCCACATGAAGGCCGGCAAGCTGACGGCGCTCAAACCGGGCGAGTTCGGCATCGTGCTCGGCGCCGAGCTCGCGCGCGCGCTCGCCGTGGTCGTCGGCGACAAGGTGACCGTGATCGCGCCGCAGGGGGAGGTCACCCCGGCCGGCATCGTGCCGCGCTTGAAGCAATTCCGCGTGGTCGGGATTTTCGAGATCGGTATGTTCGAATACGATTCCGGCCTGGCGCTGATCGATCTGCAGGATGCGCAGAAGCTCTATCGCATGCAGGACAAGGTTTCCGGTGTGCGCCTCAGGCTGCACGATATGTTCCAGGCGCCCCAGGTGGCCTCGGATATGTCGCGCAGGCTCGGCCCCGACGCCTACGTCACCGACTGGACGCGCAGCCACGCCAATTTCTTCCGCGCGGTGCAAATGGAGAAGAACGTGATGTTCATCATTCTGCTCCTGATCGTCGCGGTCGCCGCGTTCAATATCGTTTCCACCCTGGTGATGGCGGTCACCGACAAGCAGCCCGATATCGCCATCCTGCGCACTCTGGGCGCTGCGCCCTCCAGCATCATGGCGGTGTTCATCGTGCAGGGCGCGCTGATCGGGGTCATCGGGACGCTGATCGGGGTCGCCGGCGGCGTGCTGCTCGCGCTCAACATCCCTGTGGTGGTGCCTTTCATAGAGCAGCTGTTCCACGTGCACTTTCTGTCGAAGGACGTGTATTACATCAGCGAACTGCCGTCGCAACTGGAATGGAGGGACGTCGTCACCATCGCCTCGGTGTCGTTCGTGCTGAGCCTGCTCGCAACGCTGTACCCGAGCTGGCGCGCATCGCGGGTGAATCCGGCCGAGGCACTGCGCTATGAGTGACATCGTCCTTGGCTGCAGCAAACTCGCCAAGATATTCCGTCAGGGCGAAGGCGAGGTACCGGTCCTGCTCGGGGTGGACCTGCAGGTGCGCGCCGCGGAGCTGGTGGCCATCGTCGGCGCTTCCGGTTCGGGCAAGAGCACGCTGCTGCACCTCTTGGGCGGGCTCGACAGCGCGACTGCCGGGGAGGTGAGCATCCTCGGCCGGCCGATGCAAAGCCTTTCCGAAGCGGCGCGCGGGCGCCTGCGCAACGAATCGCTGGGCTTCGTCTATCAGTTTCATCACTTGCTGATGGAGTTCACCGCGCTGGAGAACGTGGCCATGCCGCTGCTGATCCGGCGCATGCCGGCGGCCGAGGCAAGCGGTCGCGCCGCGGCGATACTCGAGGAAGTCGGGCTGAGCCACCGTCTGGGGCACACGCCGGCCGAACTCTCCGGTGGCGAGCGCCAGCGCGCGGCGCTGGCGCGGGCGCTGGTGACGGAACCCGCCTGCGTGCTCGCCGACGAGCCGACCGGCAACCTCGATCGCCGCACGGCGGCGCAAGTGTTTGAAATGATGCTGGAACTGAACCGCAGCCGCGGCACCAGCTTTGTCATCGTCACCCACGATCCAGGCATCGCCGCGCGCGCCCAGCGCATATTGCGGCTGCAGGACGGGGTGCTGAATCAGGATTGAGTCGATGAAGACGCTGCTGCAGGCAATCGGGCGGGGTCTGTCCGTCCGTCCCGCGAAGCGCGGCGCGTCACCGCGGCCCGGTTATGCGCAGCGGAGCGCGGCCATTGCGCGGGCTTAGAGGTGCCGCGACTGCATGCTCTGGTAGCGCACAATGCGATCTTCCAGGTCGGCGAGGTTTTGCGATGCGGCCAGGTACTTCTCCATCTCGGTCGGCCCGCCAAGCGCGAACTTGCGCATCAGGGCTTCGAAGTACGGCTTCAGCTGGCTGCCGACCCAGGCACCGCGCGCTGCCTTGGCCTGGCGCACCTGCGCGGCGACATCGGCCACAGCTTCGGACATGCTTTCGGCGCGCATATTGCTGCGCACCAATGGGGCGCTCGAAGTCGCCATTTCCTTGGCACCGGCGGCGTCGCCTCCGGGAAATGTCCCAGGCTGCAGCATGCCGTCTTCCGGATATATCGGAGGGTAAAGTCTCATTGCAACGTCCTTTTCTATCTGTTTGAGCCAGCGTCGTAAAACCGCTGTATGTCAGTAACATAAGGCTTGTGGGGCGAACAATCCAATCGCTTGTTCCGATTGACCCAATTGTCCCATGTTATACGCAGTCTAAATATATGGTGCAACGCATCAATTTGGGCTAAAATGCATGTATCACGGAAGGTTCGGAAGCGGGTTTTCACATGGAGCTTTACCAATTGCGCAGTTTTGTCGCCGTCGCCGAGGCAGGTCACCTGACCCGCGCTTCGGAGCGGCTGCACGTCAGCCAGCCGGCGGTGAGCGGGCAAATCAAGGCGCTCGAGGATGAGCTTGATGTCGCGCTGTTCGAGCGTACGCCCGGCGGCATGGAACTCACCTTCGCCGGCCAGCGGCTGCTCGCCGATGCGCAAAAGGTTCTCGCCGCGGCGCAGGCATTGCGCAACGAAGCGAAGCAGCTCAAAGGCGAGGTGGCCGGGAGAGTGAGCGTGGGCACGCTGTCGGATCCGGGCTTCATCCGCCTCGGCGAATTCCTGGGAGCCACGGTGGAGCGCCATCCACTGCTGCAGGTGGAGCTACACCATGAAGTTTCCGGCGCTGCGTTCGCGAAGGTGCGCGACGGCGAACTGGACGCGAGCTTCTATTTCGGCGCGCTCGCGCACCCGGGCGTGGAGGGACTGCGCCTGCGCGGCATCAGCTATCGCGTCGCCGCTCCGGCTGCGTGGAAGAAGCGCGTGGTCGATGCCGACTGGGAGGCAATCGCTGCGCTGCACTGGATCGTCACGCCGCCGATCAGCACCCACTACCAGCTGGTGCGCACGCTGTTCGACGAGCATGGCATCGAGCCGACCCGAGTGGTGGAGGCCGACGAAGAGTTCGTAATCTCGAACCTGGTCGCCTCGGGCGTGGGCCTGTCGCTGATCCGCGAAGAGTTGGCGCTGGAGAAGGAAGCTGCGGGAGAGGTGTGCCTGTGGCGCGACGTGCGCCTCGAAACCGATCTGTGGTTCATTTACCGCGTCGGGCGCAAGAGCGATCCGGCGATCCGCGCCATGCGCGAAGTGCTCGCCGACACCTGGAAGCTCGGCGCCGAGGCCAGCGCCTCACCTAAGCATGACACCGAGCGGCGAAACGTTCTGACTGTCTGATCTGGCCGGGGAGCGATCCGCCCCGACGAGCATGACAGTTTGTCAGGCGCGCCTGAACAGGGCGAGCAAGCCGGCCGCGAGCACGAACACGCTGCCGAACACGCGATTCATCCAGCGCTGATGGTGCGGCTCGCGCAGCAGCCGCAGCACGCGCGAGGCGAACAGCGCGTAGCCGCTCATGACGATGATGTCGACCACGGTGAGCGTCGCCATGCAAACGAGGTATTGCGGCAGCTGCGGCGCGTGCGCATCGATGAACTGCGGCAGCACCGCCAGCAGGAAAATCGTCGCCTTCGGGTTGCTCGCGTTCACCAGAAAGCCCTGTAACAACAGCGCGCGCGGCGTGCCCGCCCCGACCCCGGCGTCCTCGAGTTGCAGCGGCCGCGCCTCGGTGCGGAACTGCTGCCAGCCCAGGTAGCAGAGATAGGCCACGCCGAATGCCTTGACCAGGTCGAACGCGAGCGCGGACGCGGCGAGCAGCGCCCCCAGGCCGATGCCGACCACGATCAGCTGCAGCGCGATGCCCAGCTGCATGCCGGCAATGTTCGGCAGCGAGCGCCGGTAGCCGTAGCGCATCCCGCTCGCCATGCAGGAGATCGCGCCCGCCCCCGGCGACAGGCTGATCAGGATGGCGGCGACGATGAATCCCAGCCAGACGTGTACGCTCATGTCCTGTGCGCCCTGCCTAAATTGCCGCCGCCTCCTTCACCAGCGCCTAGTTTCATCGACGCGCTGTCGGCGGCTGACGGCACTCGCGGGCGGTCGCATCCCCATTGCATGGGGCCCCTGCTCCCTGCTCATGCCGTCCCGCCCAGACTCTTTTCCAGCGATTTGCG
>CAZRMO010000123.1:0-9485 GCA_964601155.1 uncultured Enterobacteriaceae bacterium
TGGGCCGGGCCAGCGGGGGAGCTAAGGTCCTTCACCATCATCACCACCGAACCGAACGTACTGATGGCGCGCATTCATGAGCGCATGCCCGCGATCATCCCGCGCGCGCAGTACGCGCGCTGGCTCGATCCTGCGTTGCGGGACCCGGCGCAGATTCAGCCGATGATCGCAAGCTATCCGGCTGCGCAGATGCAGGCGTTTCCGGTCAGCGGCGCAATCAACAATGCCCGTAACCAGGGCGCCGGCTTGATAGCGCCGACGGGCGCGCCGCTCGATTGACGGAAGCGGAATGAGAGCCGCGTGCAATTGCATCCGCGCGAGATCGTTCATATGCCAATGGCGATGGCTAAGGTTAAAATGGAGCCATAATGCTTGCCGACACGGCGCCCCGGCCTGTAGCTGCAAAGCTTGCGGACCGGGGGGTACGCGGTAGGGCGTCGCTGAGACGACGGGGGAACAAGCAAGCAGGCGACCAAAGGGAACTAGCCTAGTGGAACAAAGTTTCGAAATGGATCTGAGTCTTCAGATCGGCAAGTACGACATCCGCAGACAGCTCGGCAAAGGTGCGACAGGGACGGTCTATCTCTCCGTCGACACCTTCTCAGGCAGGGAAGTCGCGCTCAAGGTAATCGAGCCCGAAGTATTCCGCGACCCGCAGTTCGGCGCGGTGTACCGCTCGCAGTTCCTGAACGAGGCCTCGCTTGCGGGAAAGCTGAAACACCCGCATATCGTGGCGATACTCGATGCGGTGGTACAAGAGGATTCGGGCCACATCGCGATGGAGGCGGTTCTGGGCGGCGATCTGTCGCAGCATGTCAGTGCCGACACACTGCTTTCAGTGGCCGATGTGCTGCAAATCGGCTTTAAGTGCTGCGGCGCGCTCGCCTATGCGTTCAACGAGGGTATCGTCCACCGCGACATCAAGCCGGCGAACATCATGATTGCGCAGGGAACCGAGGTGAAGATCGCCGATTTCGGCGCCGCCCTGCTGCGCAAGGCGCAGTCGGTGCAGACGGCCAGCATCGGCTCGCCCTACTACATGTCGCCGGAACAGCTCGAGGAGGCGCCGCTCACTCACCATAGTGACATGTATTGCCTCGGGGTGGTGCTGTACGAGCTGCTCACCGGGCAGAGGCCTTTTCAGGCCGACAGCTTGCAAATGCTGGTGGAAAAGATTCTGCATCAGCAGGCCGCGCCGCCGAGCAGCCTGCGCCCTACGCTGCCGCCGGAGATCGACCGCGTCGTGTTGCGCGCGATGGCCAAGAAACCGGAATTTCGCTACGCCACCTGGGCTGAATTTGCGCTCGCGCTATCCGACGTCGGCAAGCTGGTGCTGCCGCCCGAGGCCATCATGGACAGCGAGAAATATGTCGGGCTCAAGCGTGTGGAGATGCTGGCCAACCTTTCCGACGCGGAGTTGTGGGAACTGTCGGCGGCGGGGAACTGGACGCGCATCGCGGCGAAACAGGCCATCATTCGCGAGAACGAACCGGGAAAGAGCTTTTTCTTCCTCGCACAGGGACAGGTCAAGGTCACGTTGGACGGGCACTTGCTGAATACGATAGGCGAAGGGGAGAGTTTCGGCGAGATGGCCTACATCCGCGGCGGCGAGATGCCGCGGCATGCAACAGTGGAGTCCATGACGCCGATTCTGCTCGCCGAGTTCGAGCCCGAGGCGCTGGGGCAGATGAGTGTGGGCGCGCAATTGCATCTCACCCGCGCCTTGGTGCGCAACCTTGTGGACCGTCTGGACCTGGCCAATGCCAGACTCACTAAATGAGCGCCGCGCGGTTTGCGCGCTACGCCTATGCCAGGCTGCTTGAATTGTCGCTGCAGCCGGTGTTCCGAACCACGAACCACGGATAAGCTATGACTAAGAACGTAGGAGTCATCGGACTGGGCGCGATGGGCCTGGGCGTCGCCAGATCGCTGTTGCGCGCTGGATTTCACACCCACGCCTGCGATGTGCGGCGCGAGGTGCTGGCTGGTTTTGCGGCGGAGGGCGGGATTGCCTGTGCCACGCCGGCGGAGCTGGGCGCGGCCTGCGAAGTGGTGCTGACGCTGGTGGTGAACGCGCAGCAGACCGAAGGCGTGCTGCTGGGCGAGCAGGGAGCAGCCGGCGCGATGCGCCCGGGGTCGGTGGTGATCGCAAGCGCCACTGTCGCCCCCGAATTCGCCGAATCGCTGGCAACCAGGCTCGCGGCGATGGGCATCGGCATGATAGACGCGCCGGTGTCGGGAGGTGCGGCCAAGGCGGCCAGCGGGGAGATGACCGTCATGGCCGCGGGAGCGCCGGAGCATTTCGCCAAGGTCGAGGACGTGTTCAAGGCGATCGCGCAAAAGGTCTACCGCCTGGGCGATGCGCCCGGAGCCGGCTCCAAGGTGAAAATGATCAACCAGCTGCTCGCCGGCGTGCACATCGCCGCGGCGGCCGAAGCGATGGCCATGGGCATACGCGCCGGCGCCGACCCGGCGGTGCTCTACGAAGTCATCACCAACAGCGCCGGTTCCTCGTGGATGTTCCAGAACCGGGTTCCGCACATACTCTCCGGCGACTACACGCCTTTGTCGTCTGTCAATATATTCGTCAAGGATCTGGGCATCGTCCTGGACACGGCGAGGAAGTCGGCTTTTCCGCTGCCGCTGACGGCGACCGCACACCAGATGTTCCTGGCGGCCGCCGCTGCCGGCCGCGGCGGCGAAGACGATTCCGCGGTAATCAAGAATTTCCCGGGCATAGCGCTGCCGCAAAAAAAGGGCTAACCATGCTGCTCGGCTGCATTGCCGACGATTTCACCGGCGCTACCGACCTCGCCAACAACCTGGTGCGCAGCGGCATGCGCACGCTGCAGACCATAGGCGTGCCGGCCGCGCCGCTTGCCGCTGATGTCGATGCCGTGGTGGTGGCGCTCAAGTCGCGCACCATAGCCGCCGCCGACGCCGTGGCGCAGTCGCTGGCCGCGCTCGAATGGCTCAAGCGTGCCGGCTGCCGCCAGTTCTATTTCAAGTACTGCTCGACTTTCGACTCGACGCCGCAGGGCAACATCGGGCCGGTAGCCGAGGCGCTGATGCACGCGCTCGGCGCGAAACTCGCGATCGCCTGTCCCGCGTTTCCAACCAATGCGCGCACCATCTACATGGGGAACCTGTTCGTGGGCGAAGTGCCGTTGTCGGAATCCGGCATGCGCCAGCACCCGCTCACGCCCATGACCGATGCGAACCTGGTGCGCGTGCTGCAGGCGCAGTCGCGCGGCAAAGTGGGCCTGGTGCCCTGGACTGCCGTCGCCGCGGGCGAGGCAGCGATACGCGCGCGCTTCGATGCGCTGCAGGCCGAAGGGGTGCGACTGGCGGTGGTCGATGCGATTACGGACGCCGATCTGCATGCGATTGCCGCGGCGTGCTCCGACCATGCCCTGGTCACCGCCGGCTCCGGCATCGCCATCGGCCTGCCCGGGAATTTTCGCCGCGCGGGCCTGTTGCCGCAGCGTGCGGATGCGGCCGAATTGCCGCGCGTGCCGGGGCCGGCCGCGGTGATTTCGGGCTCCTGTTCGCAGGCGACCAACGGCCAGGTTGCGCACTGGGTCGAATCCGGCCGCGCGGCGATCCGCATCGACCCCCGCGACATCGCCGGCGGCACGGACGTCGCCGCAGCAGCGCTGCAGCGGGCGGCCCCGCTGCTGGCTTCGGGGCCGGTGCTGTTCTACGCCACCGCCGCACCCGAAGAGGTGAAGGAAGTGCAGGCCGAACTCGGCGTGGCGGAGGCCGGCGCCCTGGTCGAGCGTGTGCTGGCGGACATCGCAAAGGGCCTGATTGCGCGCGGCGTGACGCGGCTGGTGGTCGCCGGCGGCGAAACCGCGGGCGCGGTGGTGCAGGCGCTGCGCATAGAGGCGCTGAAGATCGGGCCGCAGATTGATCCCGGCGTGCCCTGGACCGCGACGCAGGGCGCGCAGCCGATCCTGCTCGCGCTCAAGTCGGGCAACTTCGGCAGCCGCGATTTCTTTGCCAAGTCCCTGCAACAACTGGATGCAGGATCGGATAAGCGATGAACGAAGGCGCGCTGCGCGAACAGATTTGCGAGCTGGGCCGCTCCATATATGAGCGCGGCCTCACGCACGGCAGCACCGGTAACATCAGCGCCCGCTGCGACGAGGGCTGGCTGCTCACGCCGACCGGGTCGAATCTGGGCAGGCTGGATCCAGCACGTTTGTCCAAGCTCGATTGGCAGGGCAAACTCGTTTCGGGCGATCGGCCGTCGAAGGAAAACTTCCTGCACCTGGCGATGTACCAGGAGCGCGAGCGCAACCACGCGGTGATCCATCTGCACTCCACGCACTCGGTCGCGGTGTCGCTGCTGCAGGAGGTGGATCCCGCCGATGTGCTGCCGCCGCTTACCGCCTATTACGTAATGCGCATCGGCAGTCTGCCGCTGGTACCTTATTACGCGCCGGGGGACATGCAACTCGCGCAAGCCGTGCGCGGTCTCGCCGGCAGGCACCATGCGCTGCTGCTCGCCAATCACGGCCCCGTGGTCGCGGGCACGAGCCTCGCGGCCGCCGCCGATGCAGTGGAGGAGCTCGAAGCCACGGCCAAGTTGTACCTGTTGCTGCAGGGGCGGCAGCTGCGTACGCTTACAAGGGAGCAGATCGCCGATATCCGCCAGCGCTATCCTGCAGGCTGAAATGTTTTTGGAACCCGTTGCAAAATGAATTTTGCAACGGTCCGATATAGGGGAGTATGAGGGGAGATATCCCCTCATTTTGAAACAGCTTAGGAAAACTGCCATGCCCAAATTCGCCGCCAATCTGTCGATGATGTACCAGGAGCACGCATTTCTGGATCGCTTCGGCGCCGCCGCGAAGGATGGATTCAAGGGAATCGAATTCCTGTTTCCCTATGCGCATCCGGCGGCGGACATCCGCGCACGCCTGGCCGAGCACGGCCTGACGCAGGCCCTGTTCAACGGGCCTCCGGGGGATTGGGACGCGGGCGAACGCGGCCTCGCTTCGCTGCCGGGGCGCGAGGGGGAATTCAGAAAAAGCGTGGACACCGCGCTGGAATACGCGCATGTGCTCGGCAACGAGCGCGTGCACCTGATGGCCGGGCTGATCCGCCCCGGCGAGGAGCGCGCGCGCCACCGCGACGTCTATGTGAGCAACCTTTCCTATGCTGCGAAACAGGCTGCCGCGGCCGGCGTCACCGTCGTGATCGAGCCGATCAATACGCGCGATATTCCGGGCTTCTTCCTCAACCGCCAGGACGAGGCGCACGCCGTCTGCGCCGAAGTCGGCGCGGCGAATCTCAAGGTGCAGATGGATTTTTACCATTGCCAGATCGTGGAGGGCGATCTGGCAATGAAGTTGCGGCAATACATCGCCGGCATCGGCCATATCCAGATCGCGGGGGTGCCGGAACGCCACGAGCCCGATCTGGGCGAGATCAACTACCCCTACCTGTTCGGGCTGATGGACGAACTCGGCTACGCCGGCTGGGTCGGCTGCGAGTATCGTCCCAAAGCCGGGACCAGCGCCGGGCTGAACTGGTTGCGGCCTTGGCTGTGAGTCTGCAGTAATGAGCGCAACTGCGCCGGAAAACGCCGGCGGGCGGGGAGAGGACGCGCTGCTGCACCTGCTCGCGGACAATGTGCCGGCGCTGATCGCGTATTACGAGCCGAAGAGTCTGCGCTGCATATTTGCCAACAAGGCCTATGCCGAGGCGAACGGCTGGAGCGTCGACACCATCATCGGCAAGACCGTGCGCGAAGCCATCGGCGAGGAAGCGTGGCGCATCATAGAGCCGCAGGTGCAGCGCGTGCTCAAGGGGGAGACCGTCGAGTACATACGCCCCATGACCCTGCCCAACGGCGAGCAGCGCGCGATCGAGGTCCACCTGATCCCGCATTTCGACGAGCGCTCGCAGATGCTCGGCGCGTTCGTGCTGATCACCGACATCACCCGCTACCAGCTCGCCGAGCGCGTCATCCGCGAGAGCGAGGAACGCTTGCGCAAATTCGCCGCCGCGACCAACGAAGGGATTTTCTTCCACAAGAACGGCATCCTTCTCGATGTTAACGAGGCGCTGCTCGGGATCACGGGCTACACACGCGAGGAGATAATCGGGAAAGACGTGCTGGAGTTCGTTTCGCCCGAGTGGCACGAGAAGATGAAGGAGTACATGCGCACAGGGGGCGAGGAGCCCTACGAGGCCGAAGTGGAACACAAGAAAGGCCACAGGATCGCCGTGGAGATAGTGGGTAAGACCGTTACTCTCAACGGCGAAGCGCATCGGCTGGGGGCGCTGCGCGACATCACCGCGCGCAAGCATTCCGAGGCGCGCATCCAGTATCTCGCGCATCACGATATGCTCACCGGCCTGCCCAACCGCGCCTACCTGACCGAGCGCCTGACCACGATCCTGGCGCTGGCCCGGCGCCATGGCACGCTGGTGGCGATCATGTTCATCGATCTGGACAATTTCAAGACCATCAACGATTCACTCGGCCATCACGTGGGCGACGTGCTGCTCAAGCAGGTCGCGGTGCGCATCAGGGAAGTGCTGCGCGAAGCCGACATGGTATCGCGCCTCGGCGGCGACGAGTTTCTGGTGATCCTTGCCGACTTCGCCGCGCCCGATGATGCGGCCAAGGTCGCGGAAAAGCTGCTGCAGGTCATCTCCGCGCCGGTCGAACTCGAGGGCCGGCAGCTTAGCGCCAACGCCAGCATCGGCATCAGCGTGTTCCCGCGCGACGGCGACAATGCCGACGATCTGATCCGCCATGCGGACGCGGCAATGTACAGTGCCAAGGACCACGGCCGCGGCCACAGCCGCTTCTACACCCCGGGGCTGGTGGACGAAGGCGCTGCAACGCTGGAGCAGGAGTCGCGGCTGCGCCAGGCGGTGCAGCGCGGCGAATTCGTGCTGTACTACCAGCCACAACTGCGCGTCGGCGACCTGCAACTGAGCGGCATCGAGGCGCTGGTGCGCTGGCGCCACCCCGAGCGCGGCCTGATCGATCCGTCGGAATTCATCGAGTTCGCCGAGACGCGCGGACTGATCGACGAGATCGGACATTACGTGCTGCGCGAAGCCTGCCGCCAGAATATGGCGTGGCAGGCTGCCGGCCATCCCGCATTGCCGATTTCCGTCAACGTGTCGGCCGCCCAGTTCCACCGCGGCGACCTGGTGGCCAGCGTGAAGCGGGTGCTGGAGGAGACCGGCCTCGAAGGCCGTTATCTGGAGCTCGAACTGACCGAAAGTCTGCTGATGGACAAGGACAGCGTCGGCAGCGCGCTGGCAGGACTGCGCGCGCACGGCGTCAGGATTACGATCGACGACTTCGGCACCGGCTATTCCTCGCTCGCTTATTTGAAGCGCTATCCGATAGACAAGCTCAAAATCGACCGTTCCTTCATCGACGATCTGGGCACCGATGCGGATGAACGCGCCATCGCCATCGCCATTATCAATCTGGCGAAAACCATGAAGCTCACGGCGCTGGCCGAAGGCGTGGAGCGCCAGGAGCAGCTCGATTTTCTGCGCGCGCACGGCTGCGACGAATTTCAGGGCTATCTGGCCGGCAATCCGGTCCCGGCGGAAGCATTCGCCGCGTTCACTCGATAGGCATGCGGTTATGACCGGGCTGAGCGACTCGATTGCGCATTTCGTCAGCGGCGGCCTTGCGGTGCCGGAGGAAGCGGCACGCATCGTGCGCACCGGCTTCATCGATGCCGTTGCCACCATGATCGCAGGCAGAAACGAGCCCGTGGTGGGCATCGTGCAACAGTTCGTTGCGGCGCGGCGCTCCGCGGCAGGCGAAGCGCGCGTGCTGTTCGGGACGGAGCGCGCGAGCGCGGCCGATGCCGCGCTGATCAACGCCACAGCGGCGCATGCGCTCGACTACGACGACGTCGCGCTGGGCGGTCATCCGAGCGCGGTGCTGGTGCCGGCGGTGCTGGCTGAGGGCGAGCACCTGGGCGCATCCGGCGCGGACGCGCTGCGCGCTTATCTCGTGGGCTACGAAGTCTGGGCCGAGTTGCTGTCACGCGAGCCCGATGCGTATCACCTCAAAGGCTGGCATCCGACCGCGGTGATGGGCACGGTGGGCGCGGCCGCCGCCGTGGCGCATCTGCACCAGCTTTCCCCCGCAAACTGCCGCAATGCGCTCGCCGTAGCCGCGAGCATGGCGAGCGGGCTGGTAGCCAATTTCGGCACCATGACCAAGCCGCTGCATGCCGGCCGCGCCGCGGCCTGCGCGATCGAGGCGGTGCGGCTCGCAGCGATGGGGCTCACCGCCGCGCCCGACGCGTTCGAGCATCAGGCGGGTTTCCTCGCGGCGCTTTCGCCCAAGGGCCGCGCCGAGCGTGAGCGCGCAGCGTCTGGCCTGGGCCGGCAGCTGCGCATTCTCGATGCCGGCCTGTCGATAAAAAAGTACCCGATGTGCTATTCGGCGCACCGCGCGATCGATGCCGTGCTCGATCTCGCCAGAGCGCACGACCTGAAGCCGCAGGACGTGGTGCACATCGACGCCACCATAGGCGAGGCACAGGCCTCGATGCTGCGCAACCACGCGCCGGCAACCGGGCTCGAAGCCAAATTCAGCCTCGAATTCGCGATTGCGTCGGCGCTGGTCGCGCGCAAGGTCGGGTTGGCGCAACTCACGGACAAATTCGTAGCGCAAGCGCCGCTGCGCGAGCTGATGGGAAAGGTAAGCATTGCGACCGCGGACACGCGCTGCTCGATCGAGCCGGTGTTCGCGCTGAACGACCGTGTCGTGCTCGAACTGCGCGACGGACGCAAGCTGGACTCGGGCGAGATCCGCTTTGCGCGCGGCAATGCCAAGCTGCCGCTGCGGGAGGAGGAACTCAAGGCGAAGTTTCTGGATTGCGTCTCCGGCGCGGAGCACCTCGATGCAGATAGCCTGTACCGCGTCCTGAACAGACTGGGCGAGCAGGAAAGCCTGCGTACGCTGGGAGCCAGCGCCGCGTTGAACGTGGTTCGTTGATCGTTATTCGTGGTTCGTGGTTCGTACCACGACCCGCGAACCACGCCGCAGGCGAACGACAACGCCGATAGCGTTTAGCTCATTTTCCCTTGAACACCGGCTTGCGCTTATCGTTGAAGGCCTTGATGCCCTCGTAGCGGTCCTCGGTTTCCACCAGATGGTTGTAGGCTTCGACTTCGAAGCGGAAGGCGGTCTTCAACTCCATCTGCATGCCGTAGCGCACCGATTTCTTCACCTGGCGAATGGACAGGGGCGCGTTGCCGGCAATGGCGCGCGCGGTGTCGAGCACCTTCGGCATGAGTTCGCCCGGCTCGTATACCGCGTTCACCACGCCCCAGTCGTACGCCTGCTGCGCAGAGAATGGGCGCGCGGTCATGATGATCTCCTTGGCGCGGCGCTCGCCTACCGCGCGCGGCAGGTTCTGCGTGCCGCCGGCGCCGGGCATGATGCCCAGGGTCACTTCGGTCAGCGCAAAGCGCGCGCTGCG
>CAZRMO010000124.1:0-4457 GCA_964601155.1 uncultured Enterobacteriaceae bacterium
TCGCCGTGTACGGCAAGCGCGCGACGGGGGCGAAGTACCTGATCAATCCGAATAAAGGCAAGTAGGGGATCTGTAGGAGGGGCGCCCCCGCCCCGACCAGCGCTTTAGCCCGAAACCCGATCGGCCCGAGGGCGGGCCTCCCACAAACACACAGCATGCACGGTTCGAAATCGACGTGTCATCGTGCTAGAGCTTGGAAGTGATATTTTCCTCGACCCACTTCGGGTCCCACCACTCCACCGGCAGGACTGCGACCCCGTCCAGATAGATCCCGAAGTGCAGATGATCGCCGGCGGCCAGGCCGGTCTCGCCGGTCTTGCCGAGGATCTGCCGCTGCTTGACCGCATCGCCGACCTTCACGTCGATGGAACTCATGTGGCCATAGAGAGTGAACAGCCCGAGGCCGTGATCCAGGATGACGGCGTTGCCGTAAATGCCCAGGTCCCCCGCAAACGCGACGATCCCGCTGTTGGAGGCTTCGACCGGATAATGCTTGGTGACCGACAGGTCGTAGCCGAGGTGATACGCCGTATCGATCTGCTCGCCGTTGTAGGTGTAGGTCCGGTGGTCCGCGAAGTTGGCTTCGACTTTGGAATTGCTCAGTTGGCTAAACGCGCCCTTCCAGAGTATCGACGGCGTGGCTTTGCTCGTGACCGCGGCGATCTTGTCTTCGTTCTCCTTTCTGAGCTTATGGTTGACCGCTACGAAAATGTCCTGCGGTGACCCCTGGCGCGCGCCGGCATCTTTCAGCAGGGGCGCCACCTTGTTCTGGATAAAATTGTCCGATACTGCGACGGTCCTGTTCCGGTACTTCACGTTCATGAGTTTGTAGTCCAGCGGCATTTCCCTGGTGTTGCCGGCTTTGTCGGTTGCGCTCAGCACGGCCTGCGCGTCCGCCGGCACGTCATATGCGTGCGCAAAAAGATCGACGAAATAATCCGGGTGCCGTTTTACTTGCCCCTGGAAGCCGGGGAAGAAATGATCGCCGATCCTGACCCCGCTCCTTGCCGTATCCGAGGACGCCTTGTAGACGATCGCGCCGACGCCGCCGAAGGTGACGTAGCGGTCATCGGCGACGAGCTCGATCGTGGGCGGCGTAAGGTCGACGGTTAGATGCTTCTGGACCACCGCCTCGTTGCCGTCGAAAAAATTCCACAGCGAGGCGTCGCGCGCGCTCACGCGCAGGATCGCGGGCCCTTCTTTGACGCCGGCAAGTTTCGGGTCCAAGGTCAGGGTGATTTTCTTCTCGGCCAGCGGCCGGGCGTACTGCTCGGAAGCCAGCGTGTGCTCGGCGCCGCCCGCCGAAAGCGTCACGCTGACCGACTTCAATCCGGCACCACGATCGCTGACCATGATCTCCACGGGCGCCCGGCCGAGCGCGCCGACGACCGGGAGCGTTATTTGCGGCGCCTGCCTTTCGAAGCGCGGCGCCAGATAGAACCCACCACCCACAAGTCCGATGATGACGATCAGAAAGATAACAATGGTCGCCGGGAAGCGTTTGCCGGGGCGCCCGGATTCAGATGTGCTCATGTTGGAAGGCCGAATAAAGAATAGGGTGAAGGAAGTTGCAATTTATCGTTCGATTACGGCGCAATGCATTGTATACCCGGGGAGCAAAGGCTGACGGCGAAGTCAGCTCTGCCGTGGCGGGCCTCGCACCGGTGATGACATGGGAAATGCGCATTGGCGCCACGCCTATCGCGCGCCCGTTCGGCCCAGCAGGTACTGCTAGCATGTCGACTCAGGCTGCCATCCAAGGAAGCACCAGTGCCCTACCGGCCCTACCAGAATCGCCCAAACCGGCCCGGAAAAAACGCCCCGGCAACGTCGCCGATTGAGCGGCTGCTGCGGCTCGGCAGCCTGGTCGGACGCGTCGGTGCGTCGGTGGCCGTCGAGCAACTGTTCTCCCTCGCGCGCTCCGGGCCTTCGCGCCAGACGCACCAGCTCGCGAACCTCGTGCGCAACGCCGAGCGCATCGTCTCCGACCTGGGCAAGATGAAGGGCGCGGCGATGAAAGTCGGCCAGATGCTGAGCCTGCAGGACGCGATGCTCCCGCCCGAGGTAACCGAGGTGCTGCGCACGCTACAGCGGCAGGCGCCGCCGATCCCGTTCGATGTCGTGCAGCGAGCGCTCGACGCGGAACTCCCCGGCTGGCGCAACACGATCAAGCAGCTCGAGCCCGCGGCCATCGCCGCGGCCTCGATCGGGCAGGTGCACCGGGGCGTCCTCGCCGATGGGCGGCCGGTCGCGATGAAGATCCAGTACCCGGGGATAGACAGAATCATCGAGGCCGACCTCGTCAACCTGCGGCGCCTGTTGAAATCGCTGTTTGCGCTGTTCACCGACGCCGACTTCGAGCCGGTCTGGGGCGAGGTGCGCGACCGCCTGCGCGAGGAGCTGGACTACGTGAACGAGGCGGAGAACCTGCGGCGCATGGCCGGGCTCTGGTCCGACAGCGCCGAGCTGATGATCCCCGGCGTCATCGACGCAGCCTCGAGCCGCCGCGTGCTGACGATGGAGTACCGCGCGGGCTACACGCCGGACGAAGCCTGCGACGGCGATCGGCCGCAGGCCCTGCGCGATCGCTGGGGCGCGGTGCTATTCGACTTCCTGCTACGCGGCCTGTTCGAGCACGGCCTGATCCACGCGGACCCGAACCTGTCGAACTTCTCCTTCCTCCCCGACGGCCGCGTCATCGTCTACGACTTCGGCTGCGTGAAGTCAGTGCCGCCTTCCATCGCGGAGGGCTACCGCGCCCTCTGCCGCGCCGCCCTGGACGGCCGGCGCTTTGATGTGCCGGCGCTGCTCGCGGCGATGGGCATCACCACGGCTTCCGGCGCGCCCGTGTCCGCGGCGCTGATCGCCCCCGCGCTCGACCTCGTGTTCAAGATGCTCGATGACGCGCGCCCCTATCGCTTCGGCTACGACGACCAGCTCCTGCGCCAGATCATGGACACGAACTTGAGCCAGTTCGGCGAGGCCAAGGGCGTGCGCTTCCCGCACCACATCGTCTTCATCAACCGGACTGCGGGGGGGCTCTTCGGCAACCTCTCCCGGCTGCGCGCTGGCGCGCCGTGGCGCCGGATGGTGGAGGCGCGGGTCTCGTAGGAGCGCGAGTTTGGCCTGTTATGCGCGTGGCGTGAAAAATCTCACCGCGGGGCAGCGCCGCCAAGGCACGCCGGTCGCGCATCATCGATATGGCTGGAATGCGTTGCCGTCGCGCGTGAGGAGCGTCATCAGCTTCGGGTGGACGAAGAGCTTTTCCTTGCCGAAGGCCTGCTCGCGCATCACGCCTATCGCCACTAGGGCCTTGAGGTAGCGCGACGCCGCCTGCCGGCCGGCAATTCCGGCTTCGACCACGTTGGCGATGCGGCAATACGGCTGTTCGAAGATGACGTCCACCAGTTCGCGGCTGTAGATCTTCGGCAGCGAAGCGCGCACGTGCTCCGCGGTGCCGCCGGCGAGTTTGCGCACGGCGCCGATCTTGGCCGTGGTCCACTCCGCCGTGTCTTCGACTGCGCGCAGCATATAGAGCAACCATGGCTCCCAGGCAGTGTCGCGCGTTACGTCGCGCAGCAGGCTGTAATACTCGGCCTTGTGCGCGATGATGTAGCGGCTGAGGTAGAGGATAGGCAACGGGAGCAAGCCCTGCTCGACCAGGAACAGGCTGTTCAACACGCGACCGGTGCGTCCGTTGCCGTCGGTGAACGGATGGATCGCTTCGAACTGGTAGTGCGCCGCCGCCATCCGCACCAGCGGGTCGAGCGATGTTTGCTCGTGCAGAAAGCGCTCCCAGTTGGCGAGCAGCTCACGGATGCGCGCCTCGCCTTCGGGCGGCGTATACACCACTTCACCTGTAGCGTCGCTGGCAAGAGCGGTGCCCATTGCCTTGCGCACGCTCATCTGGACGCCTTTGATCCGCGTACAGACCAACTCCGCCGTGCCCGTCGTCAACGGCCGGGTCTTCAACGCCTTGACGCCTTCGAGCAGGGCGCGCCGGTAGCGCAGCGCCTCCCTGGTCGCGGGGTCTGCGCCACTTTCGGTTTGCAGGTGCCGGAACAGTTTGTCGGCGGTGGTGACGATGTTCTCGATTTCCGAACTCGCCCGGGCTTCGAGCAGGGGCAGCGTGTTGATCAGCATCGCGGGGTTCGGGATCAGCGCCGCCGCCTGCTTCAGCTCGGCCAGCGCCGCGCGCGCCGTCACGCACTGTTTCAACACCGTTTTCGTCTCCAGCTCCACGGCGGGAGGGAGCCGCGGCAGGCCGTTGTACGGGCGGCGCGGCTGCCAGCCAGCCAGACGGGACGTGTCGCGGGAATGCGCTTTTTGCGCCATGTCCGCAGCATATGTCGCGGCCGGCGACACGTCAAGAGAACGTGTCGCGGAATCGCGATTTTTGCGACATATGGGCTCGCTGCTCCCAACCGAGGTGACCAGCGTGCTTAGCGACCAAAACG
>CAZRMO010000124.1:4557-9380 GCA_964601155.1 uncultured Enterobacteriaceae bacterium
CGACCAAAACGGGTCAGAGACAAATACTTTTTTTGCGGCTGAACGCGCCCCGCTAGCGGAAATCGTCCGGCCGCAATTCGATCGGCCGGCCGTGCGGCGTGCGCTCGCAGGCATGATCCCAGGCGTCGCGGTAGCGCGCCAGGGTATCGCGAGTGGCCACGCCTTTTTGCGCGACCAACCGTTCCAGCGCGGCGAGCCAGTGCTGATAGTAGGTTTCGCCGGTGTCCGGGTCGCCCGCAGCCTGCGCGCGCTTGATTTCGGCGGCGAGCGCCTCGGCCCATTCCTTCCAGCTGAACAGGCCGCGCTCGTGCAGGGCGAGCGTCATCGCAAAGGCCTGCGCCTCCCAGGGCTCGCGAAACACCGGACCTTCGGCGTCCCGGGGAATACCGGGCACGCTGGCGGCGGCGCGCGCCGCTGCTTCCTGGTCCAGGGCCATCAGGCCGGCTCCAGATAAGCGTCCCAGGCGTCGACCGAAACTTTCAGCGTCGGATCGGCGCCGGATCCCCACAGCTCGGTGCCGTCGAAGCACACCGTGTAGAGCCATTGCGGATTCTCACCCGCGCCGAGCGCATTGCTGTCGGGGAACACATGGCAGCCGTGCACCAGCTCGACCACGCCGGCATGGCCGCGCACATAGCGCGGCAGCCGCGTGTGCGTCGGCGGTGCGGTGTTGCGCGTGCGCACGCGGTCGCCCACCTTGAATCGCGCCGGCGCATCCGGCGCGCGCCCTGTCGGCGCGCCGCGGTAAAGCACCTCGGCGACTTCCTCGGGCAAGAGCCGGCCCTTGTTCGGCGGCGGCGGATGCAGCACGCGGCCAGCCTCGAGCTCGTCGCGCGCGACCAGGCCGCGCTCGGCCATCAGCTGTTCCAGACCGGCGAGCCAGAGCTCGTAATAGTTCTTGGACAGGTAATCCTCGGGCGGCCGGTTTTCGCGCGCGGCGCGCGACATGTCGATGTTCCATTCCCCGGGCTTACCCATCGCCAGCGTGAGCGCGAACGCGCGGCGCTCCCATTCGGCGTGAAACGGCGGCTCGTTCGGCTCAGGCACCACCTTGCCGTAGCCGCGCACGCCGCCCATGTCATGCGCGCCCTCGGTCATGCGGGTTCACCCGGCCGCTGCGCCAGCCCGGTGCCGATCATGCTGTTGCGCGTCACCAGTTCGGCGAGCTCGTTTTCGCTCAAGCCGGCGCTGCCCTCGGGCCGCATCGGCAGCACCAGGTAGCGCACTTCGGAAGTCGAATCCCAGACGCGAATTTCGGTGTCCGCCGGCAACTCCACGCCGAACTCGCGCAGCACGCCGCGAGGCTCCGCGACCACGCGCGAACGATAGGGCGCCGATTTGTACCAGACCGGCGGCAGGCCGAGCACCGGCCACGGGTAGCAGGAGCATAGCGTGCACACGACCATGTTGTGTCGCTTGGGCGTGTTCTCCACCACGACGATGTGTTCGCCCTGGCGGCCGGCGTAGCCGACCGAGGCGATGGCGGCGTTGGCATCCTCGAGCAGCCAGGCACGATAGGCCGGATCGCTCCAGGCCTTGGCCACCACGCGCGCGCCGTTGCGCGGGCCGACCTTGGTCTCGTAGGTTTCGATCAGAACGTCGAGCGCCGCCGGATCGACATAGCCCTTCTCGGTGAGGATCGTTTCCAGCGCGCGCACGCGCAGCTGCGTTTCGGACAGCTCCGAGTGTTCTTCGTCGTGATCGTGGTCGTGTGCCATCGGCGCACTATAGTTAGACGGGCAGTTTCGCGCAAGCGCCCAGCGCGGCCGCGCGTCGAGTGACCGCGCCTGCGTTTGACCGATTGCAATGCGGCTGGGGTCCGGAGGGCACACATGAAGGAAAACTTTAGAAGATGGCGATAATAGATTGATTTATCGCTAGAACAGGAGTAAGGTCGTCCAACGCTTTTGGATAAGGCCTGTGCCGATGAAGTTTGATGCCGGTTCCACCAGAGCGACGAGAAATTTTCCGCCGCGAGCATGCTTCCGCATTGCCGCGCCCGCCTCGCATCATGGCGACGATTCCCGCAAACAGGCGACCCTGAAATGAAAACCGAATTGGAAACGCTTGCCCAACATCAAGCGAAGGCCGCGTGGCGCGTGGCCGTGACCCAGGGCCTGACCCTGCTCGGCTTCGAGGCATGGCTGATCGAGTGCTCGAACTACCCGCGCGAATTGTTCGACAATCGTGAAAACAATCCGGCCACCCGCGCCGCCAGCGATGAGTTCGTCGTCATGCTGACCATAGATGCCGGTCAGCACGAAGCGGCCAGATGCGTCGCCAGTTCGATTATCGCGAATAACGAAAGCTCGCTGCGGGAGCCGGACATCGGCCGCGCGCTTGCGGGCAGCCTGGGCATTGCCCTGTTTCCCAACCATGCCGCGGACGCCGACTCCCTGTCGATCGCGGCCGACCGACGGCGCTACAAGGCCGAGTCCCAGGGCAAGGGAAGCATACGCTTCGCGCACGGCTGATTCGGAGCGCGCCGCATTGCGGTCAGCGCTCAGCCACTAGCGCGCTGCGGTAGCCGAGCTGCTGCGCATTTTCCTCAAAGTAACCGAATCGATAAACAACGCTGCGCGGTTGCCGCAGACAGCGCGTGTCGCCGAACTCGCAACTGATTTGAGGGCACGGCGGGTTGCGGTAGCCGCCGGGCTGCAGAGAGGCGTCTTCGCTGACCTCCTCCCACATGCCGCCGCGCACCGGCCGGAAACGCCATAGCAGATAACCGCTTCGCCCGGCCGTTTCGAGCAAGTCCTCGGCGTCTTGCACCTCAGAGACCGGCGCAAGCTCCGCTTCGACATAGGGATGCGGCTGCCCGAACGCCATATGGCATTCGATCGCTTCCTGCGTGGGCGCACCGGGCCGCATGCAAGGGCGCATCTCGTGGCGGGTGAGGTCCCAGGATCCGAGCTCCCAGGCAACGTCCATGACCGCGTGCTCGAGGTCGCGCAGCTCACGCCAACGCCGAGTGACTTGCAGGCACGACGACGGGACGGCCTCATAGCTGAACCGCCGGCCGAGTTCGGTTTCCGTTTCATGTTCTATGAACCCGTGCCAGTGCAAGGACAGAACCAGAGGCGTGTCCGTGCAAGGCAGCGCCGCTATCGAAATGCCCGCCAGAGGAAGGCGATTGGAAACCATCTGTGACTCGATCGCATCCAGAAATTCCATTTCAGCGAATCCTCCCTTGCGTTGAGTGTTGGGCGGGTAACGCTGAAAATTACACCATGAGTTTTCGCAGGCGTGTTGCTAGCACTGGCAGGATGAGGCTGCCAAACGTGTGTGCGAGCGGCTCGGTCTCGACAGTCTGACTGCGATCTACGCCCGTCTCGCAGGGCGCTTCGATTGGCAGCACCGCCTCATCACTGCGGCGGCCGAACAGCGCGGCCGCGAAATGCTGGTCGAAGGCGCCGTGCGCGAAGGAGACCGCGCGCTCGACTGCGGCGCCGGTACAGGCAGTACCGGCTTGATGGCCGAGCTCACGAGCAGCAGAGTCATTCGACTCATGCACAACGAAAACGCTCCTATTTACGTCGCTATTATTTGACCTCTACCTTGGTGTCACATAGCGCAGAAAGGACAGTGCAGGCACGCACGCGATGGCCACCGCGGCAGCAAGCCAGAGCGGTGCAGCCGCAGTTGCCAATCGGTCGTACAGGGCGCCCGCGACCGCAGGCAGTATGGCGCAACCGAGGTAATAGACGGTATAGAACCCACCCACGCCAGGTGCCCGCTGCTCCGGCCGTAGAACCTGGGTAGGAAGGGCAACGAATGCACCAGCGGGTAGGCCCGCGATCATGCCGCTAACCACGGCCCAGATCAGTGGATCGGCGCTGCGCGATAAAAGAAATATGCTCGCGCACCAGCCGATCATCGCTGCGTGGCAAAGCCTGTCCGGTCGATCTGTGCGCTTGAGAAGCATGCCGCCCACCTGCACAGAGCCGATCACGAGCATGGTATTGAACGCGACGAGCGCACCCGAGGCGCCGATGCTCAGACGTTTTTCCAAAAAGAATGCCGGTAGAAACGAGATGACAATCTGGTAAGCGGCGTTAAAGAACATCCATGGCAGCGAAGCTACCGCAAGCACAAACCAATCGCGTCGGTCGAGCAAGTCCAGCCCCATGCCGACGACCGGTTTCGCAGCCGCGGTTTTTGGCGCGTGATAAATCAGCGCCACCAGCACAAGCGCAAACACCGCGTAGATCGCGGTCAGCGCAACGGCGAGTTGCCAGCTTTGCGCTTGGGCAAGTACGCCGAGCGTGAGGAGGGCGAGCCCGATGCCAATCGGCCATGCATTGACCAGCGCTGCCATGGCGAGCAGCCGCTCCTTCCCGTCGAACCAGTCGGCCACCATCTTCGTAAGCAATACGTTGAGGACAACGGCACCAGCACCACTCAAGAAGCGTGCGACGTTCGCCGCCATGGAAGTAGTAGCTAGCGCCAGCCCAAGGCCACCGGATGCCATTAGCAGGAGGCCGAAGAGCACTACGCGTTTGTCGCCGAATCGCACGCCGAGCAAGCCACTGGGCAGCGCGATAAACACCCCGGGCAGCAGATATAAGCCGATCAGCCATCCGAGCTGTGTCTGATCAAGGCCGAGGTCCGTAGTAAGGAAGGGGGCGACTGAAGCGACCGACTGGAATTGAAAGCCCATGCCGGCGCGTGCAAGAGTCAGCGCAGTGAGAATCTTCCAGGGCTCGGTCATGATGACCCCACGAGATCAGTTTGCAACTGCTGCTTCTCGGGGATAGCGAGATCGAGCGCCCCCATTCTGGTCTTCGCCGGCGGCGGCGGATTGCTGCTGTTTCACTGAAGCA
>CAZRMO010000125.1:0-9258 GCA_964601155.1 uncultured Enterobacteriaceae bacterium
GCGGATAGCAGAAGATGCATTTCTCCGCCTTGCCCGTGGACCAGTTGTAATAGATCTTCTTGTACGGGCAGCCCGACACGCACATGCGCCAGCCGCGGCACTTGTCCTGGTCGATGAGCACGATGCCGTCTTCTTCGCGCTTGTAGATCGAGCCCGACGGGCAGGACGCGACGCAGGTCGGGTTGAGGCAGTGCTCGCACAGGCGCGGCAGGTACATCATGAAAGTATTTTCGAACTGGCCGTACATCTCCTTCTGCATGTCGTCGAAGTTCGAATCCACCGAGCGCTTGGCGAACTCCCCGCCCAGGATTTCCTCCCAGTTCGGCCCCCACTCGATCTTTTCCATGCGCTTCCCGGTCAGCAGCGAGCGCGGGCGCGCGGTCGGCGGCGCCTTCATCTCCGGCGCATTGTGCAAGTGCTGGTAGTCGAAGGTGAACGGTTCGTAGTAGTCGTCGATCTGCGGCAGGTTGGGATTGGAGAATATCTTCAGCAGAACCTCGAACTTGCCGCCCTGCTTGGGAACGATCTTGCCTGAGCCCTTGCGCGTCCAGCCGCCGTTCCACTTTTCCTGGCTCTCCCATTGCTTCGGATAGCCGATGCCGGGCTTGGTCTCGACGTTGTTGAACCAGGCGTATTCCATGCCCTCGCGGTTAGTCCAGACGTTTTTGCAGGTCACACTGCAGGTATGACAACCAATGCATTTGTCCAGATTCAGCACCATGCCGATTTGAGCGCGCACTTTCATGATTCAACTCCTTGGGTCTCGGTGACAGCCGGCTCATCCAGCCAGTCCACGTTCTTCATCTTGCGTACCACCACGAACTCGTCGCGGTTGGTGCCTATCGTGCCGTAGTAGTTGAAGCCGTAGGAGAGCTGCGCGTAGCCGCCGATCATGTGCGTGGGCTTGGTGACGATGCGCGTCACCGAGTTGTGGATGCCGCCGCGCGTGCCGGTGATTTCAGAGCCCGGCGTGTTGACGATCTTTTCCTGCGCGTGGTACATCATGCACATGCCGGGCAGGACGCGCTGGCTTACCACCGCGCGCGCGGCGATCGCGCCGTTCACATTGAATAGCTCGATCCAGTCGTTGTCGACGATCCCGGCCTTCCTGGCATCGTCTTCCGACAGCCACACGATGGGTCCCCCGCGCGACAGCGTCAGCATCAGCAGATTGTCGGTATAGGTCGAGTGGATGCCCCATTTCTGGTGCGGCGTGATGAAATTGAGCATCACCTCGGGGTTGCCGTTGCTCCTGTCGCCGCGCATGGTTCGCGTGGTCTTCAGGTCGATCGGCGGTCGATACACGCACAGGCCTTCGCCGAAGCCCAGCATCCATTTGTGGTCCTGGTAGAACTGCTGGCGTCCGGTCAGGGTGCGCCAGGGAATCAGCTCGTTGATGTTGGTCCAGCCGGCGTTGTAGCTCACCTTCTCCGACTCGATGCCGCTCCAGGTCGGACTCGAAATGATCTTGCGCGGTTGCGCCTGCAGGTCGCGGAAGCGCAGCTTCTCGTCTTCCTTCGGGCGCGCCAGGTGCGCGTGCTCGCGCCCGGTGATTTTCGACAGCGCTTCCCAGGCCTTCACCGCCACCTCGCCGTTGGTCTCGGGCGCCAGCATCAGGATGACCTCGGATGCGTCGATGTCGGTCTCTATCCTCGGCATGCCTTTCGTGATGCCATCGTCGGTCACAGCGTAGTTGAGCGCGCCGAGCTGCTTCACTTCATGTTCGGTGTTCCAGGCGATGCCCTTGCCGCCGTTTCCGACTTTCGCCATCAGCGGCCCCAAGGCGGTGAACTTCTTGTAGGTATTGGGGTAGTCGCGTTCGATCACCGTCATCGCGGGGGCGGTCTTGCCCGGGATAAGCTCGCATTCGCCCTTCTTCCATTCCTTGACGTCGAGTGCCTGCGCCAGTTCTCCCGGCGTATCGTGCATCATCGGCGTCAGCACCAGCTCCTTTTCCACGCCCAGGTGGCCGACGCAGACCTCGGAGAACTTCTTGGCGAAGCCTTTGTAGATCTCCCAGTCGTTCCGCGCCTCCCACGCCGGATCGGTCGCCGCGGACAGCGGATGGATGAATGGGTGCATGTCCGAGGTGTTGAGATCGTTCTTCTCGTACCAGGTTGCGGTCGGGAGGACGATGTCCGAATAAAGACAGGTCGTCGACATACGGAAGTCGAGCGTTACCAGAAGGTCGAGCTTGCCCTCGGGCGCCTTGTCGCGCCAGACGACTTCCTCGGGCTTTGCTTCTCCGGGTGCTCCCAGTTCCTTGCCCTGCACCCCGTGCGTAGTGCCCAGCAGATGCTTGAGGAAGTACTCGTGCCCCTTGCCCGAGGAGCCGAGCAGATTGGAGCGCCAGACGAATAAATTCCGCGGGAAATTTGCCGGGTTGTCCGGGTCCTCGCAGGCGAGGCGCAGCTTTCCGTCTTTGAGCGACTTCACCGCGTAGTCCTTGGCATCCATGCCGGCGGCCTGCGCGTCCTTCACCACCTGGATCGGATTGGTCTGCAATTGCGGGGCCGAGGGCAGCCAGCCCATGCGCTCGGCGCGCACGTTATAGTCGATCAGCGAGCCGGTATAGTCTTTCGGGTCGGCAAGCGGCGAGAGTATCTCCTTGACCTCGAGCTTCTCGTAGCGCCACTGGTCGGTATGCGCATAGAAGAACGAAGTGGAGTTCTGCTGGCGCGGCGGGCGATGCCAGTCGAGCGCGAACGCGAGCGCGGTCCAGCCGGTCTGCGGGCGCAGCTTTTCCTGACCGACGTAGTGCGCCCAGCCGCCGCCCGAAACGCCGACGCAGCCGCACATCATCAGCATGTTCATGATGCCGCGGTAGTTCATGTCGCAGTGGTACCAGTGGTTCATTCCGGCGCCGATGATCACCATCGACTTGCCATGGGTCTTGTCGGCGTTATCGGCGAATTGACGCGCGACCGAGATCACGTCGGCGGCCTTCACGCCGGTGATGGCTTGCTGCCATTTCGGCGTATAAGGGACGTCCTGGTCGTAGCTCGCCGCCACGTGCTCTCCGCCCAGGCCGCGATCGATGCCGTAATTGGCAAGGAGCAGGTCGAACACGCTCGCCACCAGGCACTCACCCTCGGCCAGCTGGAGCTTCTTCACCGGAACATTGCGCAGCAGGACGTCGTTGCCCTGCTGTTGGTTATGCGTGAAATTTTCGGTGACGATGCCGCCGAAATAGGGAAAGGCGACCGGAGCGACCTGGTCGGGCCGCTCGATCAGCGACAGACGCAGTTTCGCCTCCTCTCCCCCTGCCTCCTTCTCTTCCAGATTCCATTTGCCGTCGCTCTGCCCCCAGCGAAAACCGATAGAACCGTTCGGCACCACCACTTTTCCGGACGCCTCGTCGAAGGCGACCGTTTTCCAATCGGGATTGTTCGCCTGCGCCAGCTTGTCCGAGAAATCCGTGGCGCGCACGAATCGATCCGGCACGTAGCGACCGTCGCGCTTGACCAGCTTCACCAGCATCGGCAGGTCGGTATAGCGGCGCGCATAGTCCTGGAAGTAAGCCGACGGCTTATCGACGTGGAATTCCTTCAGGATGACGTGCCCCATCGCCATCGCCAGCGCCGCATCGGTGCCCTGCTTCGGGTGCAGCCAAAGGTCGCCGAATTTGGCGACTTCCGCATAGTCCGGCGTGATCGAGACGATCTTCGTCCCCTTGTAGCGCGCCTCGGTGAAGAAGTGCGCATCCGGCGTGCGCGTCTGCGGCACGTTCGAACCCCAGGCCATGATGAAAGTCGAGTTGTACCAGTCGGCCGATTCCGGCACGTCGGTTTGCTCGCCCCAGGTTTGCGGGCTTGCCGGCGGCAGGTCGCAATACCAGTCGTAGAAGCTCATGCACACGCCGCCGATCAGCGACAGGTAGCGACTGCCGGCGGCGTAGGACACCATGGACATCGCCGGAATCGGCGAAAAACCGACCACGCGGTCCGGGCCGTGCTTCTTGATGGTGTAGACATTGGCCGCGGCGACGATCTCGTTCGCTTCGTCCCAGCTCGAGCGCACGAAGCCGCCGAGGCCGCGGCGCGACTTGTAGTCTTTCGACGCAGCCGGCGACTCGACAATCGAGGCCCAGGCCTCGACCGGGCCGAGCGACTTGCGCGCTTCGCGCCAGGCACGCAACAGGCGCCCGCGCACCATCGGGTATTTCACCCGGTTGGCGCTGTACATGTACCAGGAATACGAAGCCCCGCGCGAGCAGCCGCGCGGCTCGTGGTTGGGCATGTCGGGACGCGTGCGCGGATAGTCGGTCTGCTGCGTCTCCCAGGTGACGATGCCGCCTTTGACGTAGATCTTCCAGCTGCACGAGCCGGTGCAATTGACCCCGTGGGTCGAGCGCACGATCTTGTCGTGCTGCCAGCGCTGGCGGTAGCCCTCCTCCCAGCTGCGGTCCTCGCGCGTCGTGCTGCCGTGGCCTTCGGCGAAAGGCTCCCTGGTCTGCGCAAAATAGCTAAGACGATCTAGAAAATGGCTCATGTGTGCTCCTTTAGTATCCTGTCGTTGGGTTCAGCTCGCCGCAGCGGTCTGTACCGGAGGTTTGTCTGCGCGCACGAATGCGATCGCGAGTACGGTCGCGGCCAGTCCCAGCACCACGTAGACGAAAAATCCGCGCGCGTAGCCCGCCGGCCCGAGCGCATCGACGAAAGCGCCGAGGATCGGCGGGATGACGAAGCCGCCGAGCGCGCCCAGGCCGCCCACCCAGCCTGAAGCGCCGCCGACCGCG
The DNA here is from genome assembly GCA_964601155.1 of uncultured Enterobacteriaceae bacterium. Classification (GTDB taxonomy): domain Bacteria; phylum Pseudomonadota; class Gammaproteobacteria; order Burkholderiales; family SG8-39; genus 2-12-FULL-64-23. The sequence goes on from CAZRMO010000125.1 coordinate 4,739, forward strand.
TGGGGCACGTACTTCGGGACCATCTTGAACACCGCCGCATTGCCGATGCCCATGCCGAGCGCGATCACCAGCTCGCCCACCACGTTGACGCCGAACTGGGTCACGACCGTGAGCAGCAGGGCGCCGGCGAGCACCGCGAGAAACGAACCGACCGCGACGCGCTCGCCGCCGAAGCGCTCCGACACGACGCCTCCGAACACGCGGATCACCGCGGCGAGCAGCGAGAAGCCCAGGCCGCCGAGCATGCCTGCGGACTTGACGTCCATGTGGTGCAGGTTGATCCAGTAGGTGGGAAACCAGGCGGTGAGCGCCAGAAATCCGCCGAAAGACGTGAAGTAGAGGAATACCAGGCCCCAGGTGCGCTGCACTTCGGCGGCGGTCCACAGCGCCTGCCACACCGACTCCTTGGGGAACAGCTCCTGGCCGCATTGGCGCGCGACCTGCGTCGCCTCCTCGAGCGGCACATCGTGCTTGCGCAGCTGAAAGAAGTAAGCGTCGTGGGTCAGCCAGGCGTAGATCAGGGCGCCGGCCAGCAGAAAGATGAACCACGCGAGATACGAGCCGGCCAGCCCCCAGGTGGCAATTGCGAACGGGAGCATGAGCGTGAACAGGCCAGGTGCGAGGTTGCCCACGCCGCCGTAGGTGCCGAGCACGGTGCCCTGCCGGTTCTGCGGATACCAGTAGGACACCTGCGGAATTCCGACCGAGAACGAGGCCACGCCGCAGCCGCTCATGAAGCCGAACAACAGGATCACGGGGTATACCGCCGTCGTCAGCTCATGCACGGTGTAGAGGATGTAGACCAGGCCGCACATGCCGACGAGCGACAAGACGAACAAGGTGAGCATCGGCAGCCGCCCGCCGGCTTTGTCCACCCAGGCGCCGAACGGGATGCGCAACAGCGACCCGGTGAGCTGCGGCGCCGCCACCAGCAGGCCGAGCATCACGCCCGAGATGTGCATCGAGCTCTGAAAATAGTGCGCCGCCGGCCCGTACAGCGATACCGCGGCGAAGCCGATGAAAAAACCCCAGGTGCCCATCCACAGCCCGGCAGCAGGTGTGCCGCGCAATCCATAGCGTTTTCTCAGTGCACTTACGTCTGTTGCAGCCATTGTCTTTTCTCCATGAATGTCGCGATGGCGGTGGCCGCGCGTCTCAGCAAGGGGCTTCTGCGCCCCGCCGCGCGTAGTACCACCAGGTCGTCGCAATACAGACCAAGTAAAAAAACAAAAACATTTCGAGCGCGCCAGCCGCAGCCCCGCTGGCGGATATGGACTCGCCATAGCTCATCGGGATGACAAAGCCGCCGTATGCGCCTATGGCCGAGGAAAAACCGAGCACTGCGGCCGATTCCCTGTTGGCCTCGCGCACGGCCTGCTCCTCCGCATCGGCGCCCGCGCCGGCTGCGCGTAAATGCCGATTCAGAGAAATCACTGGAATCATGCGGAACGTCGAGCCATTGCCGATTCCCGAACTCGCGAACAGCAGCATGAACACGGCGAGAAAACCGTAGAAGTTGCCGCCCTGCCCGTCCCGGGGAAGGAAGGCGAGCACGCCCAGCACGCCGGCCGCCAGGGCAATGAAAACCCACAAGGTAACGCGCGCGCCGCCGAGCTTGTCCGCCAGCCAACCGCCCAGCGGCCGCATCAGCGCCCCGACGAAAGGACCGAGCCAGGCATAGGTCAGCGCGTCCGCCTGAGGAAACTGGCTCTGCAGCAACAGCGGGAAAGCCGCCGAGTAACCGATGAACGAACCGAAAGTGCCGAGGTAAAGCCAGCACATGAGCCAGGTGTGCTTGCGCTTGAAAATCACCGCTTGCTCGAAGAACGGCGCCCTGGCCGGCGCGAGATCGTTCATGCCGAACCAGGCGGCCAGTGCGCACGCGACGATGAACGGCACCCAGACGAAGCCCGCGTTCTGCAGCCATATCTGGTGCGATTCGGCGCCACGGGTCCAGGTCTGCGGCGCGCCGCCGAGCGCGCCGAAGATCCCGACCGTGATCACAGCGGGTACGATGAACTGCGCCAGCGACACGCCGAGGTTGCCCAATCCGGCATTCAGGCCGAGCGCCGTGCCCTTCTGCGCCTTGGGGAAGAAAAAGTTGATGTTGGCCATGCTCGAGGCGAAGTTGCCGCCGCCCAGGCCGCACAGCAGCGCCAGCACCACCAGCGTCGAAAAGCTGGTGCCCGGATCCCTGACGGCGAAGCCCATGCCGACGGCAGGCAGCAGCAGCAGCGCCGTCGAAATTGCGGTCCAGCGGCGTCCGCCGAACACCGGCACCAGGAAGGAATAGAAAATCCGCAGCGTGGCGCCGCACAGCGCAGGCAGTGCCGCGAGCCAGAACAGTTCCCGTGTAGTGAGCTCGAAGCCGATATTGGGCAGATTCACCACCACCGCGCTCCACACCATCCAGACGGCGAACGCCAGCATCAGCGCCGGGATCGAGATCAACAGGTTGCGGCTCGCGACGGCGCGTCCCTCGCTCTCCCAGAAGCCGGGGTCCTCCGCGTTCCAATGCATCAGGACATGATTCGCCATAGTGCGTGCCTCCCGCTAGGGGCCAGAAGCGCTCAAAATTGAAACTCGTGACGTCCATGCCGGCGACGATCCCCGCGCTTCACGGATTGTCGAATTCGGCCTTCGGGCCGAGGTAGTACCACCAGTTCAGCGCCAGGCATACGGCGTAAAAAATGGCGAAGCCGTAGAGCGCGTTCTCCGGCGTGGCGGCTTTGATCTGCTCGCCGAACACCTGCGGAATGATGAACGCGCCGTAGGCCGCGACCGCGGAAGTCCAGCCCAGCACCGGGCCGGCCTGCTCTTTCGGGAACACGATGGCGATGGTGCGGAAGGTGGAGCCGTTGCCTATGCCCGAGGCGGCGAACAGGACGAGGAACAGGATGAAAAACGGCAGGAAGTACTCCTCCGGCGTCGCCGACTGGTAGGCCGCCTTCATATAGTAGGCAACACCCAATGCCGCGGCGATCATCACGACCGATACGATCTGCGTCACCTTGGCGCCGCCCACCTTGTCGGCGACCCAGCCGCCGACGGGCCGGATCAACGCGCCGATGAAAGGCCCCATCCATGCGTACATCAATGCCGACGGGCCGTTCGGATTGAGCGCGTTGCTCATGCTCCCGTCGGCGCCGACCGTATGGGTGAAGCCGAAAATCACCTTGATCGCCAGCGCGAAGCCGGCCGAATAGCCGATGAAACTGCCGAAAGTCATGGTGTAGATGATGCTCATGACCCAGGTGTGTTTATTGCCGAAGATCTTGAACTGGCGCTGCAGGTTGGGCTTGATGTCGCCGGGTATCAGCTTCATCAGGAACACCGTGGCGGCGATGATGCCGGCCAGGATGAACCACTTCGCCCAACCGGGCGCCCCGAGGCCTATGGGTGCGGGCAGGATCAGGTACAGGCCGGCGGCGGCGGTGACGAAACCGATCATCAGCATGCCGCTGATCTTGCTCATCGCGGCGAGCGGCGAGCCGATGTGCGGCGAGACTTCCTCGGTGCGAATGTTGTTCATGCCGAACCAGCCGATCACGGCGAGCGGCACCAGCAGCAGCAGCCAGACGAAGCCGGCGTTCTGGATATAGGTGATCGCCCCGACCGCGGTCTTGCCGAACAGGCTGCCGGATGCCTGCACCAGCGCAATACCGTTGCCGCCGAGTGCGCCGAACAGGCCGAACGTCATCACCAGCGGCACCACGATTTGCATCGTAGTAACGCCGAAGTTCCCCAGACCGGCGTTCAAGCCGAGCGCGAGGCCCTGCATCCGCTTCGGAAAGAAATAGCTGATGTTGGACATGGACGAGGCGAAGTTGCCGCCGCCGAAGCCGCACAGGAACGCGAGGAGTTGGAATACCCACAAGGGCGTGTTCTTGTCCTGCAGCGCGATACCGGTCAGCAGGGCGGGAATGATCAGCAGCGCGGTGGTGAAAACGATGGTGTTGCGCCCGCCGGCGATGCGGATGAAAAAGCTGCTCGGGATGCGCAGCGTCGCGCCGGTGAGGCCGGAGATCGCCGACAGCGTGAACAGTTCCACCGGCTTGAACGGAAACCCGGCATTGATCATCTGAACGGTCACCATGCTCCACAGGATCCACACGGCGAATCCGACCAGCAGGCTCGGAATCGAAATCCACAGATTGCGATTCGCGATGCGCTTGCCGGTGGATTCCCAGAACTTTTCGTCCTCCACGTTCCATTGCTTGATGTCCGACATGTTCAGCGCCTCTTGATCCGTTTGTCATCGAATAGAGCCGCAGTCTAGGCGCGCGCACAGCAGCGGGAAATAGGCCGGATTCGCCCACGAACGCGCGTTTCTACTCACTTGGGGGTAGGCCCGCGCAAGGGAGTAAAACCGCCGAACGCCCTATTCCTGCTGGCTTTGCAGGCGCCGGCTGCTGTGTGCAGTGGCGCGCGCATGGGCAGGCGCGCAAAATGGGAGTAACACCGAATAAGCCGTGTCAGGGTCTGTTAACATGGCGTACGTCAGCACGACGCGCCGCAAC
>CAZRMO010000126.1:0-8839 GCA_964601155.1 uncultured Enterobacteriaceae bacterium
TTCGCGAAGGGCCGGCTGTCGCTTTCGCTCTCGCCCGCCGGCTCGCCGCTGAACAAGTGGGCGTAGCGCGATTCGCGCTTACCAGGTTCGCGCGCAAGCCGCAGCACGAACGGCCCGTCTTCGCGCGCGGCGAGGCCGTCGAGCGCCGCTTCGACTTCAGTCACATCGCCAAAGCGACACAGCCGGCTGGCGCGGCTGCGCAGCTCTCCGGGAGTCTGCGGTCCGCGCAGGAAGAGTTCGCACACGATGGCGAGCTCCTGCGGCGAGAACTTGAGGGTGCCGAAGTTCGTGTTGCAGAACAGGTGCTGGAACTTGGGGACACGGCTGCCGTAGCCGCTTTGCTCGCTGACGAGGCGCTTTTTGACCAGTTGATCGACGAGCTGCTGCACCGCGGCCTCGTCCAGATTCAGCACCGGGTCGCGGTTGCTCTTCTGGTTGCAGGCATTGGTCAGCGCGTTCAGCGACAGGGGATACTGCTCCGGGGTGGTGATTTCCTTTTCGATCAGGCAGCCGATTACGCGGGTTTCGTGCAGGGAGAGCTCTGGGTTCATGGGGGTGGCCTGAGGCGGTGGATTGTTCGCGGTGAGGGGCGAGGTTCAATGGCGCGGGGCTTCCAGCATAGCCGAAAGCAGGATCGCCGCGGCGGCCAGTGCGGCAGCCATGTAGAAGCTCGATGAAAAACTGCCTGAGTGTTGGGCGAGCATGCCTGCGATGGCAGGGCCACTGATCTGGCCCAGGCCAAATATCAGGGTGATGAAGCCCAACGCCCTGGGCGCGTTGTCGGGCCCGGCATAATCGCCCACCGTGGCTGCCATGATCGCGGGGATGCTCCAGGCGACCAGTCCGTAGCAGAATATGGACAGGTAAAGGAATATTCCGGGCAGGCCGGAAGCAACCAGCAGGTAGGCAAGGAACTGTATCGAAAACACGATGACCATGCCGGCTTTTCTGCCGAGCTTGTCGGAAACGGAGCCGAACACCGGTCCCGAAAACAGGCTGAGAAAGCCGACCACCGACCAGAAGTCGCCGGCCAGCGTTTCCGACATTCCCCTCTCTTTCACCAGTGTGGTGACGATGAAGGTCGCGTAGATGACGTAGGTATAGCCGAACAGGAAGTAGATCGCGCCCAGGTGATAGGTGACTTTGCTGCGATAGAGGTCGAAGCTTCGATGCGTCGCCGCACGCGCGGCTGCTGCGGCCGCGCCGCGCCCCATCTCGCCGGGCGCTTCCAGCCCCAGGTCGGAAGGCCTGTTTCTGAGGAGGATGAGGCACAGGAACGCGATCAGGGCGACGATGCCGGCGAGCGCGAGCCAGCTGATGCGCCAGCCCTCCGCGCCTCTCACGCGATTGACATAGGGTATGAAAAAGCCGGCGAACACGATCGCGATGCCGCTGCCGCCGGCCATGAAACCGGCGGCTATGCCGCGGTTCCTTCTCGCGAACCAGGACGAGGCGAGGCTCATCATGGACACGTTGGCTCCGCCGCTGCCCATGCCGGTGAGCACGTACAGCGCCAACAGTCCGGCAAAAGCCGCCGACCTGCTCAACAGCGCCATGGTCAGAGCCGCCAGCAGGAGGGAAAGGAAAATGAACTTGCGCTGGCCGATGCGGGCGACGATCGCGCCGCTGAAGAAAACCGCGACGAGGTAGCCGATGAAATTGCCGGTGCTGATGAAGCCCATTTGCGCATAACTGAGCTGGAGCGTGGCGCCCATCGACGGCAGCAGCATGCCGAGTGCGAAACGGGCGAAGCCGAGGCAGGCGACGATGCAGAGCGAGCCTGTCGCGACGATGACCCAGCCGTAATAGAAGGGCAGGCGGCCGAGTTTTGACTTTATCACGCGAAAAAATATAACACTGTTTCGGCCGCGCGGCGGCGCGATCGAGCCCTAGTCAGCCGCCGCCGCGCTGGAAATATTTTTCGAAGCGCGCCATGAAGTTCTCGATCTCGCCGTCCGAAAAGCCGCTGAATTCGAACTCGACGCTATGACGCTCGAGCCGGATCAATCCGATCTCCAGCCGCGGCAGTGGCGCCAGGGCTATGCGCCACCCGCGTGTGCCGACGCGATGCAGGAAAACCCCGTCTTCCTCGACGTAGGGAACATGATTGACCGCGGCGGGCAGCAGGCGGCGGAAGTCCGCCTGCGTCGTCGTCATCTCGAAGCGCAGCGGCAGCTTCATCGGCGGCTATTCCTAGCCGCCCGCTATAGGCGGCCAGATCGCCAGGGTCTCGCCATCGACGAGGGCGCGCGTGGAGCGCTCCGCGGGGGGGATGAATACTCCGTCTATCAGCACCAGATGGCACAGCTTGAGCGGCAGCTTGTGGCTTTCGATGATCTGCGCCGGGGTGGTTCCGGCGTCGAGATCGAGTTCCAGCCGGTTGGTCTTGCGCGACCCGTCCGGCAGGTGATCCGAAAGCATGGCGTAGAGCTTGAGCGTGACCTTCATGCCGCTTTCTGGGCCGCTCCCAGATAGGCCGTCATGAACTGGGTCGGATCCTGCAGCAGTTTGGCTTTCCATTCGCCGAGCCGCACACGGCCCTGGATCAGCCCGCGCAGCGCGCCTACATGGTCAGTCCAGCCGATGCTGGTTGCGCCGACGAGCACGTCGTCTTTGAACTGCAGCGACAGATAGCGGAAGTTCGCCTCGTCCACCAGTTCCACCCCTTCGCCGCCCTCGACGCCCTGCCACTGGCCGAACGAAGTCGAAATCAGTCCGAGGGTGTCGAGCACGTTGATCGCCAAGCTGCCCTGCGCCGCCGTTTGTCCGCCCGACATGTTGATCGCGGCGATGCGCGCCTGATCTGCCGCGTTGGGCTGGATCGCGTTGAGTTGTGGCTGCTGGGAATAAAATCCGGCTGCTTCGGTGACGTCGCCGGCGGCGTAGATTTCCGGCACGCTGCTCTGCATGCGCTCATTGACCAGAATGCCGTCGCTGACCTTGACGCCACTGCCTTCGAGGAAAGCGATATTCGGCCGCACGCCGGCGGCGGAGATGACAAGGTCGCACTCGATGGTCTGCCCGTTGGAAAGTTTGATGCTCATGGCGTCGTCTTTGCCGCCGCTGACCATGCCTGCTACCTTGCCGATCAAAGTCTTCGGGGCGCCGCTTTCAATGGCCTCGGCGCGGGCGTTGACGTGAACCCGCACGCCTTTGCTTTCCACCCACAGCCGAATCAGATTGCCGGCCTTCTCGGTCATCATGCGCGGCACCATGCGGTCGCCCATTTCCACCACCGTCAGGTTCACGCCGCGCGCGGCCAGCGCCTGCAGGATGATGCTGCCGATGAAGCCCGCGCCCAGTTGCACCACGCGCGCCCCGGGTTTTGCCTTGGCCGCGATCGCGCGCGCGTCGGCTAGGGTCCAGCAGGGGTGCACGTTAGGAGAATCGATGCCGGGGATGGCGGGGCGCAGGGGATGCGAGCCGGTCGCGACCAGCAGTCGGTCGTAAGGCAGTTTCTCCCCGTTCGACAGGGCCACGCTGCGTGCCTTGCTGTCGACCTTATCGGCGCGGGCGATGATCACGCGGATTTTCAGCTTCTCGTAGTGCTCCGCGTCCCTGCGCAAGTAAGTGCCCTCTTCGCCGATATTGCCGCTGAGCAGATAGGGGATTGCCATGCGCGAATACGGCGGTGCGTTCTCGTCGCCGACGAGTACGATTTCGGCGGCGGGATCGGCGCGGCGCAAGGCTTCCGCAGCGACGACTCCGGCCGGGCCATTGCCAATGATGACGTGTTTCATGAGTTGTTCCTCCGAAGACGCGAAGGGCGCAGAGCCTGTCTGCGCCCTTCGCACTACAGGATATTGCTGTTAGAGCCCGAGCCGCTTCAGGGTTTCTTTGCTCGGCGCGCCTTTTTCATCCCAGCCGCGTGCCTTGTAGTACTCCGGCCGCATGACGTCGATGCCGCTCACCTTGCCCTTGGCCGGGCCGGTCTTCGCCGCTTCGGTCTTCAGGCGCGGCGGCAGGTCGTCGTCCTTGGCGGTGAAGCCCGCTGCGTTGTTGAACAGGCGCTCCATGTTCCAGATGCGCTCGCCCACGACCGACAGCTTTTCAACCGACCAGTCGCCCTCGCAGGCGGCATCAAGTTGCGGCTGCAGATCGGCCAGCGTCCAGGCGAAGGTGGTGAATACGCAGACGCCGGCGGAATCGAACACCGAGGTGGCGTCCTGGAAAGCCTTGACCAGATCGGCTTTGCCTTCGGTCACCAGCGGGTCGGTCTTTACCGGGACACCCAGTACCTCCGAGGCGACGGTGTAGCCGCGCAGGTGGCAGGCGCCACGGTTGGAGGTGGCGTAAGCCAGACCCATGCCCTGGATGCCGCGTGAATCGTAGGCCGGGAATTCTTGTTTCTTCACGCCCATTGAGAGTTCGGGCTTGCCGTATTTGGCGCACAGCCGCGCCGAGCCCAAGCCCAGTTCCTTGCCGAAGCCCTCGCCCTTGGCCGTCATCTGCGCCAGTTCCACCAGTGCCTGGGCCGAGCCGAACGGCGCTTCCATGCCGATCTGCTCCTTCTTCAGGATACCCAGTTCATACAGTTCCATCGCCGCGCCTACGGTGGCGCCGAAGCTGATCGGATCGTAGCCGTCCTCGTTGCAGATCATATTGGCGAAAGTCAGCGCTTCCAGGTCGCCCACGCCGTTGGCGGCGCCCAGGGCCCAGGCGGCCTCGTATTCGAGCCCGCCAGTAGCGCCCCAGTATTCGGGTTTGTTGACCACGCTGAAGTGGGTCTCGTCCATTTTGGAAATGCGGCCGCAGGCGATGGTGCAGCCGAAGCAGGCGGCATTGGTGATAAGGTTCGCTTTGCCGTCGGTCGGCCGCTTCTCGGCCATCGCTTCGGCGGAGATCTTGCGCGCGTCCTCGAACTGCACGTCGCGGTGATTGCGCGTGGGCAGGGCACCCATCTCGTTGATCACGTTCATCAGCACCTGCGTGCCGTAGGTGGGCAGGCCCTGGCCGGTGACCGCATTGTCGGCAAGTACTTTCTTCGCCGCGGCGGTGGCTTTCATGAAGGCTTTGGCGTCCTTGATGGCGCCCGCGCCTTTGGTGCCGCGGATCGCAACCGCCTTCAGGTTCTTCGAGCCCATCACCGTGCCCACGCCCGAGCGCCCGGCGGCGCGGTGCAGATCGTTGACGACACATGCGTAGAGCACGCCGTTCTCACCGGCGCGGCCGATGCTGCACACGCGCACTTGCGGATCCTGGTGCGTCTTCTTGATGATCTCTTCGGTCTTCCACACCGTCTGGCCCCACAGATGCGCGGCGTCGCGCAACTCGGCCTTGTCGTCCTCGATCGAGAGATAGACGGGTTTGGGCGACTTGCCCTCGAAAATCACCATGTCCCAGCCGGCAAATTTCATTTCGGCGCCGAAGTAGCCGCCCGAGTTGGAGCAGGCGATAGCGCCGGTCAGCGCGCCCTTGGTGATCACCGAATAGCGCCCGCCGGTCGAGGCCATCGTGCCGGTCAGCGGTCCGGTGGCCATGATCAGCTTATTGGCGGGGGCGAGCGGATCGACCTTCGGATCCACTTCCTCGACGAAATACTTGGTCGCGAGGCCGCGCTGGCCCAGGTATTCCTGCGCCCATTGCATATTGAGCGGCTCCGACGTGCACGTGCCCTTGGTCAGATCAACGCGCAGAATTTTTCGTGTCCATGCCATGGCTGTCTCCTTTTATGCGTTGGCGCGCGGTTGAGTATCGGTCTTGCCGGCCCACTGCTCCATCTTGTCCAGGCCGGTCCAGTTCGCATCGACATAGGTGATGGCGCCGGTCGGGCAGGCGCTGGCACAGGCAGGATCACCACCGCAGAGGTCGCACTTCTGCACCTTGCCGGTCTCCGCAACGTAATTCACCGTGCCGAACGGGCAGGCGATGGTGCAGACCTTGCAGCCGACGCAGGTGGCGTCGTTCACGACCTTGGCGCCAGTCAGGGCGTCGAGCGTGATCGCCTCGACCGGGCAGGCATGCAGGCACCAGGCTTCGGCGCACTGGGTGCAGGTGTAAGGCACTTTGCGCCCCGCGTGTTCGAAGTTGAACACTTTGATGCGCGACTTGGAAATATTGAACGTTCCGTAGTTCTCAAAGGAACACGCCATTTCGCATTGCAGGCAGCCCGTGCACTTGTTGGCGTCGATATACAGCGATTTTTGCATGGCCTCTCTCCTGGGTGGGGTTTGTTTCTGACTGGGTAAATCTCGACGGTTTTCCGAATTTCGTCGATTTTTGCAAAACTCAGTCTAGCTTGTGATTGGATACCTGTAAACGGGATTTTGGCGGAATCTTTGGCTGTCCTGTTTCTGGCTCATTTTCGAAGTAAGCGCTAACCTGAGACAATATCGTTGGTAATCTTGTTGGTAATCCGTTCTTGTTGATATGCCGTTCGAGCACCGACGTGGGCTAGACGGCGCCCGCCCGGTTGCAGGGCAAATTTGGAAAAAGGAAGTCGCCATGACCGACCTGTCCGACTTAGGTTCCTCCGCCTTCTGGCGTGTCAACCCCAAGGATTCCGATCCGCACGAGACGCGAGAATGGCTCGAAGCATTCGACGCCATGGTCGAGGCCGAAGGACGAGAGCGTGCGACTTATCTGCTGCGCCGGCTGCTCGATCATGCGCGCAAGCGGCGCGTGCAACTGCCGCCGGTGCTCAACACGCCTTACTGCAACAGCGTCGGTCTCGCCGACCAGCCGCAGTTTCCCGGCGACCTCGAGCTCGAGCAGCGCCTGTCCTCGATCGTGCGCTGGAATGCACTGGCGATGGTGGTGCGGGCCAACCGCGCGCATCCCGAACTGGGCGGCCATATCGCCAGCTACGCCTCGGCGGCGGATTTGTTCGAGGTCGGCTTCAATCATTGCTTCCGCGCGGGACCGGCGGGGCAGAAGCAGGGCCCCGGAGGCGGCGACCTGGTCTATTTCCAGCCGCACTCGGCGACCGGCGTCTATTCGCGCGCGTTTCTCGAGGGTCGCCTGAGCGAAGCGCAACTCGCGCATTACCGGCGCGAGACCGGCGGCGCCGCCGGCGAAGTACAGCCGCCCAGCGCGGGCTCTGCGTCGCACCAAGGTCAGGGACTCTCGTCCTACCCCCACCCCTGGCTGATGCCCGATTTCTGGCAGTTTCCCACGGGCTCCATGGGCCTGGGGCCGATCCAGGCGATCTACCAGGCGCGTTTCATGAAATACCTCGCCGGTCGCGGCCTGCTCGACACCGCCGGGCGCAAAGTGTGGGCCTTCGTCGGCGACGGGGAAATGGACGAACCCGAATCGCTTGCGGGGCTGTCGCTAGCCGCGCGCGAGGGCCTGGACAATCTGATCGTCGTCGTCAATTGCAATTTGCAGCGCCTGGACGGACCGGTGCGCGGCAACGGCTCGGTGATCCAGGAGTTGGAGGGGCTGTACGCAGGCGCCGGCTGGAACGTGGTGAAGCTGCTGTGGGGCTCGGACTGGGATTCGCTGTTCGCGCGCGACGACGACGGCATGCTGCTGCAGCGCCTGCACGAAACAGTGGACGGCGAGTTCCAGACCTACGCCGCCACCGACGGACGCTTCAACCGCGAGCATTTTTTCAATAAGTATCCGGAATTGCGCTCGCTGGTCGCGCACATGTCCGACGAGGACATCGACCGCCTGCGCCGCGGCGGCCATGACCCGGTGAAAATCTACGCTGCATATCATGCGGCCATGCACCATAGCGGCCAGCCCACCGTAATCCTCGCCCAGACGAAGAAGGGCTACGGCATGGGCCATTGGGGTCAGGGCAGGATGAGTACGCATCAGCAGAAGAAACTCGATGTCGAGGCGCTGCGCGCTTTTCGCGATCGCTTCGCCCTGCCCCTGTCGGACGGGGATCTTGAACAGGTGCGCTTTTTCAAGCCGGCCGACGATGCGCCGGAAATGAAGTATTTGCATGCGCGCCGCCAGGCCCTGGGCGGCTATCTGCCGGCACGCTCGCGCGCTGCGCCCAGGCTCGACGTGCCGGAGTTGTCGCAGTTCGCCAAAATTCTCGAAGGTTCGAATACGCGCGAGCAGTCCACCACCATGGCGTTCGTGCAGATTCTGGCGCAAGTGCTGAAGGACGCGGTGCTCGGTCCGCGCATCGTGCCCATCGTCGCCGACGAGGCGCGTACTTTCGGCATGCAGACGCTGTTCCGCCAGGTCGGCATCTATTCCGCCCTGGGCCAGTTGTACGAACCCGAGGACCACGACGAACTGCTCTATTACAAGGAAGCCAAGGACGGCCAGATTCTGGAGGAAGGCATCAACGAGGCCGGGGCCTTGTCCTCATGGATTGCCGCGGCGACGAGTTACAGCGCGCACGGCACACCGATGCTGCCGTTCTACGCCTTCTATTCCATGTTCGGCTTTCAGCGCGTCGGTGACTTGATCTGGGCGGCGGCCGATTCGCGCTCGCGCGGCTTCCTGATCGGCGCCACCGCGGGCCGCACCACGCTCGCCGGGGAGGGCCTGCAGCATCAGGACGGCACCAGCCACCTACTCGCTTCCACCATTCAGAACTGCGTCGCTTACGATCCTTGCTTCGGCTACGAGCTCGCGGTGATCCTGCAGGACGGCATGCGGCGCATGCTGCAGGAGCAGGAGGACGTGTTCTACTACGTCACCGTGATGAACGAGAACTACGCGCAGCCGCCGTTGCCGGCGGGCGCGGCGGATGGGATCAAACGCGGGATGTACCTGTTGCGGCCGTCGCCGCTCGACGATGCCGCTAGCGCCGCCGCGGCCGGAAAGAAAATTCCCCGCGTTCGGCTCCTCGGTGCGGGCACCATCCTGCGCGAAGCGCTCGCGGCCGCGGAGATCCTGGAACAGGAATACGACATCGCCGCCGACGTCT
>CAZRMO010000127.1:0-3187 GCA_964601155.1 uncultured Enterobacteriaceae bacterium
TCGCGCCCGATCACCGGGTCGAGCTTGCCCGAACGGGCGCGCTCGGTCAGGTCCATAGTGTATTTCTTCAGCGCCTCGCGGCTGCCCTCGGCCTCAGGGTCGGACACTTTTTCCGTGCCGCGCAGCGCGGTGACGGCCTGTTCCAGCGCCTTCTTGCTGCCTCCCGCCTCCTTCAGCAGGCGGCCGGCCTCGCCCTTGTCCTCGCCCAGCGCGAGCACGAACATTTCCGAGGCGATGAACTGGTCGCCGCGCTTCTGCGCTTCGCGGTCGGTCAGATTGAGCAGATTGTTGAGTTCGCGCGAGATCGACACCTCGCCGCCCTGGCCCTCGACCTTGGTCAGGCGCGCGACCGCGCCCTTGAGCGATTCGCGCAGCCGCGCCAGGTTGACCCCGGCGCGCGCGAGCAGCGAAGCGGTGCCGCCGTCCTCCTGCGCGATCAGGGCGCTGAGCAGGTGCACCGGCTCGATGTAGGGATTGTCGTTGCCCACTGCGAGGCTCTGCGCGTCGGCGAGCGCCTGCTGGAACTTGGTGGTGAATTTGTCTAATCGCATGCCTGACTCCCCGGTCTCATTGCTTCTAACATGCGGCCGAATGGCGATTTTTCAAGGAACCGGCCCGAATCATGCTTACCGCTCGCCGCGCCGACATGGACGCGGCACGATCGCTCAAAGACTGCTCGCCGTCGGTGTCGAGCGTGGTGGGCTTGCCATTCAGGCGAAACCGGATCGATGTTCCCATGCTGCCCCCATGCGAGGCCCCTTGTCGAGCGAGACCACATTATCCGCGCAGGCGCGGGAGTGCCTGTATGACAATAGTCAATAGCCATGCAGGGGAGGATGGGCTCCGGCGAGCCTTCGCCTCAACGCGTCAAATCAGGACGTATGCCGGCACCCGGCGGCCGCGCAGGGACAGAGCCGACCTTGGGCGCATGCCGACCCGCCCTTAGAAGCTGGATTTGGCGCGAGAACGGATTATGATGCCCTCTATGCGGGCCCGCCCCGCCCAGCCAATCACCATCAATGGGAGAACAAATGAATCGGAACATGACCGTAACGGCGATAATGCTTGCACTCCTCGGCTCCGGGATCAAGCTGGCCGCGGCTCAACAGATGCATCAGCACATGGCGATGGAGCCGGCCGCACAAATCCAGGACGTGCGTCAGGCCGTCGAATTTCCGGGCCCGCTGCGCGAACATGAACTCGCAAACATGCGTGACCATCTCGCGACGCTCGCGCGGATTCAGCTTGCGCTGTCCAGAAACGACGTCGACGATGCGGCAAAGCTTGCGGAAAATCGTCTTGGCCTGAGTTCTTTCGGCTTGCACGGTGCGCATGAAGTTGCCAAATACATGCCCAAGGAGATGCAGGAGATCGGCACGCAAATGCACCGGGCGGCAAGCCGCTTCGCGCTGGCAGCGACCAACGCGGGCGCAACCGGGGACCTTCGCCCCGCGCTCGCAGCACTCGCGGCGGTCACGCAGCAGTGCGTGTCCTGCCACACCACGTACCGGCTGAAATGACCTGGCCCGCCGCGCCGGCCGACCGATGCAAGGCAAGCGGGAGACGCGCGCCTGCCGCATTTCGCGCGTGAGAGGCTGAGACGGTCTTTGCGCCGACTTTCCAACTTGTCGAGCCGCAGGCGCCACCAAACGGGATCGATCGCATGAGCACCGACACGCTGGTCGCCGCAACTCCGCCTGCGCGCGGTCGGCGCACGCTCGCCGCCTGCTGCGGCGCGCACGTGCTGCACGACGGCTTCTCCGACATGCTCTACGTGCTGTTCCCGGTGTGGCAGACGGCGTTCGGGCTGTCGTTCGCCGAGGTCGGCCTGCTCAAGACCATGTATTCCGGTTCGATGGCGGCGCTGCAGGTGCCTGCGAGCATGCTCGCCGAGCGTGTCGGCGAGCGCGTGCTGCTCGCGCTAGGCACGCTCATCGCGGCGGCCGCTTTCATTGTGTCGGGCTGGACCGGAGGCTTTCTGGGTCTGGCGCTGTGCCTGATGCTGGGCGGCGCCGGCGCGAGCGTGCAGCATCCGCTGGCCTCGTCGCTGACTTCGCGCGCTTTCGAGGGCGCGCAGTCGCGCGCCGCACTCGGCACCTACAACTTCTCCGGTGACATCGGCAAAGTGCTGCTGCCAGCGCTGTGCGCGGCGCTGCTCGCCGTGTTCGACTGGCATGCGGTGACCCCGTTGATGGGTGCGCTCGGCCTGATCGCGGCGCTTGCCATCTGGTTTGGCGTGCCGCGCGAGCTGCCGCAGGCAATCTCGGCCGCGAATGCGCCGCTCGCGCCGGCGGCGGCTGGGACCGCGACCGACGCCGAAAGCAGCGCGCCGGGCACCGCAAGGAGCGCGCTAAGTGCGCTGGCCAACCAGGGCTTCATCTCGCTGGCGGCGATCGGCGTTCTCGACAGCGCCACGCGCATGGGATTTCTTACGCTATTGCCCTTTGTGCTGATCGCGAAAGGCGCCTCGGTCACGCAGGTCGGCTTCGCGCTGAGCCTCACCTTCGCCGGCGGTGCGGCCGGCAAATTCGTTTGCGGCCTGATCGCGGCGCGCGCAGGCGTGCTGCGCACCACCATCCTCACCGAGATCGCCACTGCCGCCGGCATCGTCGCGCTGCTGCCGCTGTCGCTGGAAGCTTCGATGCTGCTGCTGCCGGCGGTCGGCATCGCGCTCAATGGCACTTCGTCGGTGCTCTACGGTACGGTCGCCGAACTCGTGCCCGGTGAGCAGCGGACACGCGCTTTCGGGGTCTTCTATACGCTCACCATCGGCGCCGGCGCCCTGTCGCCCTTGCTCTACGGGCTGATCGGCGATGCGATCGGCGTGCCGCGCACTTTCGGCGTCATCGCCGCGCTAGTGCTGCTGGTGCTGCCGCTGACGCTGGGACTGCGCCCCGCGTTGCGCACTGCGGACTGATTGATACAGCGCATGCGGCCGGCCGCGGACAAGTCTGATGTCATCATTATCGGCGGCGGCCACAACGGCCTCGTCTGCGCCTGCTATCTGGCCCGCGCCGGACTTTCGGTCAGGGTGCTCGAACGCCGCGCCATCGTCGGCGGCGCCGCCGTAACCGAAGCGTTCCATCCGGGATTCCGCAACTCCACGGCTGCGTACACGGTCAGCCTGCTGCACCCCAAGGTCATCGCCGACCTCGATCTCGCGCGCCATGGACTGAAAATCGTCGAA
>CAZRMO010000127.1:3287-8767 GCA_964601155.1 uncultured Enterobacteriaceae bacterium
AGGCGCGCCTGCGCGGCGTCACCATCGACTGCGATGCCGAAGTGGCGCAACTGCTGGTCAGGAACGGGCGCGCGACCGGCGTGGTCCTGCGCGACGGGCGCGAAATCACGGCGCGCGCGGTCGCTGCGAACGTCAATCCGAAACTGCTGTTTCTCGATCTGATCGAACCGCGGCACGTCGAGCCGGATTTTCTCGAACGAATAAAAGACTATCGCTGCGCATCCGGGACGCTGCGCATGAACGTGGCGCTGTCCGCGCTGCCGGATTTCGCCTGCCTGCCCGAAGCCGGAATACACCACCGCGCTGGAATCATCATGGCGCCGTCGCTCGCCTACATGGAGAAGGCCTGGTTCGATGCGCGCAATGGCGACATGGCCGAGCAGCCCATAGTCGAAATGCTGATTCCGAGCACGGTGGACGACACGCTGGCGCCGAAGGGGGCGCACGTGGCGAGCCTGTTCTGCCAGCACTTCAACCCGGTGCTCACGCATGGAAAGAGCTGGGACGAACTGCGCGAGGCCGCGGCGGACCGGGTAATCGACACCGTGAGCCGATTTGCGCCGAACTTCCGCGACGCGGTGCTCGGACGCATGGTGCTGACGCCGCTCGATCTGGAACGCCGTTTCGGCCTAAGCGGCGGCGATATTTTTCACGGCGCGCTCGCGCTCGACCAGTTGTTCAGTGCGCGGCCAGTGCTGGGAAACGCGAATTACCGCATGCCCCTGGCCGGACTGTATCTATGCGGCTCGGGCGCACACCCGGGCGGCGGCGTGACGGGCTTGCCCGGGCGCAATGCGGCGCGCGAAATCGCCCGCGATTTCAGGCGCCGCCGCTTGCGCTGACGGACTTGCTGCGCGCATCGGGCCGGTCGACCTGCCAGGCTAGCGCTTCAACACCATGCCGATCATCAGCATGCCGAGGAGCGTCATCAGCACCGAACCGATGACGTGGACGCCAACCATAACGGCAGTCCAGCCATACTGCTCGTGCGAAATCAGCGTGGCGGTCTCCGCCGAAAAGGTGGAGAAGGTCGTCAGTCCGCCGAGAAATCCGGTGGTCACGAACAAGCGCATTTCCAGCGGCATGCTGTCGTAATGGCCGAGCAAACCCAGCGCCACGCCCATCAGCCACCCGCCGAGAAGATTGGCCGCGAGCGTGCCCAGCGGCAGCGTGGGAAAAAACGGATTGAGCAGCATCCCCAGCCACCAGCGCAGCCAGGCGCCGGCGGCGGCGCCGCCGCCCACTGCGATGAATCCGGAAAAAGACACGCGTACCCCCTCCTACTGATAAGCCATTTACCCGGAGCCTATTTCACCTGCGGCTCGCCCCAGCGCGCGGCGGCCTGATCGTCCGCGCTGCGCGCCTCGACCCAGCGCGCGCCCTGCGCGGTCTGCTCTTTCTTCCAGAACGGCGCCTGGGTCTTGAGGTAGTCCATGATGAATTCGCAGGCGGCGAAGGCCGCGCCGCGATGCGCGCCGGTCACCGCCACCATCACGATCTGGTCCAGCGGCTTGAGTTCGCCGACGCGGTGGATCACCAGCGCATCGATGATGTCCCAGCGTGCCTTTGCCTGCTCGACGATGCCCGCGAGCGCCTTTTCGGTCATGCCGGGATAGTGCTCCAGCGTCATGCCGGCGATCGCGTCGCCGTCGTTCACGTCGCGCACCAGGCCGATGAAGCTGGCGATGGCGCCTATGCCGGGATCGGCGCGGCGGAACGCGGCGATTTCCGCGCCGCTGTCGAAATCCTCGCGCTGCACCCGCACCGCCATCTCACCCTCCCGTTACGGGCGGAAAGAATGCGATTTCGTCGCCCGCCTTTACCGGCGTGTCCTCGCGCGCTATGTCCTGGTTGACCGATACGCGTACCGCCTTGCCCGAGCCCAAGGCCGCCGCAGAGGCACCGCCGCGCGCGACCAGCTGCGCGCGCAGGCTTTTCACGTCGCCTACGGCCGCAGGCAGATCGAACACCTCCTGGGCCAGGCCCATGTCCTCGCGCAGTCTGGCAAAGTAGAGAATCCTGATGTTCATTGGTACAACTCCGAAAAAGGAAGGAAATTCACCGGCTCGCCGCGCCGGATCGGATGTTTTGCCGGATTGTCGATGAAGCCGTCGCCCCAGACCGCCGAGGTCAGCACCGCGGAGCTTTGGTTCGGGAACAGGTCCAGCCCGCCGGCCGCGTTCAATTTTACGCGCAGAAATTCGCGCCGGGCATCCGGCTTGGCCCAGTCGAAATCGGCGCGCAGCGCGTATTGCAGCGGTTCCACCCTGGCAACACCCTGGCAGCGCAGAATAAAGGGGCGCACGAATATCAGGAAGGTGACGAAGCTCGACACCGGGTTTCCGGGCAGACCGATGAAATGCGCCTTGCGGCCCGCGCCTGCATCGACTTCGCCGAAAGCGAGCGGCTTGCCCGGCTTGACCGCGATTTTCCACATACTGAGCCGGCCCTCGGCTTCGACCGCCGGCTTGATGTGGTCTTCCTCGCCCACCGATACGCCGCCCGAAGTGACGATGAGATCGTTGTCCGCAGCGGCCTCGCGCAGCACTGCGCGCGTCGCCTCCAGCTGGTCGGGCACGATGCCGTAGTCGCTGACCTCGCAGCCGAGCATCTGCAGCAGGCCATTCAGGGTAAAGCGGTTGGAATTGTAGATACGGCCCGGCGGCAAAGGATCGCCCGGCATCACCAGTTCGTCGCCGGTAAAGAACACCGCGACTTTCAGCCGGCGATACAGCGGCAGCGCCGCGATCCCGACCGAGGCCGCAAGGCCGGTATCCTGCGGCCGCAGCTTCGTCCCGGCGGCAAGGATTTCGCTGCCGGCGCGGATGTCTTCGCCCACCCGGCGCACCCATTCCCCTGCTTGCGGCCGGTGCTTGACGATGACCGCGTCGCCGTCCTGTGTGCACTGCTCCTGCATCACCACCGCATCGGCGCCGGGGGGTATCGGCGCTCCGGTGAAAATGCGCGCTGCCGTTCCGCGGGCAAGCGGCTGCGGCACGCTGCCGGCCGGGATGCGCTGCGACACCGGCAGGCGCGCCTCGCCCGAGCGGCAATCCGCCGCATAGACCGCGTAACCATCCATGGAGGTATTGTCCAGCGACGGCACATTGAGAGTGGCGTGTTGCGCCTGCGCCAGCACCCGCCCGCTGGCGGCGAGCGTCGGCAGCTGTTCCGTGTCCGCGACCGGTACGGCGCCCGCAAGCAGGAAGGCCAGCGCCTCATCAACGGAAAGCATGCCTTGATTCATCGATTCAACTCCAGGGTGTCGAGCACAAATGCGGCAATGGTATCGTAGTCCTCGAGGCCGAACTGCGGCAAAGGGGATTGAATCGGCGTGTCCGTCGCCAGAGCCACGATATGCTCGTCCTGCGGATACAGCGGCGGTTTCCCGTTGGCCGCGCGGTAGATC
Source organism: uncultured Enterobacteriaceae bacterium (assembly GCA_964601155.1). Classification (GTDB taxonomy): domain Bacteria; phylum Pseudomonadota; class Gammaproteobacteria; order Burkholderiales; family SG8-39; genus 2-12-FULL-64-23. The sequence continues at coordinate 6,697 of CAZRMO010000127.1, forward strand.
TCGAGTTTGGGCAAGGGATAGTACTTGTAACCCTCGATCAGGAGCAAGTCGCAGGGCGACATGCGCGCGATTTGCTGCTCGAGCGTCGCTTCCGGTTCGTCGCGCGCCTCGTGCATCAGGGCCCAGCGTTGCACCGACGTGACCAACACCTCGCTGCAGCCGGCCGCGCGATGGCGAAAGGAATCCTTGCCCGGCTGATCGACGTCGAAGTGGTCGTGCGCATGCTTGATCAGCGACACCCTCATGCCAGCGCGCACGAAGCGCGGAATCACCTGCTCGATCAGGGTCGTCTTGCCGCTGCCGGACCAGCCGGCAAATCCGAAAACCTTCATCTGCTTCTGGCGCTCTGCCCGGGCGGGGAGCCGTAACGGTGGAACCGTCAATTTTAGCAGTATTCCACTGCCAGACCGGGCGCATGCGCCAGCTGAACCGGCAACAGACTCGCTTCGCTTTCCGCTGGCCGGGGGGGCGCAGAGGGCGGCGCCCCCGCTCTTCCGGCCAAGCCTCAGGCGAGCGGCACCAGTTTTCCGTCCTGCAGATGGAAACGCCGCACCCCCGGCAGGTCGATGATCTCCTGGTCGTGACAGGCGACGATCACGGTGCGCCGCTCCTCGAGCAACTGCGCGAGCAGCGCGAGTGTCTGCGCGCGGCCTTCGCGGTCGAGGTTGCTGGTCGGCTCGTCGAGCAGCAGCAACTCGGGCTCGAGCGCGCGGGCGCGCGCGAGCGCCGCGCGCTGCTTCTCGCCGCCCGAGAGCTTCGCCGGCGGCGTCGTGCGCCGCTCGGTCAGCCCTGCCCAGGCGATCGCCTCCTCGACCCGCCGCGCGCACTCGCCGGCCGGAATGCCGCGGCGCTTGAGCCCGTACTCGAGGTTGTGGCGCAGGCTGGTATGGAACAGGTAGGGATGCTGGTGCACATAGACGATCGCGCGCCGCAGGCGCTCCGGGTAGAGCGCGAAGCTCGTCGGAGCGCCGCGGAATTCCAGGCTGCCGCTGGCGTCCCGGTCGAGCCCGGCGAGTATCCGCATCAGCGTGGTCTTCCCCGACCCGTTCGGTCCGACCAATACATAGGTGCGGCCGGCCTCGATGGCGAGGTTACCGATCGCGAACAGCAGGCGCTGCCCGTATGCCTTGCGCACCTCCCGCAGCACGAGCAGCGGCGCGCTCATTTCAGCCCTCCCTCGCCCTGCAAGACGGCAAGGACGATGTTGACCCCGAGCGCGACCACCATCAGCACGAAGCCGAGCGCGATGCCCTGCGCAAAATCGCCCTTCGTCGTTTCGAGCGCGATCGCGGTCGGGATGTTGCGCGTCAGTCCGGCGATGTTGCCGCCGACCATGATGGCGCAGCCGACCTCCGAGATCGCGCGTCCGAATCCGTTCACCACCGCCGCGAGAATGCCGAAGCGCACTTCCCACAAAGTGGTGAGCGAGGCCGCGAAGCGGCTGGCGCCTAGGCAGCGCGCGGTTTCGTACACGCGCGTGTCCGCGCCCTGAACCGCAGCGAGGGTGAACACCACCAGGATCGGGAAGGCGATCACCATATACCCGACCATGATCGCCCACGGCGTGAACAGCAGATCGAACGAGCCCAGCGGGCCGCGGCGCGAGAACAGCAAGTAGATCACCAGCCCGATGACGACGGTCGGGAACGACAGCAGCGCCTGCACCAGCACCACCGCCACGCGCTGGCCCGGGAAGCGCTTCTTCGCCAACAGGAAGCCGAGCGCGATCGATGGCGCCGCGACCAACCCGATCGCGGCGACCGAGACCCAGAGCGAAAGCCAGATGCTCTGCCACAGCGCCGGGTCGCCGCGGAAGAGAAGCGCGAAGGCCTGCCGCGTCGGCTCCAGGAGGTCCAAGCGATGGACTTTACTGAGGCGGATGCCCGTAATCGGGGTGGAAGAGCTGGGCGCCCTTGAAGCGATAGTCGCCGATCGCCTTCTGCCCCGTGGGCGAGGTCATCCACTTGATGAAGGTCATCGCGCCCTTGTAATTGATGTTCGGGTAGCGCTTCGGATTGACCGCGATCACGCCGTAGGGGTTGAGCAGTTTCTTGTCGCCCTGGACCAGGAT
>CAZRMO010000128.1:0-2782 GCA_964601155.1 uncultured Enterobacteriaceae bacterium
GTGGGCGAGGACATCGGGTTCCTCCCCGGCACCGAAGAAGAGAAAATGAACCCGTGGATGGGCGCGCTGGAGGACAATCTCGACGTGCTCAACAAGTCGGACGACGAAGGCGGCGACTGGGGGCGCGCCGCGACGCGCGACCTGATCAGATCGCGCATCAAGGTGAAGTCGCTAAACTTCATGCGCGGCCGCACCTTCCTCAACAAATACCTGATCGTCGACGAGGCGCAAAACCTCACGCCCAAACAGATGCGCACCCTGATCACCCGCGCCGGCCCCGGCACCAAGGTCGTGTGCCTGGGCAATATCGCCCAGATCGACACGCCCTATCTCACCGAAGGTTCATCCGGCCTGACGTACGTTGTCGATCGCTTCAAAGGCTGGGTGCATGGCGGCCACGTTACGCTGCAGCGCGGCGAGCGCTCGCGGCTGGCGGACCATGCCGCAGAGGTTCTGTAGCGCCCCGGCTGCGGCAAAGAAGGCGGCGCAGCTACGCTAGCCGCACGTCACAAGCTCTTGTGCGTACCGTCGCAAAACGGCGCCGTCTTCGAGTGCTTGCACCCGCACAAGGCCTTTTTTTCGGTCTTGTCGACGGTGAATTTCACCGGTGTGAATGGCCCGCCCTTGTGCGAGCCGTCGCAGAACGGCTGATTCTTCGATTGGCCGCAGGCGCACCACCAGTAATCGCCTGGAGCCAGTTCGAGGACATACGGAGCTTTCTGCGGAGATACGGGTTCAGCCATGAGACCTCCAGTCGGTGCGCACTTGCGTGCAAAGGAAACTGTCGAGCTACGCCGGGACCGCGCGATCCGGGTCAGTACCGACCCGGATCCGCGTAATTCTCGAACCGGGTGTACTCGCCGATGAAAGTGAGGTTCAGCGTGCCGATGGGGCCATTGCGCTGTTTGCCGATGATGATCTCGGCCTTGCCCTTGTCGGCGGACTCGGGGTTGTAGACCTCGTCGCGGTAGATGAACAGGATCACGTCGGCATCCTGCTCGATGGCGCCGGATTCGCGCAGGTCGGACATGACCGGGCGCTTGTTCGGGCGCTGCTCCAGGCCGCGGTTGAGCTGCGACAGCGCCACCACTGGAACGTGCAGCTCCTTTGCCAGCGCCTTGAGCGAGCGCGAAATCTCCGAGATTTCCGTGGCGCGGTTCTCGCCGCTGGTGGTCGAGGACATCAGCTGCAGGTAGTCGACCACCACCAGGCCGAGGCCATCGTACTGCCGGTGCATGCGGCGCGCGCGCGCGCGCAGTTCGAGGCAGTTCAATGCCGGCGTCTCGTCTATGTGGATCGGCGCGTCGTGCACCTTGCCTACGGCGTCGGTCAGGCGGCTCCAGTCCTCGTCGGTCAGCCGCCCGGTACGCAGTTTCATCTGGTCCAGCCGCCCGACGGATCCGAGCATGCGCATGGCCAGCTGCGAGCCGCCCATTTCCATGCTGAACACCGCCACCGGCAGGCGGTCGTTCACCGCCACGTGTTCGGCGATATTGAGGGCGAACGCCGTCTTGCCCATGCTCGGGCGCCCGGCGACAATGATCAGGTCGCCCTGCTGCAGCCCCGAAGTTTTCTGGTCCAGATCGTCGAATCCCGTGGCAAGTCCGGTGATATCCGAGGGATTGTCGCGGTGATAGAGCATGTCGATACGCTCCATCACCTGCGCCAGGATAGGCTGGATCTCGATCAGGCCCTGATGTCCCCGCGCGCCCGCCTCGGCGATCTCGAACACGCGCGACTCGGCTTCGTCGAGTAACTTGGCCACTTCCTTGCCCATCGGGTTCAAGGCGGAGTCGGCGATGCCGGTGCCGACCTCGATCAGCTTCCTCTGAATCGCGCGCTCGCGCACGATTTCGGCGTAGCGTCGGATGTTATGCGCCGACGGCGTATTCTGCGCCAGCGCCCCCAGGTAGGCGAGCCCGCCGGTCTTGTCCTTGTCCTCGCTTTGCTCGATGGACTCGAATACCGTGACCATGTCAGCCGGCCGGTTCTTCTCCATCAGTTTGCCAATGTGGCGGTAGATGCGGCGATGATCGTCGCGGTAAAAGTTGCTCTCCGCGAGGATGTCGGCGACGCGCTCCCACGCCTGGTTGTCGAGCAGCAAGCCGCCCAGCACCGACTGCTCCGCCTCGATCGAATGCGGCGGCACGCGCAGCTGTGCCAGTTGCGGATCGTTGGCGATTTGAGGATTTGCTTGGGCCATGAGGGAGTCTCAGTCGAGTTGAAATTCTACCAGCAGAGTGCCGCCGGCAAGTGGGATGATGGCCCTGCCGCGTCAAATAAAAAAGGCCGGAACTCCGGCCTTTTTTAATCAAAGGCTTGCCCGCTACTCTGCAGCTTCGCCCAGAACCGAGACGGTGATGTGCACGAGCACGTCCGAATGCATTCCGATGGCGATGGAACTGTCGCCGACCTGCTTCAACGGTCCCTCCGGCATACGGATGGTGGAGCGCTCGACGGCGAAGCCCTGCGCTGCCAGCGCCTCTGCAATGTCGTGCGTGGTGACCGAACCGAACAGACGCCCGTCCACGCCGGTCTTGCGCGTGAACTGGACCGTCAGGCCGTCGATCTTGGCGCCGATTTCCTGCGCCGTGGCGAGCGCCTCGTTCTGCGCTTTCTCCAGTTCGCCGCGCCGCACCTCGAATGCAGCGAGATTCTCGGGCGTGGCGCGCTTGGCCTTGCCGTGCGGAATCAGGAAATTACGGGCGTAGCCCTCTTTTACCTTGACCACGTCGCCCAAGCCGCCCAGGTTGACTACTTTTTCCAGCAGTATTATTTGCAT
>CAZRMO010000128.1:2882-8451 GCA_964601155.1 uncultured Enterobacteriaceae bacterium
CTCAGTGCAGATCGGTGTAAGGCAGCAGCGCGAGATAGCGTGCGCGCTTGATCGCCGTGGACAGCTGGCGCTGATAACCGGCCTTGGTGCCGGTAATGCGCGCCGGTATGATCCTGCCGTTCTCGTTGATGAAGTCCTTGAGGATATCGATATCCTTGTAATCGATCCACTCGATCTTCTCCGCGGTAAAGCGGCAGAACTTGCGCCGTTTGAACAGCTGGCGCCCGCCCTTCTTGTCGTCTTTCTTGTCGTTGCGGCCCTTGCCTTTGCCCTTGGCCCCTCTTCTTGGTGGTGGCATGTCAAACTCCTTCTACGAATTCAATGTTGGTTGCGTGCAATACCAGTTGCTTGCTGTCGCGGCTCTTGCTCGCCAGGAAGCCGGTGAGCTTCACCTGCATTCCCGGCCTGGCCGCCGCCATCAGGCGCGCTTCGCGCTCGAAGGCCATACCGGCCAACTCGCACTGCACCGCGCGTGCGGCGCCGGCTTCGATCTGCTCGGACGCGTGGCTGAGCCTGAAATTGACCACCGGGATGCCGGCGGGCGTATGGCGCAGGGCGTCGAGTTCGATCAGCTTGCCGGACAGCACGAACTGATTGTCCAATCTGCTCAGGCAGCGGGCGCGGGCGCCGCGGCAGCCGCTTCAGCCGGCTTGGGAGCCTCGGCCGCCTTCGGCGCCTCGGCATTAAGCACCGAGCGCGACTTCTCTTCCTTCATCATCGGCGAGGGTGTGGTAACCGCGGCCTTCATCTGCACGGTGAGATGGCGCAGGACGGCGTCGTTGAACTTGAACGAATGCTCGAGCTCGTCCAGGGTCTCCTGGTCGCATTCGATGTTCATGAGCACGTAGTGTGCCTTGTGCATCTTGGCGATGGGGAAAGTCATCTGGCGCCGGCCCCAGTCTTCGAGGCGATGGATCGCACCCTGGCGGGCGCTGATGGTGCTGCGGTAGCGCTCGATCATCGCGGGCACCTGCTCGCTCTGATCGGGATGGACGATGAATACGATTTCGTAATGTCGCATGCAGTCTCCTTATGGGTTGAGCCTCCCGTCATGCGTAGCGGTGAGGCAAGGTGGGCCGGTGAAAAACCGGCAATCAGCGAAAAGCGTGTGATTATAAAGGAAAAGCGCCCTTCAAGGCAAGCCGGGCAGCACTTTGGCAGGCAGCGCAGCGCGATTGGATCACAAAACCGCTGTTTTCATGCCCTGCGCTGCCTGCGCAGCGAGTAGCGCAGGACGAGATAACCGCCCACCGCAGACAGTGCCGAACCCAGCAGGATGCCGACGCGCTCGTCCACCGGCAATTGCGCGGCGAATTCTTCCTTGAACGCGAGGCTGCCGATGAACAGGCTCATGGTGAAACCGATGCCGGTGATGAGCGCGACGCCGTAAAAACTCGCCCAGTTCGCACCGGAAGGCAGCCGCGCCATACCCATGGCGACGAGCGCAATCACAACCAGCATGACACCGAGCTGTTTGCCCAGGAAAAGTCCTGCCGTGATGCCTAGGGGAACGCTGTGGGTCAAATCGGCAATCTGCATATTGTCGAACGACACGCCGGCGTTGGCGAACGCAAACAGCGGCAGGATGCCGAAGGCCACCGGAAGGTGCAGGTCGCGCTCGAGTTGTAGCGCCGGGCCTTTGCCGCCGGGGCTGCCGTGCAAGGGAATCGTCAATGCCAGCAGCACTCCGGCCAGCGTGGCATGCACGCCGGACTTGAGCACCGCAGCCCACAGCACCAGCCCGACCAGGATATAGGGCGATATGCGCCTGACGCCGCTTCGATTGAGTATGACGAGCACGCCGAGCGCGGCGCCCGCGATCGCCAGCGTGACCGGCGGCGGGGCGGAAGAATAGAACAGCGCGATGATGAGAATCGCGCCTATATCGTCGACGATCGCCACCGACAGCAGGAAGATCTTCAGCCCGCGCGGCACCCGGTCGCCGAGCAGCGCGAGCACGCCGAGCGCAAAGGCAATGTCGGTCGCCGCGGGTATGGCCCAGCCGCGCGCCGCCACCGGATCGCCGGAGTTCATGATCGCGTAGATCGCCGCCGGCCCGGCGATTCCGCCGATGGCGGCGGCGACCGGCAGAAACGCCTGACGGATGGTAGACAACTCGCCCTGGAGCACCTCGCGCTTCAACTCCAGTCCAACCAGAAAGAAGAACACCGCCATCAAGCCGTCATTGACCCACAGCAGCAAAGGTTTCGCGATCTCGAACGCGCCGATCTTGACCACGATCGGAATGTCGAGAAATGCCTGATAGGCGCCCGCCATCGGCGAGTTGGCCACCAGCATGGCCATGAGCGCGGCGGCAAACAGCAGCACCCCCGGGGCCGATTCGGCGTGAGCAAGGCGCTGAATTGCGGCGGCGACGGCAGACTGGGGCGCAGTGGTGCTGTTCATGCTGACTCCCGTAATGCCGCGGCTGAAGGCACTTGATTACGCTCCAGCGCTTCGCGCAGCTTCTTTACCTCGATGTGCAGCGCCAGCAATTCGTCACGCAGCCGCTTATCGGTCGGCGCGCGCTCCGCCGCATCGCTTTTCTCCGCCTCGAATTCCCGTGCGTGCTCGGCCTGCATCGCGTTCACGACGACGGCAATGAACAGATTCAGCATGGTAAAAGTCGAGATCAATATGTAAGCCAGGAAGAACACCCAGGCGAACGGATAGACTTCAAGTATAGGGCGCACGATGCCCATCGCCCAGCTCTCCAGCGTCATTATCTGGAATAGCGTGAAGGCGCTTTCGCCCAGCGTCCCGAACCACTCGGGAAAGTGCCCGCCGAACAGCTTGGTCGCGACCACCGCGGACACATAGAGAATGACCATGATCATGCCCATCACCGCTCCCAGGCCGGGGATGGCCGCGATCAGTCCACCGGCCACGCGGCGCATGCTCGGGACCAGCGAAATCAGCCGCATGACCCGCAGGACGCGCAGTGCGCGCAGCACCGCGAACGGCCCGCTTGTAGGTATCAGCGCGATACCGATAACGACAAAGTCGAACACGCTCCAGGGGTCGCGGAAGAACATCATCCGCTGCGCCAGCAGCCGCAGGGCGATTTCGACCACGAACACCGCAAGAATTGCCTGGTCCAGCGCACGCAGCCAGCCGCCCCAGTTTGAACGCAGGCCGGGAAAGGTCTCGAGCCCGAGTACGGCTGCGTTGATGAGAATCAGCGCGATCAACGCATTCTGGACCAGCGGCGCCTGAATCCAGGCGGCCAGGCGTTGGCGCCAGAGCGGTGCGCCCCCGTGCGCAGCAGCGCCCCGGGAGCCCGCGGTTTCCGACCGTGGTTCCGGCGGCAGGCGCGGCTCTGACGCGGGGCGGGAGGACGCGGACACGAGTTCGGACGTCACGATGGCCTCAGGATTCCGGTTGCCGGCTCATGGTGGGCCGGGCAGCGGGGGTGGCGCGCAGGGCAGCGATGCGCTCGGACAGCGGCGGGTGGGTGGCGAAGAAGCGCCTCCAGCCTGAGCTGCCGCCGCCGGAGATACCGAATGCCGCGACCCGCTCGGGCAATTGCGGAGACTCGTGCAAAGACTGCAGGCGCTCCAGGGCTGCGATCATCTTGTTGCGTCCGGCCAGGTCGGCTCCGCCGGCATCGGCACGGAACTCGCGCCGGCGCGAGAACCACATGACGATGCCCGAGGCAAGGATGCCCAGGCCGATCTCCAGAACGAAAAAGGTGACGTAATAGCCGATGCCGGGGCCGTGCTCGTTTTTCAGGATGACGCGGTCTACGAACCAGCCGACGGCGCGGGAGATGACGATGACAAAGGTGTTGACGATGCCCTGGATCAGGGCGAGGGTCACCATGTCGCCATTGGCGACGTGCGCAACCTCGTGACCGAGCACGGCTTCGGCCTCGTCGCGCGTCATGCGCTGCAGCAGGCCGGTCGATACGGCGACCAGCGCATGGTTGCGGCTCATGCCCGTGGCGAAGGCGTTGACCTCGTCCGAGTCGTAGACGGCGACCTCCGGCATGCCGATGCCGGCTGCCTTGGCCTGGCGGGCGACGGTATCGACCAGCCAGCGCTCGCTCGAATTCGAAGGCTGCTCGATGACGCGGGCGCCGACCGCCGTTTTCGCCGACCACTTCGATATCGCCAGCGAAATGAATGCGCCGCCGAAGCCGAATACGGCGGCAAACGCAATCAGCCCGCCGAAATCGAGGCCCTGGGCGCTGATGAACCGGTTGAGGCCGAAAACATGGATGACCACCGACAGCGTGACCAGCACGGCGAGGTTCGTGACAAGGAACAAGGCAACGCGTTTCATGTAAAGCTCCGTTAAGTAACGTGGAACAAATCAAAAAAGCTCGGCGATCGGCCTCAGGCGGCATGTGCGAGGGGCAGGACCGGCGCGGCGGCCGCCGCGCGTATGCGTTCGAGCTCGGCTCCGCCCAAGGTCTCGCGCTCGAGCAACTCGCGCGCCGATGCGCGCAGCAGCGCTTCGCGCGCGCGCAGAAGGTCCAGCGTGTGCCGGTACGCGTCCGCGACAATGTCGCGCACGGCAAGGTCTATCTCGCGCGCCGTCGCTTCGCTGTAAGCCTTGTCGCCGAAGTTCGGCGCGACCTGGCCGAGGAAGTTCTGGCGTTCTTTCTCGTACACCACGTGTCCGAGTTCGGCGTGCATGCCGTAACGCGTCACGACGGCGCGCGCGATCGCGCTGACGCGCTGCAGATCGTCGGCCGCTCCGGTCGAAAAATGACCGAAGATCAGTTCCTCCGCGGCGCGCCCGCCCAACAGCACCGCCATGCGGTTCTGCAGCTCGGCGCGCGTCATCAGGTAGCGCTCCTCGGTGGGCCGCTGGATCGTATAGCCGAGCGCACCGACGCCGCGCGGAATGATGGACACCTTGTGCACCGGATCGACGCCGGGCAGCGCCATCGCCGCGAGCGCGTGACCCATTTCGTGGTGGGCGACGACTTCGCGTTCGCGTGGCGTGAGCACGCGGTTCTTCTTCTCCAGGCCGGCGACCATGCGCTCGATCGCAACGGTGAAGTCCTCCAGCGTGACGGCCTCGCCGTCGCGGCGGGTGGCCGCGAGCGCCGCCTCGTTGCACAGGTTGGCGAGTTCGGCGCCGGTGAAGCCGGGGGTCAGGTCGGCGACCTTGGCCGCATCCAGTTCCGCGGCAAACTTGATGCTCCTCATGTGCACGCCGAGTATCTCGATGCGGCCGGCCTTGTCGGGGCGGTCGACCACGACCTGGCGGTCGAAGCGCCCGGCGCGCAGCAGCGCCGGATCGAGCACCTCCGGACGATTGGTCGCGCCGAGCAGCACCAGGCCATAGGACGCGTCGAAGCCGTCGAGTTCGACCAGCAGCTGATTCAGCGTCTGTTCCTTTTCGTCGTGGCCGCCGAGCGCGCCGCCGGAAGAGCGCGCGCGGCCGAGTGCGTCAAGCTCGTCGATGAAGATGATCGCCGGCGCTTTGGCGCGCGCCTGCTCGAACAGATCGCGCACGCGCGCGGCGCCGACGCCGACGAACATCTCGACGAATTCGGAGCCGGAAATCGAGAAAAACGGCACGCCCGCCTCCCCCGCCACCGCGCGGGCGAGCAGGG
>CAZRMO010000129.1:0-2301 GCA_964601155.1 uncultured Enterobacteriaceae bacterium
ATGCGCGCGAGATAGTTCGACTGCGGATCCTGCTGCCAGTTGATGAAATGCTTGGCGGGGACCACCCGCAGCGAGTAGCTGAGGATGCGCGTGCGGCTGTGCGGCGCCGGCCGCAGGCGCACCAGCTGCGGGCCGAGCGCGACCCTGCGGTCGTAGCGGTAGTACGTGACGTGGTTCAGTGCGACTTGTATGGACAAGGAAATGCTCCAAGGGACGGAAAACGCCGGTTTCCCGGACTATTCTAGGCGCGGCGGCAACAAGGCGCCGGGCGCCGGCGATCGATGCAAGACTGGGCCTACCCCGCGACCACCCCCTGGTTCTGACTCTGCCCTTGCCGGTGCAGGTGGAAGTACGTGGCTGCGATTTCGTCATGCACCCGCGCCAGGTCCGACTGCACCGCGTCGAGGTATTCGTGCCGCGCTGCCGGCGTGAGCTGGTCGATGCGCATGCCCTTCAGCCGGCGCTCCGCGACGCGCAGCAGTTTCATCGGCGCCGCATGATTCGGCAGCTGCGACAAACAGCCTTCCAACTCTCCCAGGCAGTAGCGCACGGTGCGTGGAAAGTGCTCATCCCGCAACAGGAACGCCACCACCTCGGCGCCGCGCACCTGCACCGACGCGTGGCGCCGGTACATCTGATACGCATTGAGCGAGTTGAGCACGCCCATCCACAGCAAGGCAAGCGCAGGATCGTCCGCGCCCTGCTGCCGCGGCGCCAGCACCGCCGCATTGATATCGAGTATGCGCGAGCTCATGTCGGCCCGCTCCAGATAGCGGCCGAGCTTGATGAATTGATATGCGACATCGTGGCTCATGCTGTCTGAAATCAGGCCGATCACCGCCTGGCGGCGCTCGATGACCTCATCGAGCAGAATATAGCGGCGCGTACGATCGACCGCATCCGCCGAACGCCTGTTGACCAGCAGATAGAGGCTGTTGATGCGCTCCCACGCCACCGTAGGCAGCACTTCGCGCAGGGTGCGGCTGCCTTCCCGCGCACGGCCTATGCACGAAACGATGGAGCTCGGATTGCGCTCGTCGTTGATCAGGAAGCGCATGATGCTCGCTTCGTCATGGTCGCTGTAATGCTCGCCGAACAGCAAGTCCAGTCCCGCGACCTTGATCAGGACGTCCCAGCCGAACGACGCCCCGCGCGGCAGGTCGAGCAGCACGTGGGTGGTCGCATTGATCAGCCGCGCCGTATTCTCGGCCCGCTCCAGGTAGCGGGTCATCCAGTAAAGGCTTTCTGCAACGCGTGACAGCATCAGGGACTCGCCTCCACGATCCAGGTGTCCTTGCTGCCGCCGCCCTGCGAGGAATTCACCACCAGCGAACCCTCGCGCAGCGCGACGCGCGTCAATCCTCCCGTGGTCACAAACAGATTCTCCGACTGCAGCACGAAGGGCCGCAGATCCAGATGCCGCGGCGCCAGCTCGTCACCGACCAGGGTCGGCGCGGTCGAGAGCAGCAGCGTGGGCTGCGCCATGTAGTTGCGCGGGTCGGCGCGCACCTGTTCGCTGCAGCGCGCGCGCTCCGCTGCCGAAGCGCGCGGGCCGATCAGCATGCCATAGCCGCCGGATTCGTTCGCCGGCTTGACCACCAGCTTGTCCAGGTTGGCCAGCACGAATTCGCGCTCCTTGTCGTTCATGCACAGGTAGCTCGGCACGTTGGGCAGGATGGGGTCCTGGTCGAGGTAGTAGCGGATGATCTTGGGCACGAAAGTATAGACGACCTTGTCGTCGGCGACCCCTGCTCCCGGCGCGTTGGCGATGCCTACGTTGCCGCGGCGCCAGGCGCGCATCAGCCCGGGCAGGCCCAGCATGGAATCAGCACGGAATACTTCCGGGTCGAGGAAATCGTCGTCCACACGGCGATAGATCACGTCGACCCGGCGCAGGCCGTCGATGCTTTTCATGTATACGCATTCGTCCGGCCCGACCACCAGGTCCGAGCCCTCGACCAGCTCGGCGCCCATTTGCTGCGCCAGGTAGCTGTGCTCGAAATAGGCGGAGTTGTAGATCCCCGGCGTAAGCACCGCGATCACCGGCCGCTCCCCCGGCCGCGGCGACAGCGCAGCCAGGGTTTCGTGCAAACGCGTGGTGTAATCGTCGATCGGAAGGATGTCGCAAACCTTGAACAACTCCGGAAACAGGCGCTTCATCAGCAAACGGTTTTCGAGCATGTAGGACACGCCCGAAGGCACGCGCAGATTGTCCTCCAGCACGTAAATGGTGCCATCCCGGTCACGCACCAAATCGGTGCCACAAATATGTGCCCACACCCCAAAACGGGGCGTTTCGCC
>CAZRMO010000129.1:2401-6813 GCA_964601155.1 uncultured Enterobacteriaceae bacterium
TTGATGCCCATGGTCATGATCGCCGCATCCACAGCCGCGCGCCGCTCGTTCAGCTGGGCCGGACTCAATCTGGTCAGATAGTCGAACAATGCCCTCGCCGCTGGGCGCGGCTTGCCGTCCGCGCCAATGAGTTCGTCGTAGAGGCCAGCGAGATTGTATTGATCGAGATTCATCTAAAGTCGGCAAGCGAAACAAAGGCATGAACCGTGCAAGCGCCTTTTAGTGAACATCAATGAGCAAACAACGTGCCATGCCGCGCGCGCTTGGCGGCATGCGTCGGAAAGCGAACGCGCGAAACACCGCCGATTGCAGGCGCTTCGCAGGAAGCCGGCTGGCGTACGCTCTGAAGCTGCGACAGCCACAAAGGCCTTTTCAGCCGCCGAGCAGAAAATCGCGCACGATCGCGATCTGGTCGGCGTGCATCAGCGTGGGCGCGTGGCCGACGTCCGCAATCTCCACGGCTTTCGCGTGCGGCCCTCGCCCGGCCATCTCCTGCAGGGTCTCGCGCCTGAGCAGGTCGGACTGGGCGCCGCGGATCACCAGCGTCGGGCATTGGATCGCATCGTAGTAAGGCCATAGTTCGATGTCCTTGTCGATCTTTGCCGCCGCGACTGGCGCCGCGATGGCCGGATCGTAGTGCATGCGGTAGCTGCCGTCCGCCTGCCGGCGCACGACGTGCTCGGTCAGCGTACGCCACTCCGCATCGCTGTGCGCGCCGAACGTCGCGCTCACCGCGCGTATGTACTGCACTGCCGCGGCGAAGTCGGGAAACTGCGGCGCCTTGCCGAGGTATTCGGCGATGCGCGCGAGCGACACCGCGGTGACAACAGGTCCGACGTCGTTCAGCACCAGCTTGCGCACCGGCGTCTCGGGCAGGCTTGCAAGGGTCATGCCGATCAGGCCGCCCATCGAGGTGCCGACCCAGTGCACGCAGTCCGCATCCAGGCGCGCGAGCAGCGTCACCATGTCGGCGACGTAGGTCTGCACCTGGTATTCCATCGGATTCTTCAGCCAGCCGCTCAGGCCGCGTCCGGGCACGTCGGGGCAGACCACGCGGTATTCGCCCGCCATGGCCCGGGCCAGATTGTCGAAATCGCGGCCGCAGCGCGACAGGCCGTGCACGCACAGCAGCACCTTGCGCTGATCCGGATCGCCCCACTCGGTATACGCCATCCGGTGCAAACCGCTCGGTGTGATGCACTGCACCTCGCGCTGCCTGAATTCCTCGCTCATTTATCGCTCCGTGAATTGCGCATCGGTTTCGTTCGGGATCAGCGCAAGCAGGTCGGTGACGCCCACGTCCTGGCCGGCCTGATACAGCAGCGTGCTCGCCTGGCCGCGATGGTGGGTCTGGTGGTTGAAAAAGTGCGCGATCAGGCCGGCAAAGCGCTTTTGCGCGGCGACGCCTTTGACGTTGACGTAGTGCAGGACATGCAGCAGGTCGTCTTCGCTCAGAGCCGCGGCCCAGGCCTTGATTACCTTATCGAGCAGTCCGCGATGCGCGCGCAGCTGCGCAAAATCCGTGAACAGCAGCTGATCCAGAGCCGCGGGCGCCGGCAGAGCGCGGACCGGGTCCAGCGCCGCATGATGCGCCGGATGCGTGGCAAAGCGCTTCAGCCAGAGCGTGTCGCCGACGACGATGTGGTTGAGCGTGCCGAGAATCGACCCGAAAAAAGCCTTTCTGTCCGCAGCGAGCTCCGCCGCCGTCAATTTGCCCGCTGCCGCGTACAGCCTGTCGTTCATCCATTCGTTATACGCGGCCATCAAGACGACATGGCCGGGAGCGATCATCTGGATTTCTTCAGCGTCGGGTTGAGCATGTCGATGTCCGCCTGCACCTTGTCGCGGCTGCGCTCGTAGATGATCTCGCGGCCCATGATGCTGCCGGCATAGGACAGACCGTTGCGCGTCGGCGTCAGCTGGCACTTGACGTTGTGGATGCCCTCGCCGAGCACGATTTCTATCGCACTCGCGCGCTTGGACAGGACCACGACCTCCATGGTCTGGCCGTTTTCCATCCGCACCTTGATTTTTTCCGGGTTCATGAACGCATCCTCTCGTTGATTCGAAAAAACCAGTGAGCCGCCGCGCCACGTCGGTCTCGCACGGCCATCGCGCCTAATCCGTTCATGATACAGCGCGCGCGGGCCGGGTGCGGCCCGCCGCGCGCATGCCGGGAGCGGCAGCGGCTTCAATCCGCGTACCAGTAGCGTTTTCTCAACTCGCGATAAGGCTGCACGTCTATTCCAGCACCGTCGATGCGCGCCAGCACGGCGCCCGCCCTGTCGGTGCGCAGCATCCGCGCGCCGCTGGCGCGGTAGCGCGCCAGCACCTCCTTGCGCGGGTGGCCGAAACGATTGCGGTAACCGACCGGGACTACGGCCCAGCGCGGCTGCACTGCGGCAATGAATTCCTGCGTGGACGAGGTGCGGCTGCTATGGTGCGGCACCACCAGCACGTCCGCGCGCAGCTTCTCCGGCGCGCGCGCGAGCAGCTCCTGTTCCGAGTGCAGTTCGATGTCGCCGGTGAGCAGCACCGTGCCATGGGCGGCGGTAATTCTGAGTACGCAGCTGCGGTCGTTGGACTTGATCCGTGCCCGCGCGTAGCTGGCCGCGGTCGGATGCAGCAACTCGAAGCGCACCCCGTCCCAATCCCAGCCCTGCCCGGCGGCGCAAGGCAGCCTGTAGCCCGCCGCCGCGAGCCAGGCCGGATGGGTTTGCGGAATCGACGTGTAAAGGGCCCCGACCGGCAGGCCCGAGAGCACTGAAACCGCGCCGCCGGCATGATCGTTGTCGTCGTGACTCACGACCAGCGCGTCCAGCTGCGCGATGCCCGAAGCGCGCAGGAACGGCAGGATGACGCGACTGCCGCTATCGGCATCCGGGCCGTAGGCGGGCCCGGCGTCGTAGAGCAGCGCATGCTCTTCGGTCTGCGCGAATACGGCCAGACCCTGGCCCACGTCCAGCACCGTCAGCCACAGCGCGCCGGCCGGCGGCACCGCCGGCGCCACGGCGAACATCGGCAGCAGCAGCGGCAGGCCCAGCCAGCGCGCCGGAACGCCGCGCGGCAGCAGCAGCCAGGCCGTTCCCGCCAGGGCCAGGGCCACGGTCCAGCCCGCCGGCGCATGCTGCTGCCACACGGCCGCGGGCAAGGCGGCAAGCCGTTCGAGCAGCCACATCTGCACCGCCATGACCGCGTGCGCGAGTTTCAGAATGGAATCGAAAGGCAGGACGCTGCCGGCTAGCGCCAGCGGCGTCACCACCAGGCTCACCAGCGGAATGGCCACGGCATTGGCCAGCGGCGACACCAGCGACATCTGCTGGAACCAGACGAGCAGCAGCGGCGCCAGTGCCAGCGTGATCGCCCACTGCACACGCCCCCATTGAACCAGGCCATGGCCGAACGCGCGGCCACGCCCTGTACGCGGCCGACCTGTCGCCACATACAGAATGATGGCGACGGCGCCGAACGAAAGCCAGAAGCCCGGCGCGAGCACGGCCCAGGGATCGAGCAGCAGCACCAGCAGCAACGCGGCGCACAGCACACGCGACACCGAAGTCACGCGGCCCGTCCACAGCGCCAGCGCCACCACCCCGACCATGTAGAGCGTGCGCTGCGCCGGCACGGCGAAGCCGGCGATCAGGCAATAGGCCAGCGCGGCGAGGAAGCCCGCCAGCGCGGAAGCCTTGCGCGCGGGCAGCGCCAGCAGCAGCCTGGATGAGCGCCGCCACAGCCAGTAGACCAGCGCCGCCAACAGGCTGGCCACCATGGTCACATGCAGGCCGGAGATCGACATCAGATGCGACACCCCGGTGCGCGCGAACAGCCGCCACTGGCGCGCGCTGATGGCGTTCTGGTCGCCGATCGCGAGCGCGGTCAGAATGCCCGCATAGGGGTAGCCCGGCAGCGCATCCCAGTAACGCTTGCGCAGGATTTCGCGGCTGCGCGCGACGAGGTATGCCGGCCGCAGCACCAGGCCGTCCAGGCGCGCTTTTGCGCCCGGACGCACATAGCCGGTCGCGCCGATAGCACGCTGCAGCAACCAGGACTCGTAATCGAAGCCGTAGGGATTGACGCTGCCGTGCGGCCGCCGCAGGCGCACGGTCAGGCGCCAGCGCTCGCCCGCGCGGATCGGCTCGATGTCGCGAAAAGCCTCGCGGCCGAGGCCGTTGTACCAGGCGAGCGCAATGCGCCGCGGCAGGCGCGCCGCGGCAGGCGCCACCTGCTCCACGTCGAAATCGAAGCGCACGCCGCCCTCGAACGGCTGCGGCAGACTCGCCACCACGCCGGTGACGGCCAGATCGACGCCTTCCCATTGCCGCGGCAGCCGATCGGCCAGACGCCACTCGGCCCAGGCCGCCGCATAGAAGAACCCGACTGCGGCGAATATTGCCGGCGGCAGCAGCGCCGCA
>CAZRMO010000129.1:6913-8273 GCA_964601155.1 uncultured Enterobacteriaceae bacterium
GCGCAGGCGCCAGTACAAAGCCACGGCCGGCAGCAGCAGGCACGCCCAGGCGAGTTGCGGCAGTTCAGGCTGCTGCTGCAACAGGCATACGCCCAAGGCAAAGGCGAGGATGTTGGCTCGCATCGACGGCGCCCTGATCAAGTGGTCCGCGCGCTGCGCCTCCGGGCGCAGCGCCTAGGGTGAGTGCGATTGAATTCCCTTACAATTGAACCATGAAAGCGACGATTTCGACAGCGACAACGACGATGCCGCACAAGTTTTTCGGCAAAGGCCGTCCGCTCAGCGAAACCGGGCGCAAACGCCCACAACTGCGCAATGGCCGCTGAACTCATCGCGCGTCGCGTCTACCGGCGCTTTGTTAAGCCGACGCTGGCGCTCATCGCCGTCAACCTCATTGGCATGTTCGGCTACAAGATCATCGGCGGGCCGCAGGTAAGCTGGCTGGACAGCCTGTACATGACCTTCATTACCGTCGCCACCATCGGCTATGGCGAGGTCGTCGACCTCAGCCATTCGCCCGGCGGACGCGTGTTCACCATGGGTATCGCCTTGGTCGGCATCGGCGTGACCGGATACATGATTTCCACACTCACCGCCTTCATCCTCGAAGGCGACATGAACCAGGCACTACGGAGGCGAAGAATGCAAAAAAGCATCGCGGCACTGCGGCGGCATTACATCATCTGCGGCATAGGCCGCGTCGGCACCAATGTCGCGCACGAACTCGAAGTCACCGGCCGTCCCTACGTGATGATCGAAACGGACAAGGAGGCGATCGAACGCTATCTGGAAAAAGCCCCGGACGCCCTGTGGACACACGCCGACAGCGGCGAGGACAGCGCGCTGGCCGCCGCCGGCATCGAGCACTGCGCCGGCGTGTTCGCGGTAACCGGCGACGACAGCAAGAACCTGGTGATTACGCTCTCGGCCAAGCTGCTCAACCCGGCCGTGCGCGTGGTGGCGCGCTGCCACGAGGTCAACTATATCGACAAGATACGCAAGGTCGGCGCCGACGCCATCGTGTCCCCCGATTTCACCGGCGGCATGCGCATCGTCTCCTCGATGATCCGGCCCAAGGTGGTGAGCTTCCTCGACGAAATGCTGCGCGCGGACAACGCGCTGCGCGTGGAGGAGATGCATATCCCCGAGGGTTATGCCGCGCGCACCATCGCCGGGCTGAAACTGAACCGGCGCGATTTCATCCTGCTGGCAGTGCGTGCGCAGGGCCGCTGGGAATTCAATCCGGCGGAAGACTTCGGCATCGAGCCGGGCAACACCCTGGTGGTGATGACCACCCCCGAAGGCCGCAAATCGCTGGAAAAGAGTCTGGGCGGGACGGCATGAGCAGGGAGCAGGGGCC
>CAZRMO010000130.1:0-8208 GCA_964601155.1 uncultured Enterobacteriaceae bacterium
TTGACGGAAATGACAAAGATTTTGATAAATGGCGAGGACGCGTGCGCGGGGGGATATACGCCCCGAAGGAAGTCCCCTTGGGGGACAAGGGGGGATGCATCCCCCCTTGTTCGTGGGATAAGGGTTTTTCCCCCACCGAAGGCACTTTGCTTGGTTCCGGCTAGTCCGGTTTAGGCGCAGGAGCAAAGCTTTATGAAAATGGATCGACGCTTTTTTTCCGAGTCGCTGGTGGTAAGGCTCGGGATAGCCCTCGGGGCCATCGTCCTGCTCGCGCTCGCTGCGACCATCAGCGCCACGGTGTTTGCCGAACTATCGACCGGCAAAGCCGCCGCGATCAATCTCGCCGGCAGTCTGCGCATGCAGTCCTACTGGATCACGCTGCAGGTGCTGCGCGCGCGGGACAGCGGACAGACCCCGGACGATCTGCGGCAGGCGATGGCCGATTTCGAATCGCGACTCAAGAGCCCGCAGCTTGTCGACAGCATACCCGCGGATCCCGGCAACCCGACGCGCCGCGCCTACGACCGCGTTACCGCCATGTGGTCGGGCACGCTCAAACCCGCGGTTGCGCGCGCGGTCACAGACGACGCTTCCGCGCGCGATGCCTTCATCGCACGCATGACCGCTTATGTCCTCGATATCGACCGGCTGGTTTTCCTTCTCGATCACGACCTGGAACGGCGCATCCAGGCCCTGCGGCTGATCCAGGGAGCGGGACTGTTCGTGATCGTAGTGGTGGTATTCGTTTCGCTGTTTCTCATGCACGCGCAGGTCATCGTTCCGCTGGGCGATTTGCTGCAATGTGCCCGCCGCGTGCGCATCGGCGACTTCACCGTGCGTGCGCGGCATGTGGGCGAGGACGAATTAGGCCAGCTCGGCCAGTCGTTCAACTACATGGTCGAAGACCTCTCGCGCAGCTACGCGACCTTGGAGGCGCGGGTGCAGGAAAAGACCGAGCAGCTGGAGCGGACCAACGTGTCGCTGGAAGTCCTGTACAACACCACGCGCACGCTGGCGGAGAATCCGCTTTCCCAGGCCACGCTCGAAGCGGTGATGCGCGACATCGAGCGCGTCACCGGACTCAAGGCAGGTGCGATCTGCGCGCGCGAGGAGAACGACCGGCGCGGCTTTCCGGTCGCCCTCGATGCCGGCAGCGAACAAGCCAAGTCCTGGTGCCAGCAGGATCGCTGCGACGAGTGCTTCGGCACCGGGGCGGTCGATGCCGGAATACGCATTGTCGGCGACGGCGCGGAGCGCATGCTCTCGGTGCCCCTGTCCGAGGGCGGCAAACCCTACGGCGTGATGTTGTTGCAGCACCCCGCGGGCACGCAGATCGAAGAGTGGAAATTGAAACTGCTGGGATCGATCGGCCACCACATCGGCGCCGCTTTCGCCACCGCCAAGCGCAGCGACGAGCGCCGCGGCATCGCCTTGCTCGAAGAGCGCTCGGTGATCGCGCGCGAACTGCACGATTCCCTCGCGCAGTCCCTGACCTACCTCAATATCCAGGTCGCGCGCCTGAAGCAGCAGCTCAACACCGGCGGCACGCGCGAGCAGACGGCCGAAGTGGTCGACGAACTCAAGCTCGGAATCAATAATGCCTACCGGCAACTGCGCGAACTGCTCACCACTTTCCGTTTGCGCATCGACGGGCGCGGCCTGTCCGAAGCGCTGCAGGAGACGATACGCGAGTTTTCACAGCGCGCCAAAATCCAGCTGCGGCTGCACGACCGGCTCCTCGGCCATGAACTCGACTCGGGCGAGCAGATACACGTGCTGCAGGTGGTGCGCGAGGCGCTCGCCAATGTCGAGCATCACGCCCATGCAAGCAGTGCCGACGTGAAGCTCGCGATCGATCGCGGCCG
The DNA here is from genome assembly GCA_964601155.1 of uncultured Enterobacteriaceae bacterium. Taxonomy (GTDB): domain Bacteria; phylum Pseudomonadota; class Gammaproteobacteria; order Burkholderiales; family SG8-39; genus 2-12-FULL-64-23. The sequence continues at coordinate 1,866 of CAZRMO010000130.1, forward strand.
CATCCGCGTGACCGTGGAGGACGACGGAGTCGGCATCAGGGACGCCGAACCGCCGACGCATCATTATGGCCTGGCGATCATGCGCGACCGCGCCGCAACGCTCGGAGGCACGCTGCAGGTGGCCAGACGCGCCGAGGGCGGCACACGCGTCGAACTGGAATTCACCCCGCGCGGGCCGTTCCATGCGGCGGCAACCCCGACTAACGGAGTGATCGCATGAACGAAGGCAATCGCATACTGATCATCGACGACCACCCGCTGTTTCGCAAAGGGGTGTCGCAGCTGATCGCCATGGCCCCTCACCTGCAACTGCTTGGCGAGGCGTCCAGTGGCGAGCAGGGTGTGGCCAAGGCGAAGGAACTCGACCCCGACCTGATCCTGCTCGACCTGCACATGAAGGGCATGAACGGCATCGACACGCTCAAGGCGATCCGGGACGCCGGCCTGGATTGCCGCGTGGCGATCCTCACCGTCTCCGACAATGCGGACGACCTGGTGGCCGCGATCCGCAGCGGCGCGGACGGCTACCTGCTGAAGGACATGGAACCTGAGGATCTGCTCGTCGCCATCGACCAGACGCTGAACGGCACCACCGTGATCGGCGAACGGCTGAACGGCCTGCTCGCGCGCGCCATCCGCGAAGAGGCGACGGCGAATCAGCGCGACAGCGCCACGCTGACCAGGCGCGAGCAGGAGATTCTGGATGGGCTGGTGCGCGGGCAGTCCAACAAGCTGATCGCGCGCAGCCTCGACATCACCGAAGCCACGGTCAAGGTGCACGTCAAGAATCTGCTGAAAAAGCTCGGCTTCCGCTCGCGCCTGGAGGCGGCCGTCTGGGCCGTGGGCCGCGACGGCAAGCTTGGCAATTGACCATTGCCCGCCGGCGGGAGTGTCTTGACCTCCGGCGCGCATGTTATGATAACCATTCTCGTCGTCCGCATTTGTCGACCGATTGCGCGCGTATGCCGGCCTAGCCATGAAACGCGCATTCTGGGCGCGCCGATGTTCGATCGGTCGGCTCCAGTCCAACCCTCAAACGCGGTAACGCAAGGAGTTCCACGTTGGAATCCGCACCATCCTTCATTCAGGTCACACCCGATCTGCTGCGCAAGTACGATCGGCCGGGGCCGCGCTACACCTCGTATCCGACCGCGATCGAGTTCGCCACCGATTACGACGCTGCCGCCTACTTCGACTCGCTCGCACAGGCGGCCAAGCGTCCGTCCGATCCGCTCTCGCTCTATGTGCACCTGCCCTTCTGCGAGCATCGCTGCACCTTCTGCGGCTGCAATGTAGTTATTACGCGGCATCGCGAGGTTGCGCAAAAATACCTGAGCTACCTGCATCGCGAAATCCGCGAGGTCGCGCGGCGCCTGCAGCCGCGCCGCACGGTAGTGCAATATCATTGGGGCGGCGGCACCCCCACTTACCTCGCCATCGATGAAATGCGAGCGCTACAGCAGGTTGTGACCGAGTGTTTCGACATCGCGCCGGACGCAGAGGCGGCGATCGAAGTCGATCCGCGGGTCACCAGCCGCGAGCAGATCGATCTGCTGCGCTCGATGGGCTTCAATCGCCTGTCGATGGGCGTGCAGGACTTCGATCCCGAAGTGCAGGCCATCATCAACCGCAACCAGACCGAGCAGCAGACGCGCGAATTGTTCGACTACAGCCGGCGCGCCGGCTTCGGCTCGATCAACATCGACCTCATCTACGGCTTGCCCCTGCAAAAGCCGGAAACGTTCGCGAAGACCCTGCAAACCGCAATCGAGCTGCGCGCCGAGCGCGTCGCCGTCTACTCTTACGCGCATGTCCCCTGGCTGCGCACCCAGCAAAAAGGCTTCGACCCTGCCATGCTGCCCTCGGCCGAGCAAAAGCTCGAGCTGTTCTGCCTTGCGCGCGATGCCTTCCTGAAGGCCGGCTATCGCCCGATCGGCATGGATCACTTTGCCGTACCCGAAGACGAGCTTGCCAAAGCGGCGCGGACGCGCACATTGTCGCGCAACTTCATGGGCTACACCGTCAAGTCGGCACCGGACATGATAGGCGTGGGTGTTTCGGCGATCGGCGACGTGGCAGGGGCTTATGCCCAGAACCAGAAGAAGTTGCCGCGCTACTACGATGCGATCGACAAGGGATCGCTTCCGATCGACCGGGGCTATCGGCTCAGCGCCGACGACCAGATCCGCCGCTTTGTCATCACGCAGCTGATGTGCAATTTCCATTTGGACAAGCGTGCAGTCGAAGCGCGCTATGGGATCGAATTCGACCAATTATTCGAACGCGAGCTCGCCGAGCTGTCCGCCCCGGACGGGCTGATGGAGAACGGGTTTGTCACGCTCAGCGCCGATGCATTGCAGGTCGAGCCGCTGGGTCAACTTTTCGTTCGCAATGTGGCAATGGTGTTCGATCGCTACCTCGCGGGCAAGAAGTCCGGCAATCCGATTTTCTCGAGGACCGTGTAAAAGCCGGATTAGTGCCCGTCCCGCGCCCGTTCCACGGCTGGCTCGGGTGGTTCGCCGCCAGATGGCGACACCAGAGTCTGGCGCGCACGCACCTGCAACGCGCGATAGGTTCGCTCCCATTCCCCGTTGCGCGGCGTCGTGTGCGCCAGCTGGCGAACCAGCGCCGCCAGAGCCTCTGCCCGCGCACGCTCGAGCGCCAGCTGCGCGAGCACCTCGTCGTGCTCGGATGCATACACAAAATCCGTCCTGCGGTCCTGGCAAATCCCGACGCAAGGCTGCGCGCCCTCGATTCGTCCGCAGCCGATGCACTGCCATGCTGTCACACGCTCTGTCATCGCACCCCACCCTTCCTCGAGGACACAATCGCTTGCTTGCCGACCGCGAACTGCGACGCACTGCCCAATGCTGTCGCGACCATGATTTACGATTCCCGATTTGCAAAACAATATCATATTATGATATATCAGCAGCATGGAAGAGCAGCGCAGGAAAATATCCGAGACCGGAACGGCGCGTGCCGATTTCGATTTATTTCAGGCAATCGTGATGCAGGCTCCGGATGCGGTCATTTTCGCCGACTGTGCAGGGGCGATCCGCATCTGGAACCGCGGTGCCGAGGCCGTGTTCGGCCATGCGGCGGCAGAAATCCTCGGCGCCAGCCTCGATGTAATTATTCCGGAGCGGTTCCGCCGTGCTCACTGGGAGGGGTTTCGCGCGGCGATCGACGCCGGCCGTACCAAGTCCGGAGATAAGGTGCGGACCACGCGGGCGGTGCACAAGGACGGCAGCACGCTCTATGTGGACCTCAGCTTCGGTCTGGTCAAGCGCGCGGACGGCACCGTCGCCGGGGCGCTCGCCGTGGGCCGCGATTGCACGGCCCGCCGTCATTCCGAAGCCGCGCTGCGCTCGCGCATAGCGGAACTGGAGGACAGCGCCAAATCCTCCCCCAATAACAACGGCCGGCCCACGCGTGGCGACTAAGCTGCCGACATCAACAAGGAAATCCGCTTGGCCGCAAGCTACACACTGCTCAAATACCTGCACGTAAGCTGTGTCGCGCTCTCGGGCGCCGGTTTCCTGCTGCGCGGCATATGGATGATGCGGAATTCCCCGATGCTTGCGCGGCGCTGGGTGCGCATCACGCCGCACGTGGTCGATACCGCGCTGCTCGCCAGCGCGATCGCTCTGGCGGTGATGATCAGGCAGTACCCGCTGGTAAACAGCTGGCTCACCGCAAAAACCCTCGGGCTCATCGCCTACATTGGCCTTGGCACGATCGCGTTGAAGCGCGGGCGCACGCGCGGACTGCGCATTGCGGCGTTTTGCGGCGCGTTGCTGGTATTCGCCTACATCATCGCCGTGGCGATAACAAAATCGGTGTTGCCCTATGTCGGCTGAAGCGCGGGCAAAGTCGATGTCAAATCCGGCGATGTCGAGTCCGACGCTTGAGCGTGCCGGACTCGCTTGGCTCATGGCAGCGCCGCACCGGCTGTTTTTCTTTCTCGGGACCTTGCAGCTGCTGATCGCGTCGGCCTGGTGGGCCGTGGTGCTGGTGCTGCGCTTGTTCGGCATGGCGATGCCTGAAGCGATTGCGCCGACGCTGGTGCATGCAACGGGAATGCTCTACACCTTCCTGCCGCTGTACATGTTCGGTTTCTTGTTTACCGCCGGTCCGGCCTGGCTCGCGGTGAAAGGACCGGACGCACGGGCGCTGTTGCCTACCGCGCTGCTCGCGTTTGCGGGCGGTGCGTCGCTGATTGCACTGTCCTTGTTCTCGACGCGCGCCTCGGGCGTCGCCGCGCTGCTGCTGTGCGCATGCTGGGCGCGCTACCTGCTGATCTTCGGCCGCCTGCTCCGGCAAAGCGCTGCCTCCGACCGCAAGCACGCAACGCTGGTGGCGGTATTCATGCTGCCCGGGGTCGCCGGACTCGCGGGCTACGCCTTGCTGTGCTTCGGCGGCGATCTGCGCTGGTTCGCCTGGGTGACTGTCGCCGGGCTGTGGTGGTTCGTGATTCCGGTGTTTCTGGTCGTGGTGCATCGCATGCTGCCGTTTTTTACCGCGTCGGCCATTGCGTCGATCGCGGCCTGGCGCCCGTACTGGGTGTTGTGGTGCTTTCTCGCCGCTTCGCTTGGGCACGGCGCCATGGAACTGGCCGGCCTGAACCATATCGCGTGGATTCTGGATGCGCCCGCGGCTGCCTTCCTGCTCTGGCTCGGCCTGCGCTGGGGGCTGGTGCAGAGCCTGCGCATACGACTGCTCGCGATGCTCCACGTAGGCTTCATCTGGCTCGGCGTCGCGTATGCGCTGTATGCCATCGACGAGGTGCTGGCTCTCAACGGCGCGGGTGGAATCGGATTGGCACCGCTGCACGCCGCGAGCATGGGTTTCGCCGGCTCGATCATGTTTGCCATGGTGACGCGCGTTACCCGCGGACACTCCGGGCGCAGCCTCACTGCAGACGACGCGACCTGGAGCTTGTTCTGGCTGTTGCAGGGCGCCACGCTGCTGCGGCTGGCAGCCGAACTCTGGGCGCAGGGCTACGCCTGGATGCTGACCGCGGCCATCCTGGCCTGGCTCGCCGCATTCACGGGCTGGGCCTGGAAATATGTTCCGGTCTACCTGCGGCCACGCGCCGACGGCAAGCCGGGTTGAGCGCGAGGCCTGCGAAGCGACCAGGAATAATGCGCGCTTCGCCGGGCGGCGATTAGGTCAGCCGGTGCTCCAGGCGCGCGGCTTGATCATGCCGGCAATCTTGCAAGCCTGTTGCACGTAACCATACGGAAACAGCTGGAATAGCTGGTCCTTCGCCACTTTCTTGTCCAGGCCCTGATCGCTGGTGAGAAAACCAACTACGTGCCGGACATCCGGTGCTACCTGGTGCTCCCGCCAGTAATCGCGCATAAAGTGGAGGACAGGCCAATAGGTGTCGGTGAGTTCCAGCTTCTCTTCCGCAGCCAGCTTGCGGGCGATCTCATCGTCCCATGTCTCCGGGTCGATGAGATAGCCGTGAAAGTCCCGCGCCGGCTCGAATTCCGCATTTACGCCCATGTTTACTCCTGTAACGCCGAATGATGGCTGCTAAGGCTATCGATCCACATAAATAGCAGTCAAGCGATATTCTTTTGTAGATAATATCGAATATATCGATATATCAAAGAAGGACAGCAATGGACATTGACCAGGCCCGCACTTTCCTGGCGATCACCGCCTATGGGAGTTTTCTGGAAGCCGCACGTCGCCTGCATCTGACGCAGTCCACGGTCAGCGCCCGCATCCAGCGCCTGGAAGAAGAGTTGGGTGTGCGCCTGTTCGTGCGCAATCGCGCCGGAGCCACGCTGACCATGGGCGGACGGCGTTACACCGAGTACGCCAAACGGCTGGTGCTGACGGCGGAGCAGGCGCGCCACCACGTAGGCCTGCCCAGCCGCTACCGCGCAACCCTGCGCGTCGGCGGACGCATCGCGCTTTGGGAGGGCCTGCTGCCTTCCTGGGTGTCCTGGATGCGCGGCCAGGCAGAGAATGTGGCGATTCGCGGCGAAATCGGTTTCGAGGAGGATTTGATGCGCCGCCTGATCGAAGGCACGCTGGATATCGGCCTGATGTACAGCCCGAGCCACAGTCCGGGCCTGGTCGTCGAGCACCTCTTCGACGAGACCCTGATGCTGGTGAGCAGCCGCCCCGACGATACGCATCCCGGCGCAGACTACATCTACGTGGAATGGGGGCCGGCGTTCGACATTCAGCACACCCAGAGCTATCCCGATCTGGAACCGCCCCCGCAGGTCGTCAACGTCGGCTGGCTGGGCGTGCAGCTCATGCTGACCAACGGCGGCGCCTGTTACCTGCCCGCACGCATGGCCGAGCCGCTGATCGCCGC
>CAZRMO010000131.1:0-8127 GCA_964601155.1 uncultured Enterobacteriaceae bacterium
ATGACCCCTTCGCGCATGGACATCGTCGTCGATTTCGCCGATTGCGATCCGGCCAGGATCGTCTTTTACCCGCGTTATTTCGAATGGTTCGATCGCGCCACGGAAAGGATGTTCCGCTCGCGCGGCATGCCTTGGGCAAAGCTGTTTCCGCAATACCGGATGGCGGGCGTGGCGCTGGTCGATGCCAGCGCGAGCTTTCGCGGCCCGTCGCGCTTCGGCGACCAGATCATGCTGGAGAGCTGGGTCGGCGAATGGCGCAGCAAGGTTTTCGTGGTCGAGCATCGGATACACAACAACGGTAATATCGTCGTCGAGGGGCGCGAAGTGCGGGTTTGGGGTCTGCGTGACCCGAATGATCCGGATGGCATGAAAGCGGGCGTCATTCCGCCCGAGATCATCGCCCGCTTTCAGGATTGACGGTACGGCTGATACCGGGACGAATCCCGCAGCACAGGAGAACGCAATGGAAAATGTCTGGAACGCGAAACTGCCGCGCATCAACGAACCGGCGCCGGATTTTACCGCCAGGACCACCCATGGTCCGCGCTCGCTGCAGGACTACCGGGGAAAATGGCTGCTCCTGTTTTCCCACCCGGCGGATTTCACCCCCGTGTGTACCACCGAGTTCCTCGCCTTCGCCGGGGCATACGATCGCTTTCGTGAGCTCGGCTGCGAATTGCTCGGTTTGTCGATCGACAGCACCTATTCGCACCTCGCCTGGATTCGCAACATCAAGGAAAAGTTCGGCGTGGAGATTCCATTTGCCATCATCGACGATCTGTCTATGCGTATCGCGCACGACTACGGCATGATCCAGCCCGGGGCGAGCGACACCTCGGCCGTGCGCGCCACCTTCGTCATCGATCCGGAAGGCAAGGTGCGGGCGATGGTCTACTATCCCATGAGCAACGGCCGCTCGGTCGAGGAGTTTCTGCGGCTGCTCGAAGCCCTGCAAACCAGCGACCGCCACGGCGTGGCAACCCCCGAAGGCTGGCGCCCCGGCGAAAAGGTAATGGTGCCGCCCCCGGCCACGGCCAAGGACGCCGACGCGAGGGCAAAGGCAGGGCACGAATACACCGACTGGTATTTTTGCAAGTCCGAGATAGCGAAACTCGCGCCGAAGAAGAAAAAGGGCCGGACGCGCTAGTTCGCAGGTCGCGGTTTGTGGATCGTTGTTCGTGGTTCGTGGTTCGCGAATCCGGTCGCGCCCGGGTTCGCTAGACTAGCGTCGAGCGTCCCGCCGAAGCCACACGCGCGGGCCGTCAGTTGCTGACCGCGCTTATCTGCTGCAGGTCGGTGATGCCCTGCAGAACCTTCTCTATGCCGTCCTGCCTGAGCGTCAGCATGCCCGCGGCGAGGGCAGCGCTTTTCACTTCCGTGATCGGGCCTTTGATCTGCAGCAGCCGTTTGATCGCCGTGTCGGATACCAGCAGCTCGTATATCCCGACCCTGCCTTGATATCCGGTCCGATCGCAGTGCTCGCAGCCGCTCGCGCGGTACAGCGTTATTTTTCCGTCTGGGCCACCGTGGCTTGCGCTCCATGCCTTCAGTTGCTTGCGCATATCGCTTGCGGTCTCGATACAGTATTGCAAGGCCAGCTCTTCGAGCTCCGCCGCGTTCGGTGTATACGCGGACTTGCACTGCGGGCATAGCCGTCGCGCCAGGCGCTCGGCCAGGACGCCGAGCAGCGCATCGGCGAAGTTGAACGGATCCATACCGAGGTCGAGCAGCCGCACGATGCTTTCCGCCGCGCTGTTGGTGTGCAGGGTCGACAGTACCAGGTGCCCGGTCAGCGATGCCTCGATGCCGATTTTGGCCGTCTCCGCATCGCGCATTTCGCCGACCATGATGATGTCGGGGTCGGCGCGCATGAAGCTGCGCATCGCCGCGGCAAAGGTCCAGCCGATCTTGGAATTGACCTGAACCTGACGCAAGCCGGGCTGTGTGATTTCGATCGGATCCTCCGCAGTCCAGATCTTGCGCTCATTCGTGTTCAGAAACGCCAGCAATGAATGCAGCGTCGTCGTCTTTCCGGAGCCCGTGGGGCCGCAGACAAGGAACAGCCCGTGCGGTTTTGAAATGAGCCTTTTGATGGTAATCAAAACTCCCGCCTCCAGGCCCAGTCCATCCATGGGAACCGGTTTGGCCGCGGCGAGTACCCGCATGACGACATCTTCCAGGCCGCCGGTGGTGGGAACCGTCGCGACGCGCAACTCCACCGGCGCCGGGCCGAAGCGGCGGAAGTCGATCTTGCCGTCCTGCGGTTTGCGCCGCTCGGTGATGTCGAGGCGGCTCATGATTTTTATTCTGGAAATCACGGCGTTGCGGAACTGGGCGGGCAGCTCGAGATAGTTCGTCAGCATGCCGTCTTTGCGGAAGCGCACGCGCGTGGTCTTGGGCCCGAGGTTCGCCTCGATATGGATGTCGGACGCTTTTTGCTCGACCGCGTCGAGAATGATCCTGTTGACCAGCCCCACCAGCGCGCTGTCGCTGCTGGCCGCCTGTTGCTCGGCGATGTCCTGGTCGCCGCTTTCCGCCGACAGCCGGGTAATTAGTTCGTCTACGCTGGCTCCAGTTCGGGTTTCGGTCGTCTGCTGATCTGCTCTGCTGACCTTTCTGCGGTCGATGATGGGCGGCGCGGCAGCCGGTGCGGCACCGTAATGGCTCTTGATCGAATTGGCGATGTCCTCGACCGAGGCGGTCACCGGCAGAATCTTCATCCTGGTGATCGCTCGCAATTCTTCCAGAGCCGCCTTATCCATGGGATTCTCCATGGCCACGGCAAGGGCGCCCTCCGCCTCGCATAGCGGCAGTACACGATGGCGGTGTGCGACAGCCGCCGGAATTTTGGCGAGTATTTCGACGGCGATCTGGGCGTTGATCTTGGTGTTGAGGTTGACCACGGGGATGCCCAGCCTGCTTGCCAGCGCGCCATTGATCGCCTGCTGGTCCACGATGCCCATTTTTTTCTGCAGGATTTGCCCTATAGGCAAGGTTCGCTCCAACGCGTCGCTTCCCAGCGCCAGGTTCAGTTCCGCCCGGGATATGTAGCCCAGTTCTATCAGCGCTTCACCCAACCGCTGATTAGGGCGGGTGCGCTTGAGTTCCAGCGCCGCCGTAAGCTGGTCCGGCGATACGATACTGTTTTGGGTGAGGTACTGGCCGAGTCTTTGCGAGCGCAGCATCGCCTGCAGGTTCAGGGCGGCTTTGACCGCTTCTGGCGAAACAGCGCGCTGATCGATCAGCACCTGCCCGATGGGCGCATCGATGCTGCAACTTTTCGCGGCCTGCGCCGGCACGAAGCAGCGGACGACATCGCCGTTGGCGTCCGGAAAATACAGAAACAGGCCACACAGCGCGCTGACGTAGCCCAGGGTCACCCCCATGAGCACCTCGCCGCTTACCAGTTCAAGCCGGAACGAATAGCGCTCCGACTGCCGCAGTTCTTCGGTTTCATCGACGGTTGCGGTCGCAGGCAGCGTTTCGCGTCTCAGGGCCAGAGGGCTCGGCAATTGCAATTTCAGCAGAACGGAAAACGGGATAGTAACCGGCTCGTTCCTTTCGTTCGGACGAAACGTCAGCCTTTCCGCATCTGCCACGAAGCTGTGTAGCTGGCCGCTTGCTTTTGTGCCGTCCCTGAAACTCAGCACGCAGTCGGTCCATTCGGAATCGTCTTTGTCCCGCACGAACTCGAAATACGGCGGTGCGGGCCACGGCACCTCCTTCGTGGCCGGGGCTCCCCGGCGCGCCGGCGCAGCCATCTCTACGCCCTCTCGCGCAGGTGACGAACGACAGCCTGCCCGTGATTGCGCGCCGATGTCCGTTGCGGCGCGGCAAGTGCCCTGAATTCTTTGAATTCCCAACCCATCGTTGTTTCTCTGTTGGCTTCCGGTTCGGTCAATGGAGATTACCGCTTTCGGGCATTCACGTCAGCGCGGGAAGATCTGATTTAGGGTCGCCGCGTTCTACCGCGAAGTGTGTAGTTTCGCCTTGGGGCGAAAACGGCGCTACGCCCTGGGCAGCCCGCGGCTACGCCAATTGCGCCAAAGCGTTTCCAATCACGCAGCAGTCAGATGCCGGTGCCAACCTTAGCACACGGGTGACGACGCTGTCGAACCGACCGGCGCATCGTTCGGCGCGGCCGGGTCGAAGCTATTCCATCTCTTCCCACGTCTCGGCGCTGGCGCCGGCGAGCGCGCGCACCCGCTCCTCGTCCTGGGCGAACTCGGCAGCCGGTCCCTCATACACGATCTTACCGTTGTCGAGCACATAAGCGCGGTCCGCGATTTCAACCGCGGCGCGCACGTTCTGCTCGACCAGCAGCACCGACATGCCTTCCTTGCGCATGGAGACGACCACGTTGAAAACGTCCTGCACGATAATGGGCGCGAGTCCCTGGGAGGGCTCGTCGAGCAGCAGCAGCTTCGGATTGAGCAGCAGAGCCCTGGCGATGGCGAGCATCTCCTGTTCGCCTCCGGAGAGCTGGCGCCCCTTGTTGTTCTTGCGCTCCGCCAGGCGTGGAAACAGCTCGTAAATGCGCGCAATCGTCCACGGGCCGGGACGCTCGAGCGGCACCTTGAGGTTTTCCTCGACCGTCAGATCGGCGAAGATGCGCCGACCCTCGGGCACATAACCTACGCCCAGCGCGGCGATGCGATAGGGCGGCCAATCTGTGGTCGCGTGGCCGAACACGCGCACCGCACCTTCGCGCGCATGCGTGAGGCCCATAAGGCTGCGCAGCGTGGTCGTTTTGCCCGCGCCGTTGCGGCCGAGCAGAGTAACGATTTCGCCCTCGCGCACCTCCAGGCCTACCCCATCCAGGATATGGCTCTTGCCGTAGAACGTTTGCAGGGCTTCCGCTTCGAGTACGTTCATGCTGCTTTCCCTAGGTAGGCTGCCTGCACCAGTTCGTTCGCCCCGATCTCCTTGGGCGTGCCTTCGGCCAGCACCGAGCCCTCGGTCAGCACCATGATGCGGTCGGCAAGTTGGAAGATGACGCGCATGTCGTGCTCGACCAGCACAATCGTAAGGCCTTGACTCTTGTGCAGCCGGCGGATCAGGCGCGTGATTTCATAGGTTTCCTGGTCGCCCATGCCCGCGGTCGGTTCGTCCAGGAGCAGCAGGCGCGGCTTGAGCGCGAGGGACATCATGATCTCCGTCGCGCGCTGATCGCCGTGGGACAGTTCGCCGACGAGCCGGTCGGCCTTTTCGCTGAGCCCGCCCATTTCCATCAGGTCGGTGACGCGGGCGCGCAGTTCGCCGGCGGCGTCGCGCGACAGCCACGGGCTGTGCTTCAATCCGGCCGCCACTTCCACCGGGATGCGCAGGTTCTCACGCACGCTGAGTTCCGGGAAAATCTCGGTGACCTGGAATGTGCGCGCCATGCCCAAGGCCACGCGCTTGTGCGGAGGCAGCGTCGTGATGTCGTGCTCGTCGAACAGGATCCTGCCCGCAGTCGGAGGAAAAAAACCGCTGATCAGATTGAAGAAGGTGGTCTTGCCGGCGCCGTTGGGCCCGATCACCGCGCGCAATTCGCCGGGCTCGACCGTGAGGGAGACCCCGTTCACTGCGATCAGGCTGCCGAAATGGCGCGAGACGTTTTGTACTTTGAGCAGGCTCATTGCGTCACCTTGCGCTTGATGATGCCGAGTACGCCGCGCGGGAAGAACAGCACCACGAGCACGAAGAACACACCGATGAACGACTGCCAATTATCGGTCAGGCTCGACAGGTAATCCTGCAGGACGACGAAAATTGCGGCGCCGATCAGCGGGCCCCAGAACGAGCGCATGCCGCCGAGTACCGCCATGATGACGAAATCCCCGGATTGCGACCAGTGCAGGTTATGCGGATCGGAGAAATTGTTGAGCAAGGCGTAGAGTGCACCGGACAGGCTGACGAACAGGCAGGAGATGACCCACGACAGCCAGATATGGCGCTCGATCGGGATGCCGAGAAAGCGCGCGCGGCGCTCGTTTTCGCGGATCGCCAGCAGAGTGCGGCCGAAGGGCGAGCGCAACAGCGCTGCCATGATCCCCACCGCGACAGCGAAGCAGGCGAGCACCATGAAATAGAACGCCTTGTCGTTGTTGAGGATGTCCAGGGTGCCAACACCGAGATTGATCGGCAGGCGCTTCCAGCCCGAAAGTCCGTCGTCGCCGCCGGTCACGGCATTCCAGCGGAACGCAATGAAATAGAACACCTGGCCGAAAGCGATGGTCACCATGGCGAAGTAGACGCCGCGCAGCCTGACGATCAGCGCGCCGACCACGCCCGCGGCGACCGTGCCGACCAGCACGCCGACCAGGAGGCCGACGGGCGTGCTCGGCACCAGGTACTTGATGGTCATGCCGGCACCGTACGCGCCCAGGCCGAAATATGCGGCATGGCCGAACGAGAGCACCCCGGTGAAGCCGAGCAGGAAATTAAGCGACATTGCGGCCAGGCCGAGCACCAGTACGCGGGTCCCGAGCGAGGTGTAGCCACCGAACCACCCTATCCAGTAGGGCATGGTCAGAAGCAGCAGCCAGATAATGGCGTTGCCGGCGCGCTTGTCGTACAACATGCCTTTCACTGGGTCCTCCCTTCCTCACCGAGCAGTCCCTGCGGGCGCACCAGCAGGACCAGCGCCATCATGACGTAAATCACCGCCTCAGAAGCGGATGGCAGGAACACACCGGTGATGCCCGAGGCGACGCCGATCAGCAGTCCGCCGAGCAGGGTTCCAGGCAGGCTGCCCAGCCCGCCGATGATAATGGCGACAAAACTCGGCATGATGAGCGTGCTGCCTATGGTCGGCTGCAGCCCGAGCATGCCCGCCGCGAGCACGCCCGCCAGACCCGCGAGGTAGATGCCGATACCGAAGTTGAGGTTGCGCAGGATGCGCACGTTCACGCCCAACACCGAAACGGTCTCGAGGTCGCCAGTACCCGCGCGGATGCGCATGCCGAGTCGGGTGCGGTTGAGAATCAAAAACAGTCCGGCCACTACCACGACCACCAGCAGCACCATGAACAGCCTGTAGCCGGTGAGGAAGAAGAACTGGTTGCTGAGCGGCTTATTGAGCCAGTCCGGAACCGAGAACGGCAGCGTCTGCGGACCGTATATGTAGCGCGTGCCGTCTTCGAAAATGAAAGCTAGGCCGAAGGTGAGCAGCAGGCTGTAGAGCGGGTCGCGCCCGTACACACGCCGGATCAGGAACCGCTCGACCGCGATGCCGATTAGTGCGGTCAGCAGCGGCGCCACTATCAATGCGCCCCAGAATCCGATGTGCGGCATCAGAGTGTAGGCGAGGTAGGCGCCGATCCCCAGGAAACCGCCGTGGGCAAAGTTGATCACGCCGCTCAAGTTCAGAATCAGCGATAGGCCGAGTGCCATCAGCGCGTAGAACGCGCCAATGATGAGCCCGTTGAAAACGTTATAGAGAATCAGTTGGGTCATTCAGCGATAGAGCCCGTGCGAGCAGGCCTCTCCATGAAGAAAGCCGGCTCCCTTGCGAGGGAGCCGGCGGGTTTCTGCAGACGACGTCCAGGTACTATTAGACGCAGTTAGCTTTCCTGGTCCTGGTGTGGACTCAGGTCGGCCACTTGATATGGCAGCCGGTCTGCGCGACGGGCAGCGCCGCGTCGGTTCCCTTGACGATCTCGTCGACGTGGAAGTAGTCGTCGGGTACGGGCCCCTTTTCCACCGCGTGGCCGACATAGAGATCGGGCATCAACTGATGGTCGCCGGCTCGGTAGGACACCTTGTCCGGCATCAGTGCGATTTCGGGCGGCAGCGTGAAGCCTTCGAGCGCTTTCGCCAGCTTGACTGCGTCGAGCGTCTTTTCCTGGTTGGCGACGAGCGCGCAGGTCCAGGCCGCGACGTAGCCGAACCAGTGGCGCGCGGTCGGCACCCTGCCGAACTTCTTCTTGATCGCGGCGACGAACTCATTCACGTGCGGTACGTTCGGCTGCTTCCAGTACCATTCGAATACCCAGGTGCCGATGCGCGCCTCGGGCGGCAGGCCCTCCAGTACCTCGAGCTCCTGCTGCGCGCCCGCGATGTGGAACTTCTTGTTCAGGCCGAACTGTACCGCCTGCTTGAGCGAGTTGACCGCGTCCTGGCCCGCCGTGAGGAAGATGACCA
>CAZRMO010000132.1:0-8098 GCA_964601155.1 uncultured Enterobacteriaceae bacterium
TCTTTCTTCACTTCTTTCTTCACTTCTTTCTTCATTTCTTTCTTCTCGGGGGCGGGTGCTGCTTCGTTCGCGGCAAAGACAGAAACGGTTGAAACCGCGAATATGGCCGCGACCAGGGCTGACAACAGCTTGCTCATTTTGACTCCTCGTTGATGGATTAAGTTACCGGCGCGCTCCCTACCGCCTCTACCGATTTTCGGCTTTGAGGAGCCGTCGTTGATAATGCGGTCTAAGCAAAGCGGCTTTAGCCGCAATGCCGGAACACTCAGTAACGGCCAAGCCGCCAGGCGGTTGACACGTTTCGCTGAACTTCGTCCGACGCCGACCATGCGTAGCCCGGGGCGGGCTATCATGCGCCGGGTATTTCAAGGTCCGGAATGTGGGCCTGAAGTCCCGATCCCCTTGGAAGGAAAAGCCTGTGCTGCACATTCACGGTTGCAGATAGAAATGTACCTATCCGCATTTTGGGCGCTCGCCGCCGCGGCCTGCGTCGGGGCGGGCATGGTCACCACGCGCCAAGGCCTGCGCTATGCGTCTCCCATGGCCGGCGCGGCGATAGGCGTCCCGACCTCGGCGCTGGCTTTCTGGTGTCTGGCGCCTTTCCTGCTCGAGCGCAGCGGCCTGAACCCGGCCGCAATCGGCATTTTCGCGCTCGTCGGTCTGTTCTTTCCGGCGGCGGTGACGCTCCTGAGCTATACCGGCAACCTGCGCATGGGGCCGACGATCACGAGCTCGATTGCGTGCACCACGCCTTTGTTCGCCCTGTCCGGCGCCATCCTGTTCCTGGGCGAAAGGCTCACCCCGGGGAACGTGCTCGGCACCGGCGGCGTCGTGCTGGGCGTACTCGCGCTGAGCTGGGGCGGCAAGGCGCGTGCGCGCAATTGGCCGCTGTGGGCGATTGCGCTGCCGGTCGCGGCGGCGGCGCTGCGCGCGCTGGCGCAGGTGCTGACCAAGGCCGGCCTCGCGCTTTGGAGCAACCCTTATGCCGCCACGCTGATCGGCTACACCGTTTCCTCGGTGATCATCCTCGCCGCGACGCGGCTGCGCGCGGCGCGGGTGCCGACCGACCGCCGCGCCACGCCCTGGTTCGTCGCCACCGGAATGCTGAACGGCGCCAGCCTGTTCATGATGTACACGGCCCTGGCCGGGGGAAAGGTGGCGCTGGTCTCGCCCATCGTCGCGACCTATCCGCTGTTCACGCTCGTGCTGAGCATGCTGTTCCTGCGGCATGAGCGCATCACGCCGCGCGTGGCGCTGGGGGCGGTGCTGACGGTGGCCGGGGTGGCGGTGCTGCTGACGTTCTAGAGTTTGAACCCAAGCGTGACGGACAGGCCTTTGCCCTGTTCGCCCTCCCCCAGCCTCAAGCTCGCGCCATGCAGCTCGGCGATCCGCTTCACGATGGAAAGGCCGAGCCCGCTGCCGTATTCCTCCGTGCCCAGGATGCGATAGAAGCGCTGCCCGACCTTGTCGCGCTCCTCCGCCGGGATGCCCGGCCCGTCGTCGCTGACCGTGAGCGTCGCCGTCTGCCGGTCGCGCGCGGCGCGCACGTGCACGCTCCCGCCCGCGGGGCTGTAGCGGATGGCGTTGTCGATCAGATTGCGCAGCACGATGGCAATGAGTCCGGCATGGCCGGGCACGGGCAATGCCGCGCCCTCGGCCAGATCGATTTCGACGCGTTTGGACAAGGCGAACGGCGCCAGTTCCGCGACCGCGTCGCGCGCCAGTGCCTGCAAATCGCAGGTCTCGGCCCTGGCTTCGGACGCGTCCGGATCGAGACGGGCCAGCGTCAGCAATTGCTGCACCAGATGGCTGGCGCGATCACAGCCCGCAATCACGCTGTCCAGGGCGTGCGCGCGCTCGGCGTCGTTGGCGGATGCGCGCGCCACTTGCGCCTGGGTCTTCAACGCCGACAGCGGCGTGCGCAGCTCGTGCGAAGCGTCGGCGGTGAAACGCCGCTCGTTTTCGATCAGTTGCGCCACGCGCTCGAACAGCCGGTTCAGATTGTCGACCAGCGGCATGACTTCGGCCGGTACCGCCCCCGCGTCCAGCCGGCCCAGCTTGCCCGGATCGCGCCCAGCCACCTGCCGTCCCAGCGCGGCCAGCGGCCGCAGTGCGCGCGCGACATTGAGCCAGACCAGGAGTCCGAGCAAAGGCAGCGCGATCAACAAAGGCAGCAGCAGATTCGTCGCCAGGCTGGCCGCAATCTCTTCGCGTGCTTCGTAGCGCTCGCCGACCTGCACCAGATAGCGCCGCGCTCCATCCCAGGCGCTGAATACGCGCCAGCGCTTGCCTGCAATCAGCGCATCGCTGAAGCCTTCGTCCTGCCGCGACAGGCGGTGGTCGGGGGCGTTGGCCGAATGCAGGCGCAGCGTCTTGCCGTTCTCCCACATCTGGATCGCCACGCCGCGCGCGCGCTTGTGCAGCAGCGGCATGTGCTCGGTGTCGATCTCCTCCGGCTCGTGCCCGGTCTGCGCCAGCAGCAGGGATGCCGACTGCGCCAGGTGGGCGTCGAGCAACTCGTAGAGTTCGTGCCGCGCGTCGAAATAGCTGAACACCGCCGTTGCCAGCCAGACGATCGCGATGCTCCCGAGCAGGGTAAGCAGCAGGCGCTGCTTGAGCGAGTAGGCGTGCGCCGGAATGCTCATGGCGCCTCGCGCGGCATCAGATAGCCGACGCCGCGCACGGTGCGAAACAACTCCGGCGCCAGTTTGCGCCGCAGGTGGTGCACATGCACCTCGATCGCATTGCTCTCTATTTCCTCGCCCCAGGCATACAGGCGCTGCGCCAATTGCTCGCGCGACAGCACCCGCCCCGCGTTGAGCATGAGCTCCTGCAGCAGCGCGAACTCGCGCAGCGAAAGCTCGACCGGCCGGTCGCGAAAGCTCACGCGGCGGGCCGCGGGATCGAGTTCGATTTCGCCCACGCGCAGATTCGGCGCGGCTTCGCCGCTGGCGCGCCGGATCAATGCACGCAGGCGCGCCGCGACTTCATGCAGGTCGAAGGGCTTGACCACATAGTCGTCGGCGCCGCCGTCCAGGCCTTTGATGCGGTCTTCGACGCGGTCGCGCGCGGTCAGGATCAGCACCGGCACCTTGTCGCCGCCGCGGCGCAGCCGCTCGAGCAACTCCAGGCCCGAGAGCCGCGGCAGGCCGAGATCGAGCACGACGCCGGCATATTCGCCGGTCTTGAGCGCCAGCTCCGCGGCGACGCCGTCCCTGACCCAATCGACGTTGAAGCCGGACTGCGCGAGCCCGGCCTGCACGCCGTCGCCGAGCAGCTTGTCGTCCTCGACCAGAAGTATGCGCATGCTCAGGCCCGCGTACGCATCAGCCGTGTCCGTTATTGGCCGGCTGGACATCGGCGGAGGCAAGGGGCATACCGATCCCCGCGGGCAGCAGCCCGGCGCTGCCCGCCCAGAAGCCCAGGGTCGCGACGAGAACGGCTGCGCCGACGAACCAGTGCTTCCTGCGGATGCCATCGCCTGCCCGCCCCTTCTTGTAGCCGTTGAGCATGGCCGCGACGAGGTTCTCCCTGTGGATCAGACTGCTCACGATGACCGCGCCGATGTGGACTACCACCAAGCCTAGCATGGCATTCGCCGCGCCTTCGTGCAACTCGGGCAGCCATTCGCCGCCAAGGCCGTTGTAGGTGGCATAGCCGGTGGCGGGGGCAAGCGCCGCCAAGCCAAGAATCGCGTAGATCGCGAGGCTGCCGGCCGGGTTGTGCCCGACGTGATGCTGCGGCGAACGCGTGAACAGCGATTTGAAATAGCCGAGCACGCGCCGCGGCGCGATCGGGAACGAGCTGAAGCGCGCATAGCGCGTGCCGATCAGGCCCCAGAACAGGCGGAACGCGACCAGTCCCAGCACCGTGTAGCCGAGCATGACGTGGATGTCGCGATAGCGCCCTGAATCGGAGGTGATGAAGGCGCCGAGAAAGGACAGCGCGAGCAGCCAGTGAAACACCCTCGTCGGCAAGTCCCATACCAGAATGCGTTTTTTTGTCATGGTGATCTCCCTTCAGCGCGGCACGCGCACTTTCTCTTCGTCGAAGTTGCCGATCTCGGCCGCGCCTGCCGCGTCGATGCTCGCGTCGGCACCGAAGTGCCTGTCCAGGCCGGCCATGATCTGACGCCGGGTAGCCGCCGGTAGCAGCGCCGGCGCATAGGCGGTATCGCAGCTTCGGCATTCGGCCTTCCACCCGCCGTTCGCGACTGCAGGCGTGCGCGGCTCCGCCAGGGCTTCGTTGATCAGCAAGCCGAAGGCAAACAACAGCGAAAGCCCCCAGATGATCAAATCGACGACCTTTACGTTGATGGTCTTGTTCATTCGGGACTCCTGTTTGGCGAGCGACAGGAAATAGGCCAGCACGTCATCTTTTTCCTGAGCGGTGCAGGCGCGGCCGGCAAGCCCGGCAAAGCGAGAGAGCCCGCGAGCAGGGGCCCGGCTATGGATTTGATCCTTTGCATGCTGCCTCCATCGGTATTTGACGATGGGGCGAACTTTAGGGCCGAAAGCTTAAGGAATCATTATCGGGGCGAAAGCCGCCGACCGCCGCAGGAGCTCGCGCAGCGCTTGCTTCAGTCGCGCAGCAGCTCCAGCAGCGCCTCGCCGTAGCGCTCGAGCTTGCGCGCACCGACGCCCGACACCTGGCCGAGCGCGATCCCGCTCTGCGGACGCGCGCGCGCGAGCTCGGCCAGGGTGGCGTCGTGGAACACGACATAGGCCGGCACGCCGTGCTCCTTGGCGACGCCCGCGCGCCATTCGCGCAGGCGCTGCCACAGGCGCTCGGCCGAAGCGTCGAGTCCGGCCGCGCTTGCCGTCGAGCGCTTCGCAGCCGCCTTGGGCTTGCCTGCCTGCATCTGGCGCAGATGCACGGTCTGAGCGCCGCTGAGCACCGCGCGGCTTTCCCCGGCGAGCAGCAGCGAGCCGTGGCCCGCGTGGTCCACCGCGAGCAGGCCCTGCGCCACCAATTGGCGAAACACCGCGCGCCAGGCCTTTTCATCCAATTCCTTGCCGATGCCGAAAGTGCTGAGCTCGTGGTGGTTCCACTGCAGCACGCGATCCGTATCCTTGCCGAGCAGCACGTCGACCAGGTGCACCGCGCCGAAGCGCTGCCCGGTGCGATAGACGCAGGACAGCGCCTTCTGCGCGGCCACTGTGCCGTCCCAGACCTGCGGCGGTTCGAGGCAGACGTCGCAATTGCCGCAGGGCGCGGAGGCTTCGTCGAAATAGGCGAGGAGGCGCACGCGGCGGCAGCTGCTCGCCTCGCACAGCCCGAGCAGTGCGTCGAGTTTGGCCGCGGCGATGCGCTTGAACTGCGGCTCGGCGGTCGATGCGTCTATCATGCGGCGCTGGTTGACCACGTCGCCCAGGCCGTAGGCCATCCAGGCGTCGGCCGGCAGGCCATCGCGGCCCGCGCGGCCGGTCTCCTGATAGTAACCCTCGATGCTCTTGGGCAGGTCGAGGTGCGCGACGAAGCGCACGTCGGGCTTGTCTATGCCCATGCCGAAAGCAATGGTCGCCACCATGACGATGCCCTCTTCGCGCTGGAAGCGCGCCTGGTGCAGGTTGCGCGTGTCCGCGTCCATGCCGGCGTGGTACGGCAGTGCAGTCACGCCCTGCCCGGCAAGCCAAGCCGCGGTCTCCTCGACCTTCTTGCGCGACATGCAATAGACGATGCCGGCCTCGCCCGCGTGCTCCGCGCGCAGAAACGCGAGCAGCTGCGCGCGTGCATTGGCTTTCTCGACGATGCGGTAGCGGATGTTCGGCCGGTCGAAGCTCGACACGAAGGTGCGCGCGCCTCCGAGGCCGAGGCGCTGCACGATTTCCTCGCGCGTGACGCGATCGGCCGTGGCGGTGAGTGCGATGCGCGGCACGCGGGGAAAGCGCTCGTGCAGCTGCGCCAGCTGGATGTATTCCGGGCGGAAGTCGTGGCCCCACTGCGACACGCAGTGCGCCTCGTCGATCGCGAACAGCGCCAGCCGCTCCGCAGCGTACAGGCGCGCGAGCTGTTCGAGAAAGCGCGGCATCAGCGCACGCTCGGGCGCGACGTACAGGAGGTCGTAATCGCCATTGATCAGGCCGCGTTCGACCGCGACGGCGTCGGCGGCGGAGAGCGATGAATTGAGGAACGCGGCTTTTACGCCGGCCTCGCGCAGCGCCGCCACCTGGTCCTGCATCAGCGCGATCAGCGGCGATACGATAATGCCGGTGCCCGGGCGCAGCAGCGCCGGGATCTGGTAGCACAGCGACTTGCCGCCGCCGGTGGGCATGAGCACCAGGCAATCGCCGCCCGCGGCGACGTGGCGCACGATCTCCTCCTGCGGGCCGCGGAACGCGGCGTAGCCGAACACTTCCTTCAGCAGCCCGCGTGCGGTGGGCACGCTGCTCATCGCTTCCCCTCAGCGACAGCGGCCGCCGGCTCCATCTCTTGCAAGCTTCGCCTCCGCTTCGCAAAAACAATTGTTAAGAATTGCAAAATTGTGCACTTTTTCCGGGTCAGTTCGATCGGCGCAAGCTTAGAATGCGCTCCGCATTTTAAGTGCAGTACGAGCTTCAGTACCTCGCAGATGGAAAATACTTTGAAAACCCGCAAAACGTTCTGCATTGGTCTGGCTGCGGCGCTGGCCTTTCTTGCCGCGCCCGCGATCGCGCAAGTGTATTCCTGGCGCGACCCGACGACGGGCGAGAGGAGGATCTCCAATTTCCCGCCGCCTTGGTACAGCCGCGGCGAGCAGGCGCGCGGCCCGCGCGTGGTCGCGACCGCCGGCAACAAGGTGGTCGACGACACGTCGCTGCCCTACGAGCAGCGCCTGCAGTTGTTCGGCAAGCCCAAAGACAAGGCCGACAACTTCGGGCCGCAGCGCCCTTCAGGGCAACAGCAGGCAACGCCCTAGCACCACTGGTACACGGTTTCGGCTAGACTGGCCGATGACCATGAAACTGATTTCGGTAAACGTCGCGCTGCCGACGGCGGTGCAATACGGCCAGAGCCCGATAAAGACGGGCATCTTCAAGCGGCCGGTCAGCGGCCCGGTGGGCGTCGGGACCTACAAGCTCGAAGGCGACGGCCAGGCCGACCTGGACAAGCACGGCGGCCTGCACAAAGCGGTGTACGCCTATTCCGCCGATCACTACGCCTACTGGCGCGAAGTCCTGGGCAGGGACGACATGGACTGGGGCGAATTCGGCGAGAATCTCAGCATCGCCGGCCTGGACGAAGACGAACTGTGCATCGGCGACCGGCTGCAGATCGGAACTGCGCTGTTCGCCATAAGCCAGCCGCGGGTGCCCTGCTACAAGCTCGGCATCCGCTTCGGCGACGAACGCATGCCGACGATGTTTTCGCAGGCGGCGCGCACCGGCTTCTATCTCAGCGTGCTGCGCACGGGCGTGATCGAAGCGGGCGACGCAGTGGAGCTGGTCGGGCGCGGCTATCCCAGGGTGGCAGTCAAGCCGCTGTTCGAAGCGCGGATGCGCCGCGGCGGCGAGGACGCGGCGCGCATCCTCGAGCAGACGCTGGAAGTGCCGGAATTGTCGGCGGAGTGGCGCGCGCAGATCGAAAAGCGTCTCGGGCGCGCGCCCGTATAGCAAAGCGGCAGCGCCGCACTTGCGCGATGCGCGGCACCTTCGCTACTATCTTCCGGTATCCCCTATCCCATCCCCGCGCACTGCAGGAGCCACTACATGGATATCGCATTCTGGCCGGCAACAAAACTCATCCGCGCGCTGCGCTCCGGCAAAATCGGCGCACTGGAACTGCTCGATCACTACGCCGCGCGCATAAAGGCGCACGACGATACGCTGAACGCGCTGCCGGTGCTGGACATGGACGCGGCGCGCAAGCGCGCCAAGGCTCTGGATCGCAAGGGCGCCAAACGCGGCCCGCTTGCCGGGCTGCCGATGACGGTGAAGGAGTCGTTCGACGTGGCCGGGCTGCCGACGACCTGGGGTCTGGCCGAATATTGCAACACGGCGGTCAAGACCAACGCGATCGCGGTCGAGCGTTTCCTGCGCGCGGGCGGGAATGTGTTCGGCAAGTCGAATGTGCCGACGATGCTGGCGGACTGGGAGACCGTCAACCCGGTCTACGGCAA
>CAZRMO010000133.1:0-7445 GCA_964601155.1 uncultured Enterobacteriaceae bacterium
CCGCGAAAGGCTCACAAATGGCCAGCATCGTAGGCATCCTCGGAATGCTCGTCGGTACCACCGGCTTGTTCCTGGGCTTCTTCTTTTTGGCCACAGCGCCAGACACGTCGTTTGCAATCGTCACCGTCACGACCGTAGGCATCGTCGGCATACTGGCCTTCGTGCGTCACGTCCTTTTCTTTCGGTCCGACGCCGAGCGGCTCGGGTGGCAGACCGACCGCCCGGACTGGATGTTCGAAGTTGGCTTCGCGAATCTGGCCTTCGGCGCCATGGGTCTGGTCGCCGGCCTGGCGTCATTTGGCACGAAGGTGCAGGCGGTCGTCATTCTCGGGTATGCGCTCTACCTCTTTCAGGCTGCCATGCTGCACTTCTATCGGTATCTGACGGACGTGCCGCGCTCACCCTCCAGGCTCTGGCGCAGCGTCTTCGCCGCACTTCTCTTCGCCGGCATGATGACCTTCTTCGGGGTGCGCGCATGGCTGGCGTAGGCACCGCGGCCAAGCCGATCCTGTCGCGGTCGGTCGGCCCACTTACTGTTCGCCCTTAACGGTCGCACCCGGTTCGCACCGCCCCTCTGCACCAGAACGCGCCTAACCCCGGCAAGCAGCGACGGGCTCGAGGGAGCCGGAAACATCTACGATTGACCGGTCCTAAAACACGGATGGGTTCACAATCGGACTTCTTGCCGAATGACTGGTAGGGCTAAAGGGGGCAGGTCACAAAATGGACCGTTTTTGTACTTTTTCTCGAGCCCCGTTAGGGTGGCATTTCGGGTTGCGTGAACAGGTATTCTTATCCAGAGTCAAGGCTAGAACATGCGCCATTTCATAGGGCTCATATTATTTTTTGCTTGGCTAGGGAGCGCAAGCGCCCTGTCGCCGCCGCTGGACACCTCCCCTGGACTATTCGTTGGCGAATGGGCTGGAACCGGAGAGCGGGGTAGCTACTGCTATCTCAATCTGCGCGCCGATGGCGGGGGGATCGTACTGATCGATGGCGGGACTGGTGACTGGCTTGGCGCTCGAATGCAATGGCGTAACCGCCAGCAGACGCTTCAGGTCGAAAAAGTCATTCCTCTCCCCGTCTCAACCCAACGACGCATCATGCCATTGGAAACATTTGTGCTCCGCAGTGGATTCAATCAATCCCTGAGCCTGACCTGGAACGCACAATCTTCTGCTTGCCAACTGCAAAAGGTCGAAACAACAGCACGCCACCTGAACCGGGCACGCAATGCCATTGAAGGATTGCTGCAAGGGGACAACAAGCGATGAAGCGCGAGAGCCCGCGCTGGTGGTTCGCCCGCGTTTTGTGGCCTTTGCTCGGGGGCGCGTGGGTTGCATGGGTCTGGCTCGCGGGCGCGTTTCACAATCTGCCTGCCATGGGCGGGGATACCTTTGCGCCGCTTATCGTGTGGGGGTTTTTTGTTTTCTTCGCCGGGGTTGGCCTGTTCGCCGGCGCGGCCTCCGCTACAGTGATCGGCGGCGCAATCGAATGGCTGCTGCGGCGTATCGGCGTCGGCATCATCGCGGCCATAGGTGTGGCGACGCTGGTGAATGTACTGGCGCTTTGGCAGATCACAGATTTCCTTCAGATGAAATATCCCAGCTTGCGCGCCGAAAGAGCGGTGCAACCGCATCGAGGCACGGCTGCCGCGGCGCTCACCCCTGCCGACAACGGTCCCCACCAGAATCCTTGTTCAGCGCCCCCGCCAACGGATGCCCGAGAGCGCGCACTCTGGGACGCTGAATGCCGTTGAAATGCCGAAGTGGGGGTACATGAACATGAAACGTGGTCAATTCTCCGATTCCATCGAGTGGATGGTAGACACTTTGGGTACCAGATTCGGCGCACGCGCGCAGTTCGAGGTACCTGGGGTCGCATTTGCGATGAATGCGCGCGACGGATCACTGCGGCGGGCCCGCATCATCGGCGAACTCTTGCAACAAGAAGGCCTCCAGCCCAGCGTTGTCCTCCATGCGCGCGGATAGCGTTACCGGCCGGCCCAGCCGCTTCGATTCCCAGACAAAATCGCCTTTCACCTGTGAGCGAATGATCTCGATTATCTTGCGTACCACCGCAATTTGCATGTTCTTGTTGTTGCCTAGTCGCACCGTAAATATTTGAAGCGCATTGCGGTCGATGTCCTTGTCCCATCCGAAGAACTTAAGCCGGGCGTCGTCGTACGCCATGCTCCTGATCTCGAATACGCCACCGCCACGTATAGGGTCGTTGCCAAAGGTCGGCGTTCGCCCCGTTCCGAGGTTGGCCTCAGCGATACGCATGTCGCGCGCATGGGCGTCTTCGACTGGCGGTGTGCTCGGCTTGCTGCGTAGGGATGCCGATGACTCGCTACGGGCAATGCGCCTGGCCTCGTCGAGTAATGACGCGAGATTGCCGATTGCCGGAGGACGTCCGGACGTCGGCGCGTTAGTGGGCGGGGAATTGGCAATCGGCGGCGAAGCCGGAACGTTGCGTTCCGGCTTCGCGAGCGCCATCGTACGCCGCGGCGGGGTGCGCGCTACCGCTTTTGGCGGACGTTTCGCTCGCATCGGCGGCGATTGCGCCTCACGGACAGAAGCATGCGACGGTGCCGATCGAGGACTGGGCGATGGCATCAGCCGCACCTGAAGACGGCCGGCCGCCGCGCTGCGTTCGGCCGTCTGGGCCGGCAGCAGATAGTTCCGTGGAAATAACTTCCACAGCAGGACGACGTGTATCAGCAGCGACAATGCGAACGCCAGCCAGATAGCAGGTATTTGCACGATGTCGCGTCTCTCACGCGGGCCGTCGAACCAGTCGCTCATCAGTAGGTCGATCGCTTTGCGAAAAAACGCGAGGCAGTCCGCGTTGTACTTTAGGGAATGTCTGAACGAGTTGCTTACGAGCCGCTCCGACGGCTGCGCGTTGAATATTGCGGCACTGTGAGCGCGGCTGGATCTGTCGTCACGTCTGCCTACTCAGACCGCATTTCGATGAACTTGTTCAGATTGTCTAGGGGTGGATCGAAGCCTGGCGCGTCTCAAGAGCAACAGATAAACCAATCTTTCATTGAGGCGGTTTCCGCCTGCGAACCACAAACTAAGAGGCGTGCCGCGCCCGCAGGCGCACGCCGAAAGCGGCCAATTCGTTGATGAGCAGCGCCGCGATTACCAGGGCACCGCCGGCCAGGGTGGATGCAGCCGGCGTTTCCCCAGCGCCCAGCCAGACCCACAGCGGTCCGAGCAGCACTTCGATCATCGCGAGCAGCGCGATCTCCGGCGCCGACAGATGCGGGCTCGCGCGCACCAGCAGCATGCATGGCAGGCCGAGCTGCAGGCAACCGAGCAGCGCGAGCAGCGTCAGGTCGTGCGCGTTCGCGTGGAACGGCAGCGCGAAGGGCAGGGTGACGACGGCGGAGATGACGGCGCCCATAAGCACAGCAGGGATGAGGTCGACCGAGCGGCCGGCGCGCTTCAGGGTGACGAAGTTTACCGCCGCTGCCAGCGGCACCGCAAGCGCGATCAGCATCCCGATCGTGTGTCGCCGCTCGCCGCCGGCCAAGTCCGAGCCGAACATCCACAGCATGCCGGTGATCGCGAGCGCGATCGCGATCCAGGTGCGCGGCGCGATCGGCTCGCGCAGCACCGCGCGCGCGAGCAGCGCCGTGACCAGCGGCGCGATGCTGTTGACGATCAGGGTGTTCGCGGTGGTGGTGGTCATCAGCGCGAGCATGAACGCGACGAACATGATGGCCCACATCGCGCCCGAGAGCAGTCCGTAGCCGCCGCTCGCGCGCAGCGTGGACCAGGTCTTGGCGCCTTGCGTGAACAGCATCGCGGCGAGCACGAACAGGGCGGCGAACGCGCTGCGCCAGAACGTCACCTCCCAGCGCCCGGCGAATTCGAGATGGCGCGTGACCACGCCGGCGGTGCTCCACAGCGTCGGCGCAATGATCATCAGGGCGATCGCGCGGCGGTGCACGCGGGGATCGGGCCCGCGCATCATATGCTCCTGTTTGCCAGAAACTCCGCCAGCACGCGGGCGGTGTGCGAGCGAGCGGGCTTGCGCGCGAGGCTCGCGGGCGTGCCCTGGGCGGCGATGCGCCCGCCGGCGTCGCCGCCTTCTGGGCCCAGGTCTATGATCCAGTCGGCATCGGCGATGATGTCCAGGTTGTGCTCGACTACCACCACGGTGTTGCCGGCATCGGCCAGGCGGTGCAGTACGCGGATCAGTTTTTCCACGTCGGCCATGTGCAGGCCCACCGTGGGTTCGTCGAGCACGTAGAGCGTGCGGCCCTCCGCCCGCCCGCGCCCCGGGCGCGCCGCGGCGTTGCCCTCGGCGTCGATGCGCACCTTCGAAAGTTCGGTGACGAGCTTGATCCGCTGCGCCTCGCCGCCGGAGAGCGTCGGGCTTTGCTGGCCCAGGGTCAGATAACCCAGGCCCACATCCTGCAGCAGCCGCAGCGCGTGATGGGTGGACGGATGGGCGGAGAAGAACTCGACCGCCTCGTCCACGTTCATCGCGAGGACTTCGCCTATCGATTTGCCCTTGAACTTCACCATCAGCGTTTCCGGGCCGAAGCGAAATCCGCGGCAGACGTCGCACGGGACTTTCACGTCTGGAAGGAAGCTCATCTCGATGCGCTTCACGCCCTGGCCCTCGCAGGCAGGACAGCGGCCTTCGCCGGTATTGAAGGAGAAACGCGAGGGGCTCCAGCCGCGCATGCGCGCTTCGGTCGTGTCCGCGAACAGCCGGCGGATCGCGTCCCAGAATCCGACGTAAGTGGCGGGACAGGACCTCGGCGTCTTGCCGATCGGCGTCTGGTCGACTTCGAGCACGCGCCCGATGCTTTCGGCGCCGCGGATCTCGCGGCAGCCCGCGAGTTGCACTTGTCCGCGTTTGCGCGGCGAAAGGCGCGTTTGCGCCACCAGGCGCGCGAGGTTGGCGTGCAGCACTTCGCGCGCGAGCGTGGACTTGCCCGAGCCCGACACGCCGGTGATCACGACCAGGCGCGCCAGCGGCAGGCGCAGATCGAGATGCTTCAGGTTGTGCAGGTCGGCGCCGAGGATTTCCAGCGCCGGGGTCTGTTTGCCGACAGCGCGCGGCGGATGCAGCGGATGGCGCAGCGGATGCTTGAGGAAATATCCGGTGACCGACTCCGGCTGCGCCATCAGGTCCGCGGCCGAGCCCTCGGCCACCACGCGCCCGCCGCGGCTGCCTGCGCCAGGACCGAGATCGAGCACATGCGCCGCGCGGCGTATCGTGTCCTCGTCGTGCTCGACCACGACCAGCGTGTTGCCCTTGGCCTGCAGCTTCTCCAGCGTGGCGAGCAGCACCTGGTTATCGCGCGGGTGCAGGCCGATGGTGGGTTCGTCGAGGATGTAGCACACGCCGCGCAGGTTCGAGCCGAGCTGCGCCGCGAGGCGGATGCGCTGCGCCTCGCCGCCGGAGAGCGTGGGCGCGGAGCGCGCCAGCGCGAGATAGCCGAGTCCGACTTCATCGAGGAAGCTCAAGCGCGACTTCAACTCGGCGACGAGGTCGCGCGCGATCTCGGCCTCGCGTCCGCTGGTTTCGAGTCGACCGAAGAATTGGCCCAGTTGCGCCACCGGCAGCGCGACCAGGTCGGCGATCGAATGCTTGCGGTAGCGCACCGCCAGCGCCTCGGCGTTGAGGCGCCGGCCGGCGCAGGCGGGGCAGGGTTCGTCGCCCTGTTCCTGTTCGTCCAGAAAATTGTCCAGGCGCTGGTCTTCCTGTTCGCGGCTGACGTCCCGGTCTTTGTCGTAGTCCGGCTCGCGGTAGCCGGAAAGTTTCACGCCGGTGCCGAGGCAGCTCGCGCACCAGCCGTGCTTGGAGTTGAACGAGAACAGGCGCGGATCGAGTTCGGGGAAGCTGCGAGCGCACGAGGGGCAGGCGCGCTTGGTCGAGAAGATCGTCTGCGGCAGCGCGAGTTCGACGCGCGGGCCCCTGGACGTCCGCGCAATGTCGGCGAGACGGTCCAGGCCGCCGAGCACGTGCACCACGCCCTTGCCGAAGTCGAGCGCGCGCGCGAGCGCTTCGCGTAGCTCGGCCTCGTTTGCCGGCGTGACACGCAGGTCGGCCACCGGCAGCTCGATGCTATGCTCGCGAAAGCGGTCCAGGCGCGGCCATTTCGCCGTCGGCAGGAACTCGCCGTCCACGCGTAGGAAATCGTAACCTTTGCCCTTGGCCCACTTGGCGAGGTCGGTGTAGTAGCCCTTGCGGCTGGTGACCAGCGGCGCAAGCAGGCCGATGCGCTGACCCTTGTAGCTGCGCAGAATGCGCGCGGCGATGGCATCGAAGCTCTGCGGCTCGATCGGCACGTCGCAGTCGGGACAATATTGCGTGCCGAGCTTGACGTACAGCAGGCGCAGGAAATGGTAGATCTCGGTCAGCGTCGCCACCGTGCTCTTCCTGCCGCCGCGGCTGGTGCGCTGCTCGATCGCCACCGTCGGCGGGATGCCGAAGATCGCGTCGACGTCCGGGCGCGAGGAGGGCTGCACGAACTGGCGCGCATAGGCGTTGAGCGATTCCAGGTATCTCCGCTGGCCTTCCGCGAACAGGATGTCGAAAGCGAGCGTCGACTTGCCGCTGCCGGAGACGCCGGTGATCACGGTGAATTGCTTGCGCGGTATTTCGACGTCGACGTTTTGCAGGTTGTGTTCGCGCGCGTTGTGGATTTTGATGCACGCATCAGAGCGCGGAGCAGGGGCCCCGCTTGCGGGGATGCGACTGCGTAGATGCGTGGCCGCGGACAGCGCAGTATTTGCGTCTTGGCTCAGACGGTCGGAGGCGTCATCGGGCTGAACGCGGAGCGCCTTCTGCAATGGCTGGCCTTCCGCGACGCGGAGCCGGCGCGGCGTCGCCGCGGATGGGCCAAGCGCGAGCTCATAGTCGCGCAGGGCGCGTCCGGTATGCGAGCCGGCATGCGAGCGCAGCTGCGCCGGCGTGCCGGTGCAAACGAGCTCGCCGCCCGCGTCGCCGCCTTCCGGGCCGAGGTCGATGATCCAGTCGGAGGCACGAATTACGTCGAGATTGTGTTCGATCACCACCACCGAATGTCCGGCGGCAATGAGCTTGCGCAGCGCGCGCAGCAGCTTGGCGATGTCGTCAAAGTGCAGGCCGGTGGTGGGCTCGTCGAACAGGAACAGTTTTCCCTTGCGCAGCAGGCCGCCGGCGGCGGGCGCGCTCTTGCCCGCTTCGACCAGATGCCCGGCGAGTTTCAGCCGCTGCGCCTCGCCGCCGGAGAGCGTAGGGACCGGCTGGCCGAGCTTGAGATATTCCAGGCCGACGTCCGCCAATGGCGTCAACACGGCCTGCACCTGCGCATGGTCGGCGAAAAACGCGAGCGCTTCGGCGACCGTCAGCTCGAGCACGTCGGCAACCGACAGCGCGCGCTGGCCGTCCCTGCCCGCGAGCGTCACCTCCAGCACTTCGTCGCGGAAACG
>CAZRMO010000134.1:0-7366 GCA_964601155.1 uncultured Enterobacteriaceae bacterium
GCGTGCAGCGGGTTGTTGTCGGCGCAGAGGCGATAGATCAGCGCCGCCTGCGGCAGCGTAGGCAGGTCGCAGATTGCGTCGGGCGCTGCGTCGGGCACGGCCGGGGGCGGGGGCGGTGCTGCGTCGCCTTTGCCGAAGCCGCCGTCGCCGCGGCAGAAGGTAACGTGCTCCAAGGTCGCCAGCAGCGCACCGCTGGCTTTGTCGACGATGCTGCGCTCCTGGATCAGCAGCGCGCCCTTGTCCTTGCCCTTGTCGACGAGCGCCTTGATGCGCGTGCGGCCGACGATGGTGCCGGAAGCGGGAATGGGCCGGTGGATGCGCAGCGCCTGTTCGCCGTGAACGATTTTCACCCAGTCGATGCCGCTCGCCGGATCCTTGACCCAGAATCCCGGATAACCGAGCACCACCGGCATGGTCGGCACCGCCTTCAGGTTCTTCTCGTAGACGAACTGCAGTTGCGCTTCGTCCATGGGGTCGTGGCCGTAGCCCACGCCCAGGGCGTAAAGCATGCTGTCCTTTTCGCTGTAGGTCTGCTCGACCTCCGGAAAGGGCCAGTTCTTAATCTTGTCGTAATCGATGGGCATGGTATTCCCTTGTCGTGCAGTTGAAGAAGCATGTGCCGCTTGCGGCGGCTAGACCGGATCCCAGCTGAACACGTCCTGCGAGCGGTCCAGGCCGTAGAACCCGGCTTTCATCGCGGGAATCGCATGTTCGGCGATGCTCTGCGCGGTCCAGCCGCCGTCGCGATGCACCGAGCGCAAGGGACGCGGCTGGCTCATCAGGAAGATTTCATTGGCGCGCACCGCGAACACCTGGCCGCTGACGTCCTTGCCCGCGTCGCTGCCGAGGAACACCGCCAGGGGCGCGATCTTGGCGGCTTCCATGGTCTTCAATTTGTCCACGCGCGCCTTGGCCTCGGGCGTGTCGGCGGGGATGGACCCGATCATGCGGCTCCAGGCGAAGGGCGCGATGCAGTTGGAGCGCACGTGGTAGCGCGCCATGTCCATGGCGATCATCTTCGACAGCGCGGTGATGCCGAGCTTGGCGGCGCCGTAATTCGCCTGGCCGATGTTGCCTATCAGTCCGGAGGTGGAGGTCATGTGCACGTAGGAACCCGACTCCTGCTCCTTGAAATAGGTTGCCGCGGCGCGGCTGACGTAGAAGCTGCCGTTCAGGTGCACGTCGATCACGGCGCCCCATTCCTCCGGGTTCATCTTGAAGAACATGCGGTCGCGCAGGATGCCGGCGTTGTTGACGACGCAGTCGATGCGGCCGAAGTGGTCGATCGCCGACTTGATGATCGCGTTGGCGCTCATCCATGTGGACACGCTGTCGGTGTTGGCCACCGCCTCGCCGCCCTTTGCCTTGATCTCGTTCACCACTTGCTGCGCCGGGCCTGCGTCCTTGCCTTCGCCGCTGACCGAAGCGCCGATGTCGTTGACCACGACCTTGGCGCCTTCGGCTGCCATCAGCAACGCAAACTCGCGGCCGATGCCGCCGCCCGAGCCGGTCACCACCACCACCTTGTCCTGCATCATCCCTGCCATGCCTTATTCCCTCCTGAGTTTGGAATGCTCAAGTGCCCGCGGCACACATGCGAATATTACGCCACAAACGCGCGCTATACGGCCGCGCCGGCACGGGCGTTCGCGCACGAATTTAGCATTCTTCAGCAAACACTTCCTGATAGCCTGATAGGATGCCGGCTGACCCGGCTACTGGGGCCGTCAAGAAAAAGGAGAGGTGCCTGATAAGTTCGAAGCGAAGCCAGTTTCTGCTGGCGCGCAACTTTCTGCGAATGGCAAGACGCAAATAATGTCCTCCGAGCGCAAACCCGCAGACGCGCTGGCGATGTCCATCATGGTGGTGCTGTGCATGTGCTGGGGCTTCCAGCAGATCACCATCAAAGTCGCCAACGCGGGCATTTCGCCGATCCTGCAGGCGGGACTGCGCTCGATCATCGCCGCAGTGGTGCTGCTCGCCTGGGCGGGGCTGCGCCGCATCCCGCTGTTGACGCGCGACGGCACGCTCGTCGCCGGCATGGCGGCGGGCGCGCTGTTTGCCGGCGAGTTCGTATTCATCTATACCGGTCTCACCCACACCACCGTTTCGCGCATGGTGGTATTCATATACACCGCACCCTGCCTTACCGCTCTCGGGCTGCAGTGGTTCGTGCCGGGCGAGCGCCTGAACGCGAGCCAGTGGACTGGCGTGATGCTGGCATTCCTCGGCGTGGTACTGGCTTTCGCCGACGGATTCAGCACGGCCAAGGGCTCGACGCTGATCGGCGATGTCTTCGGCGTCATCGCGGCGGTGCTGTGGGCTGCAACCACGGTGCTGGTCCGCGCGACCAGGCTCACCTCGGCCAGCGCGACCAAGACGCTGTTCTACCAGCTCGGTTTCTCGGCGCTGCTGTTGCCGCTGGCCTCGCTCGTCGCAGGCGAGCCCGGGATCATCGCGCTGACGCCGAAGGTGATCGCGAGCGTCGCGTTTCAGGGGGTGATCGTCGCCTTCGCCAGCTACCTCGCCTGGTTCTGGCTGCTGACGCGTTATCTTGCCGGCAGGCTGGCGGTGTTCTCGTTTCTCACGCCGCTATTCGGCGTCGCTTTCGGCGTCGTCCTGCTCGGCGATCCGCTGAATGCGGCTTTCATCGGCGCGGCCCTGTTGGTTGCCGCCGGCATAGTGCTGGTGAACCGGCCGACGAAAGTAGTGATATAGAGGACATTGCAAGTTGACTGAAGCGATCGCCGACTTGCGGCTTGCGGGATCAGAGCTGGCCTGCCGTCGCGCAAGCGGGCCGGGCCAGTCGCGAGGCGCATCGCCGGAGTGAATCTGCCGGCGGAGGTCGGCTATCTGGCGCCCACGCCTTGGGTGGACTGAGGCATCCGTAGC
Source organism: uncultured Enterobacteriaceae bacterium (assembly GCA_964601155.1). GTDB lineage: Bacteria > Pseudomonadota > Gammaproteobacteria > Burkholderiales > SG8-39 > 2-12-FULL-64-23. The sequence goes on from CAZRMO010000134.1 coordinate 2,893, forward strand.
ATAATTCGTCCGGGCGGCAAATCGTTGGAAATCCCTCCGATGGTGTCGAGCCGCTTCGAATCATCATCCAAGGCGCGTCAATCCATGTCCGAAAATCTGCAAACTGCGCTCGACCCCGCGTCCATCGCGATAGTCGGCGCCTCCGACAACCCGCACAAAGTGGGCGGCCGGCCCATCCTGTTCATGAAGAAGTACGGCTACCGCGGCAAGGTGTTCCCGGTGAATCCGGGGCGCGCCGAGGTGCAGGGCTACCCGGCGTATGCCGATCTCGCTTCGCTGCCCGAGGTGCCGGAGATGGCGATCGTCGCGCTCGCGGGCGAGGGCACGGTGCAGGCGGTGGAGCAGTGCGCGCGCATGGGCGTGAAGGTCGCGGTGATCATGGCCTCCGGCTACGGCGAAACCGGCGCGGCCGGCAAGAAGATCCAGGATGCGATGCTGGCCAAGGCACGCGCCGGCGGCATGCGCATCGTCGGCCCCAATTCCCAGGGCCTGGCCAATTTCGGCAATGGCGCGATTGCCAATTTCTCCACCATCTTCAACGACCTTCCGAATAGTGTCGGACCCGCGGCCATCGTCAGCCAGAGCGGCGCACTGTCACAGCTGATCTACGGCCTGCTGCGCAAGCGCGGCATCGGCGTGCGCCACTGCCATGCCACCGGCAACGAGGCGGACATTACCGTCGCCGAACTGGCGGCGCAGGTCGCACGCGACCCGGAGGTGAAGCTGTTGCTGCTGTATCTCGAAACGGTGAACGATCCGCACAAGCTGGCCGAGGCCGCAGCCATCGCGCGCGAGCGCGATCTGCCGGTGGTGGTGCTGAAATCCGGCCGCACCTTGAGCGGCCAAAGGGCGGCCAGCTCGCATACCGGTGCCATGGCCACCGAGGACCGCGTGGTCGATGCCTTCCTGCGCCATCACGGCATCTGGCGTGCCGCCGACCCGGACGATCTGGTCAATGCGGCCGAACTCTACCTCAAGGGCTGGCGGCCGCGCGGCAGGAAACTGGTTGCGGTGAGCAATTCCGGCGCGACCTGCGTGATGGCGGCCGACATGGCCGAGGAACTGCATCTGCCGCTGGCCGCGCTGGCCGATGCGACGCGCGCGCAACTGAATGCCGTGCTGCCGGGTTTTGCCACCACCACCAATCCCATCGACATCACCGGCGCCCTGCTCAGCGACAGCAGCCTGTTCGGCAAGATCCTGGACATCGCGGGCGGGGACGCAGGCGCCGATCTGTTTTTCGCCGGCATTCCGATTGCCGGTACCGGTTATGACGTCGAGGCATTCGCGCGCGACGCAGTCCGTTTCATCGCAACGACGGGCAAGCCTTTGGCGCTGGCCGTGCCGCAGGACGAAGTTGCGGCGCCCTTCGTCAAACTGCGGCTGCCGGTGTTTGCCAGCGACCGGCAGGCCTTGCAGGCGCTGGACCAGCTCGCGGCGCACAGCGCCCTGATGCGGCGCGTGCGCAAGGTGAAAGCAGCGGCGCCGGTGCGCATCGATCTGGCAGGCAGCGGCGCGCGCTTTCTCAACGAGGCCGATAGCCTGGCTCTGCTCGCGGCGAACGGCATTGCGGTGGTGCCGCAGCGCCTGTGCCGCAGCGAAGCCGAGGCGCGCGCGGCCTGGCGCGCGCTCGGCGGACCGGTGGCGGTGAAAGCCTGTTCGGCCGAGGTGCCGCACAAGTCCGAGTTCGGCCTGGTGGCCTTGAACCTTGCCGGCGAAGACGCGGTGGGCGCGGCGTTCGAGGCGCAGTGGCGCAAGCTCGCGGAAATGAAAGTCGCGCGCGACGGCATCATTGTCGCCGCCATGGTCGAAGGCCGGCGCGAACTGGCTCTGGGCGCGCGCATCGATGCGCGCTTCGGCCCGGTGGTGATGCTGGGCGACGGCGGCAAATATGTGGAGGCGCTGCAGGACTTCATCCTGCTGATCCCGCCATTCGACACGGCAGAGGTGCTGGAGGCGCTCGACCGCCTGCGTATTGCGCCGCTGCTGCATGGGGTGCGCGGGGAGCCGCCGCTCGACCTGGAAGCCGTCGCGGCGATCGCCATGCGCCTGGGCGAGATCATGCAGGCGGGCCGGGGGCGCATCGCCTCCATCGACGTCAATCCGGTGATGGTCAAGGCAAAAGGCGAGGGCGCGGTGGTGGCCGATGCGCTGGTGGAACTGGGCCAAGATCCAATCCAAGATCCAATGCAGTGATCGCGACTTGATCTGCCTGCGCTTTAGTTTCCCGCTTTGCGTTCCTCGAGCCGCCAGTACAGAAAGCAGTGCGCGCGGCTGAAAATCCGGCGATAGACCAAGAGCACCGCGGAGACGGTGCCAAGACCTGAAGCTGCGGCAATCAGGAACATGATGACGATCTGGTAGCGGATGGCTTGCTCGGGCGCCTGCCCCGCCAGCACCTGGCCCGTCATCATGCCTGGCAGACTTACCAGCCCCACCACGGTCATGGCATTGATCACTGGCATCATGCCGGCCCTTATCGCCTGCTGCGCAGACGGACGAAACGCTTCCCAGCGCGAGGCGCCGAGGGAGAGCAGGGTTTCCACTTGCGCGCGCCGCGCCGACAACTCGTCGGTGATCCGCTCCAGACCCAGCGAAACGCCGGTCAGCGTATTTCCCAGGATCATGCCCAATATCGGGATGGCATATTGCGGCCGGTACCAAGGATGGATATGGATTACCGCGAACAGGCCCAGTGCCGTGATCAGCCAGGAACTGGCGGAGACCGAAAGCATGGCGTCCAAGCCCATGCCGTGATAGCGGACTGCACCGCGCCCGGCGGCGGCGCGTCCCGCAATCAGTGTCATCAGCGCGAGGATGGCCAGCACGACATACCAGCGATCGACTTGAAATATCCATTTCAGGATATAGCCGATCAGCAGCAATTGCACGATGGTGCGTAGCGCCGCGATTGCCAGCTTCCTTTCCAGGCCCAGACGCAGAGCAATGGAAATCGCGCCGTTGATTAGGATAAGCGCAGCGGCAACCGCCAGCGACGGCCAGGAGAGTTCCAGGTACGTGGCGTTCATGGCGCGGCCTCGCGTAGCGTTGTCTTGGAACCCGCCGGAGGCTCGGTTAGTTCTTCAAGTCGACCGCCTTCCATGCGAAAAAAGCGGTTTCCAACGCGCCATGCCTGAGCAGCATCATGGGTCACCCAAAGCGTCGCCGTCTCTGCGGGCTTGCGCCCGGCCCAACCGCTGACCAGCGATTCGACCATGGACGTGGCCGCCTCATCCAGCGCCGACGTGGGCTCATCAAGCAGGAGGATTGACGGCTCAAGCTGGAGCACGCGCAGCAGATTGAGCAATTGAGCCTCGCCTCCGGAAAGGTCGCGGGCGGCTTTGCCCAGGAAACTTGCCGGCCGAGCCGCTGCTTCGAGCAGGGGCACCACCGCATCCGGATCGAAGTGGCGTTGGTGATGCTGGTAGAGGGTGAAGGGGAGTCGTAGGTTGTCTTCCACGGTACCGGCGAACAAGCCGGGCCGTTGCGCGATATAGGCAACGTGGCAGCGATAGGCGGGCACGTCGTTGGCGGCAACCGGTTCGCCAAGAAAACGCAAGTCGCCGCCGTCGAGGGCATCCAGCAGAGCGAGGCTACGCATCAGCACGCTTTTTCCCGTGCCAGAAGGGCCCATCACGACGGCATGTTCTCCAGCCCGCAAATCCAGGCTGGTAGGGTGCAGCAGCACCACTCCGCTTACCGGGTCGCGGCGTTCGATGTTCGTAACTGACAGCATGAGGACTGACTTTTTCGGGGCCATGCCAAATAATTCTCGCAAACGACGTCAACAATATTGCGAAACCTACTGCGAAACACCGGTTCTGAAGTCTTGCAGGGAGACAGGATACCGTACGCGCGCCCTGAACTTGAACATCATGTCGGGTGCCGTCTGTTCGCGCTTACAGATAGCAGCCGCTGGCGCAAATGTCGCTACAAGCCGAGTCGACCGTTGGTGCAAGCGGGTACCGTCCGTCTGACGCAGTGAAAACTACTACAAGCGTCGAGACCATGATTCTGTCAGGGTCGTCTTAAGTTATAATTCGCGTCTGACCTTTTTTCTTTTTCCTCGGAGCAAGCCGATGAAAGTTCTAGTCCCCGTCAAGCGGGTGGTCGATTACAACGTCAAGGTGCGCGTCAAGGCCGACGGCTCAGGTGTCGAGACCGCAAACGTGAAGATGTCGATGAATCCTTTCGATGAAATCGCTGTCGAAGAAGCGATGCGCCTGAAAGAGGCCGGTGTGGTCAAGGAGGTTCTGGTCGTGTCCTGTGGCACTAGCGCAAGCCAGGAGACGCTGCGTACGGCTCTCGCGCTCGGCGCTGACCGTGCGATTCTGGTCGAATCCGACGCCGAATTGCAGCCCCTCGCCGTGGCGAAACTGCTGAAAGCCGTGGTGGAAAAGGAAAAGCCGGATTTCGCCATTCTCGGCAAGCAGGCGATCGACGACGACTGCAACCAGACCGGCCAGATGCTGGC
>CAZRMO010000135.1:0-7201 GCA_964601155.1 uncultured Enterobacteriaceae bacterium
CAGAGAAACCCGACGACGACCAATGGACCGAACTCTGAGATGCCGGCGGCGCGGCAAAACCAGTTGTCGCAGCTTTTGGTGGCGGGCCCGCAGGCCGGCGCACCGCTCAGCTGCATCCAAAATTAACCGGAGAAAATAGCGATGTCGATAACGCAAACGAATAGCACCATAGCGGGCGAGAAAGCGGCCGCGGGTCGCGCAGGCTTCAACGATTTGCCAGTCTGGATGCGCCTGTCGGCAGCAATCGCGCTGACGCTGATCGTCGCCTGGTCCGTAATGATTTACCTGACGTATGTGCAGCGGCGCGACGGTGCGATTACTCAAGCCAAGGATTTTGCGCAAAGCGTGAACCAGATAACCACAGCGACCATTACGGGCATGATGATTACCGGCGTGGCAAAGCAGCGCGCGGTCTTCCTGGACCAGATCAAAAATTCCAACAACATCAAGGACCTCCAGGTTTTTCGATACGGCTCTACAGTTTCCGAATATGGGGCTGGCGAGGAGGCGGAGAGCCATCCGCCCGCCGAAGTAAAATCGGTAATGGAGAGCGGCCGGCCCTACTTCAAGGTTGCCGAGCAGGAAGGCATCATGCGTGCGGTCTATCCCATTCTCAACTCCCACGACTTTCTCGGCAAGGACTGCATGGGATGCCACCAAGGCAAGGAGGGAGATGTTCTGGGCGCAGTCAGCATGCAGATCAGTCTGAAGAAGACCCAAGCCGAGCTTCGGGACTTCACCTGGAAGATATCGCTTCTCGCGCTGGGCCTCAGCATTCCCCTGTTGTTGACGATCTTCGTGTTCATCCGCCGCTTCGTGGTGCGGCCGCTGGGCGGCGAGCCGACTGCTGCGACACGGGTCGCCAGCCGCATCGCTGGCGGTGACCTTACCGTCGATGTGCCGGTCAAGAGCGGCGATACGAGCAGCGTCATGGCGGCGATGGCCAAGATGAAGCAGGATCTGTCAACCATCGTCGGACAGATCAATCAATCGGCAAGCGCGATTACGGATGGCGTAAACGAGGTCGCCAGCGGCAACGAGGACCTGTCGCAGCGCACCGAGCAGCAGGCGAGTTCGTTGGAGGAGACGGCCTCGTCGATGGAGGAACTCACGAGCACGGTGACGCAGAATGCCGAAAATGCGAAGCAGGCGAATCAGCTGGCGGCGGGTGCCTCGGAGGTGGCGGTGAAGGGCGGCAGCGTGATCGGTCAGGTGGTGACGACCATGAGTTCGATCAACGAAAGCTCGAAGAAGATCGTGGACATCATTTCGGTGATCGACGGCATTGCATTCCAGACCAACATTCTGGCGCTGAACGCGGCGGTGGAGGCGGCCAGGGCGGGAGAGCAGGGGCGCGGTTTCGCGGTGGTGGCGGCGGAGGTGCGCACGCTGGCGCAGAGGAGCGCGGCGGCGGCGAAGGAGATCAAGCAATTGATCGGCGATTCGGTGCACAAGGTCGACAATGGCACCAAGCTGGTTGACGAGGCGGGCAGGACGATGGATCAGATCGTGTCCTCGGTGAAGCGGGTGACGGACATCATGTCGGAGATAGCCGCGGCCTCGCAGGAGCAGAGCGCGGGCATCGAGGAAGTGAACCAGGCGATCACGCAGATGGACCAGGTGACGCAGCAGAATGCGGCGCTGGTTGAGCAAGCGGCTGCGGCGGCGGAGTCGCTGAAGCAGCAGGCGCACAACCTGGTGCAGGCGGTGGCGGTGTTCAAGCTGTCCGAGGGCGCGGAACGCGCGGCCGCGCCGGTGTGGGAGCACAAGCCCGAGGCGCCCAAGCCGCGGGCGGTCAGCGCGCACGCGCCGGCCGCGGCGCACGCCGTATCGGCGGAGCGGCGCCTGCACGTGGCGCGGGCGCCGCGGCGCGCATTCGCGCTGCAAAGCGGCTCTCTCGCAGAGAAACCCGACGACGACCAATGGACCGAACTCTGAGATGCCGGCGGCGCGGCCAATGCCTCGAGCATAGCTGGCGGGCGGAAATGCGGTCGGTCGGTATCGATAATCAAGGAGCACGCATATGTCACGGACACCAGTAGGGGAGGGCGCCGGTGCGGCGGCAGCGGCCGTCACGCAGGCGAGCAATGAATATCTGACCTTCAAGCTCGGCAATGAAGAGTATGGCATCGAGATACTCAAGGTGCAGGAGATTCGCGGCTACGAGGCGGTGACGCGGATCGCCAACGCGCCCGAATTCATCAAGGGCGTGGTGAATCTGCGTGGCATCATCGTGCCCATCGTGGACATGAGGATCAAGTTCAAGCTCGGGGAGGCGGAATACAACCAGTTCACGGTGGTGATCATCCTGAACGTTGCCGGGCGCGTCGTCGGCATGGTGGTGGATAGCGTGTCGGATGTGATTCAACTCACAGCCGAGCAAATTCGCCCGGCGCCGGATTTTTCCTCTTCGGCATTCGATACCAAGTACATCACGGGGCTGGGGACCATCGAAGAGCGTATGCTGATTCTGGTGGATATCGAGCAGCTGATGTCCGGGGCCGACATGGCGTTGGTTGAACAGGCTACGCTGCAGTAAAGAGCGCGACGTTTACTTCGAGTTGCGTTCCAGAAGGAGGCAGTGAGTTGCTCTCAGTCGGCGATCCGAAGGGGGTGCCCGTTAGGCTGGCGGGCTCGGAACCGTCACGCCGGCGCCAAAGCGCGGAATATCCGCTTCCGGTGGCGCGGTGACCGAATGAAGCTCCGGACCTCCATAACAATTCGGCCACAGGAATCACGTGCCACAACAACAGCAATACCGCGCTGATCGCGCCGAACCGCTAGGCGTCGACTTCGAGTTCACCGATGACGATTTCAATCGCATACGCGATTTGATCCAGTCGCACGCCGGAATATATCTTGGACACAACAAACGAGCGATGGTCTATAGCCGGCTTGGGCGTCGGCTGCGCAAACTCGGTATCGTCTCCTTCAGGGAATATCTCGAACGCATGGAATCCGGGGCAGGTGCGGAACTAGCGACCTTCATCAATTCGCTGACCACCAATCTCACCTATTTCTATCGCGAAATGCACCATTTTGCGGTCCTGCGAGAATTCGTACGGAACGGCAATCTGCCGTGGAATTCGACCATCTGGTCCGCCGGATGCTCTACCGGAGAGGAGGCCTACTCCATCGCGATGGTGCTCGCGTCCGCCCCGCGGCCTCAATTGCACACCGGGCAGGTGGTGGCGAGCGATATCGATACCGCCGTACTCGAGCATGCCGAACGCGGAATGTATCCCGTGGAGCGCATGAAAAACGTGCCGCCGGCGGACATGAAGCGCTTTTTTCTGGGAGGAACGGGGAAAAATGCCGGGTTGGTCAGGGTGCGGCCAGAATTGAGCCGGCTCGTCGCCTTTCGCCAGATCAATCTGCACGACACCCGCTGGCCGGTGCGCACCCCAGTAAAGGTGATCTTTTGCCGCAATGTGATGATCTACTTCGATGCGCCGTCGAGGTGCCGGATTCTCGAACGTTTCGGCACACTGCTCGAACCGGGCGGGCTATTGTTCCTTGGGCACTCTGAAAACGTCGCCGACATGGGGGAGGTGTTCCAGCCGCTCGGACGCACGGCCTATCTGCGCACCGATCGCCGCACTGCGGCCGGCGCGCGAGCCGACAACGGCGGCGGCGATGCTTGATTCGGCCATCAGTTCGCCGCGTCCGAAGGCGGTGAACGACCTATATTTCGATACGTCCATCGGCCACTGGGTGGCGAAACTGCTGCCGGGGGAGTATTTGGCGAGTTCCCGCGAAGTGGTCATCGCCACGGTGCTGGGTTCGTGCGTAGCTGCGTGCCTTTACGACCGCGCGAGCGGAGTATTCGGGATGAATCATTTTATGCTGCCGCGAGGCAACGGCGAAGCCAGCAAGTCGATGCGTTATGGCGCATACGCGATGGAGGTCCTGCTCAACGAGATGTTCAAGCTTGGTGCGCGCCGCGAACGGCTGGAGGCGAAGGTCACCGGAGGCGCGGCGGTGTTGCCGGAAATGAAGTCTCTGAATGTCGGCGAAAGAAACGCCGCTTTCGTCGTCGACTACCTCAATACCGAGGGTATTCCAATCGTAGCCGCCGATCTGGAAGGACAATATGCGCGCAAGATCTACCTTTATGGCGCAAGCGGGCGCGTAAGGGTAAGGCAATTGCGCGCCTTGAGAAACGATACCGTGTCCCGGCGTGACGCGGAATACCTGGCGCGCCTGCAGCGGGCGGCGGTCGCCGGCGAGGTCAGTCTGTTCAAATGAACGCGCGCAGGAAAATCCGGGTACTGGTAGTGGACGATTCGGCGCTGATGAGGCAGCTGCTTACCAAGCTGATCGAGACCGAGGTGGACCTGGAGGTGGTCGGCGTCGCGTGCGATCCTTATGTCGCACGCGAGATGATCCGCTCGCGCAATCCGGACGTTATCACGCTCGATGTGGAAATGCCCAGGATGGATGGGCTCAAATTCCTCGAGAACCTGATGCGGCTTCGGCCAATGCCGGTGCTGATGGTGTCTACGCTCACGGAAAAGGGATCCGACATCAGTCTTCGCGCGCTCGAGATCGGCGCCGTCGATTTCATCGCCAAGCCGAAGCTGGATAGTGTGCATACGCTAGGCGCGTATGGTGAGGAAATCGCGGAAAAAATTCGCGCCGTGGCGCAGGCGAACTTTCCGGCGCGCGCGCGCGGGCCGCTGCTGGCGAAGGCCTGGGATCCGTCGATCTCAGGCGAAAAACTGATCGCCATCGGCGCATCTACAGGCGGGACCGAGGCGATCAGGCAACTCGTCGTAAGCTTGCCACCGGATGGACCGGGCATGCTCATTGCGCAGCACATGCCGGAGGGATTCACCAGGTCCTTTGCCGCGCGGCTCGACGGCCTCGCACGGATGCGGGTGAAGGAGGCCGAGGAGGGCGAGCGCGTGCTTCCAGGGCACGCTTATATCGCGCCGGGACACTCGCATTTGCTGCTGCAGCGCAGCGGGGCGAATTATGTGCTTCGGCTGAGTCAATCCGAGCCGGTTAACCGGCACCGGCCGTCGGTCGACGTGCTGTTTCGCTCAGTTGCGGCGCACGCGGGCGCGAACGCGCTCGGTGTCATTTTGACCGGCATGGGCAAGGACGGCGCGCAGGGACTGCTGGAGATGCGTCTCGCCGGCGCGCACACTCTGGCCCAAGACGAGGCCAGTTGCGTCGTATTCGGCATGCCCAGGGAGGCAATTGCGATCGGCGCGGCCGACGCCGTCGCGTCGATTGACGATATTCCCGGCTTGCTTTTACAGCGCCTTGCCGCGATGTGGCCGGGTTCGATGCGCTCGCCGACGCACTGACCCGCTAGTCTGGAGTTCCGGCGTGCCCGCGAACACCTCGCGCGGCCGGCTAGTACTCGTTAGACCAAGGTCTAATTTCGCGATCGCACCGGTCCACGCTACTATGGGATGCACAGATCAGGCGATGTTCTGGACCTGTGCATGACTATGGAAGCGGATTGCTCGCGTCCTGCCGCGAACGGGACGCAGGATCGTGCGCAATCCCGGCGCGCCCGCACGTATTTGCGTACGAGCGCGATCAAAAAAGTTAGGCAGAGGGAGACCTACGCATGACCATTCGTGTCCTCGTGGTGGACGATTCCGCTCTCATCCGGAACGTGCTGCAGGCGATCATCAACGAACAATCAGACATGCAGGTAGTCGGGTCGGCGCCTGACGCCGTCGTTGCACGCGATCTGGTGCGTGCGCTCAATCCGGATGTGATTACGCTGGACGTCGAGATGCCCAAAGTCGACGGGCTCACCTTCCTGCAGCAACTCATGGAGGAGACGCCGAGGCCTGTCCTCATGGTTTCCTCACATACGGAAACCGGTTCCGACATCGCATTCCGCGCGCTCGAATTCGGGGCAGTCGACTTCATCACCAAGCCCAAGTTGAACGTGAACGACGGGCAGAACTATGGCGATCTGATTGCGCACAAGATACGCGCAGCAGCGAGCGCGCGCGTGAATGTCCGCGCGCGAAACGGCGCGGCCGACCGACCGGCATCGGCTGCCAGACCCAAGGGATCGGTAAAGCGGACGCCGGTCGATACGCCGGATGTAGTCGTAATGGGCGCATCCACGGGAGGCACCGAGGCCGTCCGCACGATTCTCGAATCGGTCCCGGCATCGTGCCCGCCCATTCTGATCGTGCAGCACCTCCCGGAGAATTTCTCGCGGCTGTTCGCCGAGCGGCTCGACGGGTTTTGCGAGATCGCCGTGAAACAAGCCGAGAACGGTGAGCCCATCCTGCCGGGGCATGCCTACATCGCGCCGGGCGACAGCCATCTGTCGCTTCGCAGCAGCGGCCCGCGGCGTTACTGCGTCGAAACGGTGTATGCGGAGCCACTGAATCTGCACCGGCCGTCCATCGAGGTTCTTTTCCATTCCGCCGCGAAATGCGTCGGAAACGGCGCAATCGGTGTGATCCTTTCCGGCATGGGCAAGGATGGCCCGGCGGGGCTGCTCGAAATGAAGCGCCGCGGCGCACGCACCTTGGCCCAGGACGAACGAACGTCGGTGGTATTCAGTATGGCGCGCGACGCGATCCAGTTGGGGGCCGTCGACGAAATCCTCCCGCTGGAGGTCATTGGGGCACGGCTGCTGCAGCTGTCGCACCTGCGTGCCGGCAGAGCAGCGTAGGAATTGCCATGCGCGTGTTGTTGATCGACGATGATCTTGCATTTCGGAGTCTCATGGCCGGAATGCTCGCGTTCGCCTGTCCCGAGGCCGAGGTCGAGCAATACGATCCGGGAGAAAAGGGGCGTCCAGCCGCGGGGTTCGGACTGGCCGCTTTCGACCTGGTGTTCCTGGATTACCGGCTCGGTCGCGAGGACGGGCTGGAGTGGTTGCGCGAGTTCAGGGCCAGGCCCGATTGTCCGCCGACGGTCATCATGACCGGCGAGGGCAACGAGGCGGTAGCGGTGCGGGCGATGAAGCTTGGCGCCGCGGACTATCTGGCCAAGCAGCGAATCTCTGGAGAAGTGATCGCGCGCATCATGCAAGAGGCGATGGACGCGCGCAAGGAACAGGCAGGCAGCACGGTGCGCATGGAGGCACAGCCGCCGAGTGAGGACCTTCCCGAGGCGCCATTGCGCATCGAAGGATATCGCGTGATCAGGGAAATCGGCGAGGGCGCTGTATCTCACGTCCATTTGGTCGTTCCCGAAGCAGGTGGCGATCCGG
>CAZRMO010000136.1:0-2037 GCA_964601155.1 uncultured Enterobacteriaceae bacterium
CCGCCTTTGGGCATTTCGCTCCAGTGGCGTATATCGGTGAAGTCGCTTTCCATCCAGCGCCGCACCGGGGGGACGATCTCCTTGGGGAACACGGCCACGCCAGTCGGCACTTTGACTTGGTGCGCTGCGCCGCGGCGGCCGAAGCTCTCCCAATAGAGGCGGGCGGACGACGCGGCGCTGGCGGACACCCAGTACAGCATCACGTTGTCCAGCAGCTCGTCGCGACTGAGTATGTTCTCCGGGTGCCCGTCGCAGTCGGTCCACGCCCAGAACTTCTCCAGGATCCAGGCAGCCTGTCCGGCCGGCGAGTCGGTGAGCCCATAGCCGACGGTCTGCGGCCGCGTTGCCTGTTCCTTCGAGTAGCCCGAATCCCAGTCCTGGTAGTACTTGATCGCCTTCAGCGTCCTCGCCTCTTCGGGCGTGGGATCGCCGTCGACCTTGGGTCGGGTTCCCATGGCCAGGGTGATGTGGATGCCCAGGCAATGTTCCGGGTCTTGCGCGCCCAGCGATGCCGTCACGGCCGAACCCCAGTCGCCGCCCTGCGCGCCGTAGCGCCGATAACCCAGCCGGTCCATCAGCGCCGCCCACGCGGCGGCGATGCGGTCCACGCCCCAGCCCGTGGTCTTGGGCTTGGCCGAGAAGCCGAAGCCCGGCAGCGAGGGGCAGACCACGTGGAAGGCATCGGCGGCATCGCCCCCGTGAGCGGTGGGGTCGGTGAGCGGCGCTATGACTTTTTGGAACTCGACTACCGAGCCGGGCCAGCCGTGGGTGATGAGCAGCGGCATCGCCTCGGGGTGCGGCGAGCGCGCATGCAGGAAGTGGATGGCGAGTCCGTCGATGTCGGTGGTGTACTGCTCGAAACGATTGAGCAGGGCTTCGCGCTTGCGCCAGTCGTAGCCCTCAGCCCAGTAAGCGCAGACTTCCTTGATCCAGGCGAGCGGCGTGCCCTGGCTCCAGTCGTCGACCACTTCCGCCTCAGGCCAGCGGGTGTTGCGCAGCCGCGCGCGCAGATCGTCGAGTACCGCATCGCCGACGGCGATACGAAATGGTTTGATGGCCTCGCTCATGGTCGTGTTCTCTCGGGAAGTTCCGGATAGTCGCCAAGCGCCGCTTCATAGGCGCAAACCGCCCTGATGAAACATTGATATATCAGTTACTTGTAGCGCTTGCCAATCTTCAATTCAGTCCCATTCTGTCACAGTTATGGCACAGTCCATTTTGGCAGGACACAAGGGCAGATTCGAGGCCCTATAGTGTGGTGCGCTGGCGGCCCGTCCGCACCAGCAGAGGATTGCCATCAGCAAAGCAGGGGTCCCGGCCAAGGCCCCGGGAAGAGCTATAAGCGCGACGGGGCGTCAGCGGCACCGTGCGTATGGAGGGTAAGCTCAGGATTGAACGTCTGCTTGTCGTAACCAGACTATTTCCGCTTTGCGTCGTGCCGACCTACGTTGCCGAGGAAAACGGCTGTTCGAGCGATCTGAGCCTGCAAGGTCGACAGCCTGCGCGATACCAGCCATACGTTTGAGCTACGCTCGATAGCCGGATTGGCCGAGCTGCAGTCCACAAGCAGCCACGCCCGGTGCCTGCTCTAATCATCTGTTATGTGCCGGACGCCCCGCGCGAACATGCCGGTCAAAACCGGCGGGAAGCACCGGACTGTCCGGCGCTTCCCGAACCGTGCAACTGCCCTACATCACCGCATAAGCTTGAAGCTGCTTCTCCGCCCAGGCGATCACGTCCTTCGGCAGGACCTTGCACAGGCGCCGCGAATACTCGAGCACGTGGCGGGTGTTGTCGGAGTTGACCGTTACGTCGCCCTTGGCGTTTACCATCTCGGCGCCGAAAGCGTGGAACAGCGCGCCCGCAAAGTCCACACAGTCGGTGGTCTGGCTCAGACCAAGGCCGAAGGGGTGGCCGCGCGCTGCACATTTCTCGGCGATCTGGACGAACTTGTCCCAGGCCCACTCTGCCTGCAGCTTCTTGTCCGAGCGCCCTCCGGGCGGGGCGTACATCTTGGTGACATCGAGCCCGGCGTAC
>CAZRMO010000136.1:2137-7125 GCA_964601155.1 uncultured Enterobacteriaceae bacterium
CCGGCGTACCATCCCATCGCCTGCACCAGGTCGTGGCCCGACTTCGCCAGCTTCTCCGCGGCGACCGTCAGTTCGAGCTTGTTGCCATGCGAGGTGATGAAGTCGATGCTGATGTCGACCCTGTTCTTGGCAGCCCAATCATGGCAGAGCGTCTCCATGGCCTTGTTCGCACCCGGGACCCAGTGGTCCCATAACGCGACTTTCAGCTTGCCAGCGGCGCATGAAGTGCGAATGAATGGCGGAGCGAGTGTGACTGCAGATGCTGCTGCGGTAGTTGCGAGAAAACGACGCTGGGTGAACTTCTTGCTTGACTTCATCTCTGCCTCCTCCTGGTAGGTTTGATGAATCGGTTTACATGATGCTCGTAGACACTGGGGCTCGCAACAAAGGTCCGCGAGGGGCAGCGTTGGATGAATGCTTCAATCTGGTACCCGCCGCGAAACCGTTGACGGACTGACGGGCCGCTATGCGTCGGTAGCTGGCGCCGCGACTTCCTGCCTAGGACGGCCGGTGCTTCCGCGCCATGCCCACCAGCGAGTCTTACCCGGATGGCGCCGCCGGTTCCTCTATGACGACTCGGGTATCCCTGCTGTGCGCAACGCGGCGAGCTGGCGTTCGACGAAAGCAGTGTCGCGATACGGCGCCGCGCGGCGCAGCCCGGCGATAGTTACGCGAGGAATCAGTTCGATCACGCGCGCCGCCGCGCGGCGAGCTTCTTCGATGCGTCCGAGCTGTACCAGGCTATGCGTCACCAGCAGATGGCTCGCTACGAACTTCGGCTTGTCGATCAGCGCCTTCTGACCCCAGGCCAGCGCCTCGTCGTCGCGTCCGCCCGTCATCAGGTAGGCATAGCCCAGGCCTGAGAACGAGTAACCTATCGCGGGATCGAGCGGATTGAGGCGTATCGCCCGCAGGAAAAGTTCCTTCGACGTGTCGACGTCGCCGAAGTTGAACCTGATCCAGCCCGAGATCCCCAGCGTTAGCACCGAATTCGGATTGAGCGCTGCCGCGCGGTCGATCATGACCAGTGCCTCCTCGTGGCGGTGCGCGAGCAGGCTTAGCGTATGGGCCACGAAAGTCAGGGTGCGATAATCGTCCTGATGATCGGCCAAGGCCTCCTCAGCCAGGCGCACGCCTCCCTGCGCCTCGCTCGATGTAATCCAACCCTGCATGCGGCACATCGCCAGGCACCAGGCGCACAAGGCCTTCGCATACGAGTATTGCGGATCCAGCGCAATAGCATGCCGGAGATGAACGATGGCTTCGCGCGAGGCGACTTCGCCCCCGCTGTCGAGCACGTCGCTTACCGCTCGCAGGCACAGATCGTAAGCCTGCAGGCTGGCGCTGGGCTTGGCGCGCGCCCGCTCGGCCTCGGCCAAGCGCAGGTTAGGTTCTATCGCAACGACCACGCTTTCGGTGATGCGGTCCTGCAGTTCGAACACATCGTTCACTGCCCCTTCAAAACGGTCGGCCCAGACATGGCGCCCATTTTCAGCTTCGATCAACTGCGCGTTAATGCGCAGTCGCTCGTCAGCCCGGCGAATGCTGCCCTCAAGCACGTAGCGCACCCCAAGTTCGCGTCCGACTTGTTTGATGTCCACCGCGCGCCCCTTGTAGATGAAGCTCGAGCTGCGCGCCATTACATAAAAGGCGCGCACGCGCGACAACGCGGTGATGATTTCGTCGACCACGCCGTCGGCAAAGTATTCCTGCGCTGGGTCGCCACTCAGGTTGTCGAACGGCAACACCGCAAGTGATGGTTTGTCCGGCAACACCGGCAGGACCGTCCGCACGATCGGCGTCGTAGGGGCCGGCACGGCGCGCTGCCCGCCTGCGAGTTCGGCCACCGGGAGCCCGAAGCGGTAGCCGCGCCCCGGCACCGTGAGCACCGCGCGCGTCCCGAGCAACTTGCGCAGCGTCGACACCTGCACCGTCAGGTTGCCTTCCTCGACGACCACGCCGGGCCACACCTGTTCAAGCAATTCGTCCTTTCCGACGACGCGCTCGCGGTGATCGATCAGGCACAGCAGCAGGTCGAATGCGCGTCCACCAAGCGCGAGGTGCTCTCCCCCTGCGAACACACGCCGTTGGGCGGGGTAGATTTCAAATCGATCGAATGAATAGCCGTCCGCCATTTTTCGGTTCTCCCCCTCTATCCTCTGCGCGCTGCTGACGGCCTGCGCAAGAGTATTTTGCACGCAGAGTTGGCTGTCTTGCAACGACGGGCCGTGCCAGGGACGGGGGAAGGTTCTAAGGCCGGGTCACTCGCAGCGTATGCGAGGCCTTTTACTGCGAGACCGTCACCGTGTTCGAGCGGCGGATTACGCGATTGGGTAGGCCGATGGAACGATCGCGGTTGCCGAATTTGAGGTGCGGCTCGATGGTGCCTTTGCAACGTTTACCGAAATTTTAGGAACTCTTAAGGACGGTTGGCCCACCCTGCGCGGATACTGCAACCGTCGGTTCGCGGTCGGGACGTTGCCAGGGATCGGGATTTGTCGTTTCCGCCGCGCGCTAAAAGGGAGCTGTCCATGACGGGCGCGTAGACGCGACGATCGCGCCAAGGCACGCGCAGCAATTGACCAAACCACTGCCCGGGAGAATCGATATGAATACCCTGCACGACCTCGTCGTCGACGCCTCCACGCTGGAGCAATCCGTGCCGCGTTTCGTACGCGAGCGGGCGCGCCGCCATTCCGCGGCAGTGGCCATGGTCGACGGCCCAAGCGGCCGCTCGTACACCTATGGCGATCTCGACCATTTGATCGGCCGCTGCGCCGCGGGTCTCGCGGCGCAAGGATTTAGCCCTGGCGATACGCTGCTGTTGTTCAGCCCCAATTCGCCGGAATGGGTGATTGCTGCGCTTGGTGCGATGGCTGCCGGCGGACGCGTGAGCGGCGCCAACCCGACGTACACCGTAGCCGAGCTTGCGCAGCAGATGAGCGACGCGAACACCCATTTCGCTTTCACAATTCCGCCTTTGCTCGACACGGTGCGCGATGCCGCGTCGCAGTCGAGTTGCGAGCGATTGATCGTGTTCGGCGCAGCGGATGGCGTGCTTGGCTTCGACACACTGCTCGCTTGCGAAGATGCCGAACCAGTGGTTCCGGACGATCCCGATTCGATTGCGCTGCTGCCGTATTCGTCCGGCACCACGGGGATTCCGAAGGGCGTAATGTTGACGCATCGCGCAATCCTGTCCAACGTGCATCAGATCAATCAGGCCTCCGGCTGGCCGAAGGCGCTGACGATGCTGGCGTTTCTACCGATGTTTCACGCGATGGGTTTCGTGGTGACCACCCTGACTGGCCTGGCCATGGGGGACCGACTGATCACCGTGCCACGCTTCGAGCCAGCATCCTTCCTCGGCACGATCGCGGAACATCGTGTGACGCACATGGTCGTGGTGCCGCCGGTCATGCAGTTCCTGGCTGCGCATCCGATGGTCGAGACGCACGATCTGTCATCGCTGCGGGAGGTGGCTTGCGGCGGTGCCCCGATGGGTGCGCCACTCGAAGAACAGGTTTCCAAACGACTCAAGTGCACGGTCTGGCAAGGCTACGGGATGACCGAAGTGACCGCGATGCTGTGCTGCTCGCGCGAAGACGCGCGGCGCGCCGGTTCGGTCGGCCACGTGATGCCGGCCACGCAGGCGCGGGTGGTCGATCTGGCTACAGGGCAAGACCTGCCGCGCGGACGCGAGGGCGAACTCTGGTTCCGCGGCCCGCAGCTATTCCAGGGCTACCTCAACAATCCCGCGGCCACTGCGGCGACGCTCACACCCGACGGCTGGATCCGCACCGGCGACATCGGCCGCATCGACGAAGACGGCTTTGTGTTTATCACCGACCGTCTCAAGGAACTGATCAAGTTCAAGGGCATGCAGGTGGCACCGGCCGAGCTGGAGACGCTGCTGCTCGCGCACCCCAAGGTTGCCGACGCTGCAGTGATCGGCAGGCCCGACGAGCGTGCGGGCGAAGTACCGGTAGCTTACGTGGTACCGCGGGGCGCATTTGACGCTGAGGCACTTAAAGGCTGGCTCGCCGAGCGCGTGGCGCCGCACAAGCGCCTCGCTGACGTCGTGAGTTGCGACGTGATTCCCAAGAACCCCTCGGGCAAGCTGCTGCGGCGCGTGCTTCAGGTGCGCGACGCCGAACGCTTGCGCGCCGAAACTGCAAGCGCCTGATCCCTTCATGATCGCAAATCCAAGGAGAGCGAAATGACGACCTATCTGTGGTGTTGCTCGACCAAAGCGGCGAAGGCCCCGGGAAGAGCTAGAAGCGCGATGGGGCGCCGACGGCACCGCGCGTGTGGGGGATATGGAAATCATTGTCAATAGGCCTGGCCACAGATAGTGCGTCTGTCTCATCCGTTTGTCCTATGGACCGTTCGGTCCGCGTGGGCCTAGTATTTTTTGTATGGCGTGGCTCTTTCGCTTAGGACGGATAGCTGTCCAGTCAGATTGGGCCCGCCGCCATGATTTGAATCGCCACAAATTGCGTCCCCAGGTCACTGACCCAACTGCTTTAGCTAATGGGAAGGAGGCACCATGATTGCAATGCTCAATGTCACATACCCTGTTCACATTTTTAAGCAGGTAATTCAAGCCTTCACGTCGCCGGACCTTCCGAAACGCCCGGAGTCCGCCAAAGAGCTTTCGTCGATAGGTTACGTTGACGATAGCGGCGGCCACGCGACATTTATGTTTGATGTGCCAGATGCTAAAGTTGGCGAATTCGTAGTCGTTCAAAGCAAGCGGTCCGCTTTCATCGGCGCTAGAGTCCCCGGCTTCACTACCAGTCTTAACTTCGGGCAAAAGGTTGGAGATGCAATCCCGAATCTGATGCCTATGTACCCTTAGGCGATAATCCCACTAATTTCACTGAAGCAGTGCCGATAGGTTCTGCTTCAGTGAAACAGCAGCAATCCGCCGCCGCCGGCGAAGACCAGAATGGGGGGCGCTCGATCTCGCTATCCCCGAGAAGCAG
>CAZRMO010000137.1:0-7035 GCA_964601155.1 uncultured Enterobacteriaceae bacterium
GCTTTGCTGTTCGGCAGGAGCACATCCGATATTCACTCTGTGTACGTTACCGCACAGACCGCTCCTATGGCCCTGGATGACAATGTGCCTAGCTTGGACTTTTGGGCCGGTCGGGTACACGAGATGCTGATCATCTTCATCAGCTTGTTCCTCCCGCTCGATATTTGGTTTCAGTGGTAATGCGCTCCTGTTCGAATGCACTTTATTGAGAGGGAAAAATGAATACGACAATCAAACAATTCGGGCTGATTCTGGCCGCCGCGGCGGCATTGGGAATATCGGCAAGCACGGTCTACGCGCAGGACAATGGCTATGTCCAGGCCCCGGTTTCCGGCGTCACTGCAAAAGATCCGTTCGGCCTGTGCTGGCGCACCGGATACTGGACTCCCGCAATGGCTACCGAGGAGTGCGATCCGGAGCTTATGCCGAAGCAGGCAGAGGCAGCGCCGGCTCCCGTGATGGCTCCGCCGGCGCCCGAGCCTGCACCTCCTGTGGCACGCAAGCCGGTTGCGGAAAAGGTCACGCTGTCTGCCGATACCCTGTTCGATTTCGACAAATCCGTGGTTCGACCCGAAGGCAAGGCGAAGCTCGACGAGCTTGTGGACCAGCTGAAGGATGTCGAAGTGGAAACCTTCATCGCGATTGGCTATACCGACAGGATAGGAAGCCAGGCCTATAATCAGAAGCTTTCCATGCGCCGCGCCGAGGCGGTCAAGGCCTACCTGGTGAGCAAGGGTGTGCCAGACAACCGGATTTACACCGAAGGCAAAGGCGAGATGAACCCGGTGACCAAACCGGGCGAATGCAAAGGGCACAAGAACGCGAATCTCATCAAGTGCCTGCAACCGGATCGCCGGGTGGAAATAGAGGTGATCGGTACGCGCTAGCGCGTTTCGCGGCGCGCATTTCCTGACCCCGCCTTCGGGCGGGGTTTTCATTTGCGCGTGCGGGTGGCGAGTTCGCAGTTTGACGCGATCCGCATGCACAAGATAGTGCCCTCTTCCATATGGCTGCGGACATGGCCCGAGGCCACGATACAGCCGCTATTTCGCCAGCTGCTTGCGGATGGATTCCAGCTCCTGCCGGCGCTTCGCAGTGGTCTTGGGATAGGCCATGTCGAGTCCATTGAACGCATCCAGGATGGCTTGCGAAACGATCAAACGGGCATTCTTCTTGTCGTCGGCGGGAACGATGTACCAGGGCGCGTGATCGGTGCTTGTCGCGTTCAAGCAATCCTCATAGGCGGCCATGTAATGCGCCCAGTATTTCCTCTCGTGAATGTCGGCGAGACTGAACTTCCAGTTCTTGTCCGGCTGGTCGATGCGCTCGAGGAATCGCTTTCTCTGCTCTTCCTTCGACAGGTGAAGAAAGAACTTTATGATCCGCGTTCCGTTGCGGTAGAGGTGGTTTTCCAGATCCACGATGGAGCGATACCGCTCCTTCCAGACGGAGTTCTTGTCGATCAGCGCGTCCGGCAACCCCTGCGTGCGCAGGATCTGCGGATGCACGCGGACGATCAGCACTTCCTCGTAATAGGAGCGGTTGAAAATGCCGATGCGGCCGCGTTCCGGCAGGGAGCGGGTCGTGCGCCACAGGAAGTCGTGCTCCAGCTCGGTGGCGCTCGGGTGTTTGAAGCTGAACACCTGGCAGCCTTGCGGGTTGACGCCGGACATGACGTGCCGGATTGCGCCGTCCTTTCCGGCAGCGTCCATCGCCTGAAAGATCAGCAGCAAGGCATAGCGGTTGGACGCATAGTGTAGGCGCTGCAGCGAGCTCAACTCCTCGACGTGCTTCTCGAGGAGTTTGGCGTACGCCTTCTTCGACTTGTACACGGGCTTCACCTGCGTCGGCCACTTTTGGAGATTGACCTTTTTCCCGGCTGGCACACGGAAGCCCTCTGCTTTGATTTTCATCGCTATGCCTTTTTTGATTGCGCTAAAACGGGCTGGGTATCGAATGCCTCGCGCAGCTGCGCGAGCCGGCTCTCGAACCGTGTCCGGTCGTACGGTGACTCGATGGTGCGAGCGGCCAATTCCCCGATACATTCCACTTGTTCACGCAGTATTCGTCGCCGGCCCGGGCTTGCCGTCAGACTGGCGATGGTTTGCAGCGCGCCGAGCATCCGCAGCATGATGCCGACATTGCCTTGCGCGCTGCCCCGGATTTGATCGAACGATTCGGCCACCAGGCTGGCAAAGGTCGGCCCGACGGCAATCACCCGCAGCTCCCCTTCCTCATAGCGGTACGATGAAGGAATGTTCCGGGAGGCCAGCCGCGCCAGAATCGCCGTCAGATAATCCACGCACATCACGGCCGTGGTGGTGTCGTTGATGCTGGGCGAGAGCGCGCGCAAGGCCATATCCACGATCTGCCTGATGCCGAAAGCGGCGTCCTGTTCCAGCGTACGGTGGCGGCTGATGCCGTATGCGGCCTGCACGGCGGCGATGACTTTTTTTTCCGGCGGATCCGTTAAAGCGAGGGAAGCCAGCGCGGTGCCATGCACCACAAACATGCCGACGCCGCGCTCCATCCGCACGATGGTCCTGTGTTCCCGCGCCAGGCGCAGGAGCGCCGCGTTAGCCACGCTCTGAATGTAACCATTTCGCGCGACCGGGACCACCTGCCAGTTCCGCTCGCGCAAAAAGAGCGGAGTCTGATCCTCGTCATCGTCAACCGGTTCTAGTCCAAGTGCCGCCGGGAAAAGCCGGTCAACGGTCGCCATGGTTTCGTCGGCCACCGAGGCGATTATGCTCGATGCCTGGATCGAAGAGGCGATGTGATGAATGAAGAAGATGAGGGCGGCGATGCCGCCGATCGCCAGCATCACGCTAAAGCTCACTGCCAGGCTCGGTACAAATCCGGCCGTGTCACCACCGCGGATGGTGCGCAACACGATCAGACAATAGGTAAAAATGCCGGCGAAGATTCCGAGCACGACCTGCGTCACGCGATCGCGCATGAAATTGCGCAGGATGCGCGAGGTGTATTGGCTCGACGCCAGCGCCAGCGTCACCAGGGTCATCGAAAACGTGACCCCGACCACGGCCATCATCGAACCTGCAATGGTCGTCAACATCCCGCGCGCACCCGCCGCGTTGGCGCCGAACAGGCGCGGCCAGCGGGCCAGCCATTGTTGGCTCCCGCTATAGTCCGCTTCAATCAAAGCCACAGCGAGGACGATGCTGAGCGCGACAATCAGCGTAGGCACAAACCAGAAGCTCGAGCGCAGATTGCTGCCCAACTGTTTGAGTCTATTCATGGTCCAATCTTCAATGAAATCGGCTAGTTCGAGGCCGAATCGCTACTGCGATGCTCCACGCCGCTCCCCCGACAAGGCCTCGAAGCCGGAGATGACGTCGAACAGTTCCTCGTCGATGCCGCTCTGGCGCAGGCGATGAAAATTGCGATTCAGCTCCTCCAGCAAGTCGTCGATGTTCTTTTCGGCACGCTGCATCGCCGCGAGGCGGCTCGCGTTCTCGCTCGCAAGCGATTCGGCGCAGGCGCGGAACAGCGAGACGAAAAGATATTCGCGGATCAGCGCGCGCAAGCTCGCAGTGCCCTCGCCCATCACTTCGGGCAGGTTTCCCGTCGGCCAGGGAAGCTCGGCCAGCCTGGCGCGCCAGGCGTCGTCCAGCGGCAGCAGCCGCTGGCTGACGGGCGCATACACCGCGGCGGAGCTGGGACGGTTGTAGAACAGGTGAAGTTCGGTGACCGCGCCGCGGCGGCGGCGCGTCTCGGCATCGACGAGAATCTGGCCGACGAGCGGAGTGATGGCCTTGACGGAATTGGGCACCGCATAGAGTCCGGCCAGCAGCAGCCCTGCATCCGCCAGGCGGGCGTGCACGCGTTCGCCGACTGCCCAGACCCGGGACTTGCCGGGAACAGCGGCCAGGCTTTTCACCGCAAAATCCGCCACCACGTCGTTGAACTGCCCCACCAATCCCTGATCGGAACCGAATACCACCGCGCCGATCGAAGCCTCGTCCGTGCGTTTCCGGCCTTCCGTCATCGGCGCGACCGGCGTGCCGCCGCGGAAACAAATGCTCAAGCCCAGTTCGACTGCCTGATAGTAGTCGGCCAGGGCGCGCACAGATTGCTCGTATTGCCCGATGCTCGAAGCGGCCAGGGCTTTCATCGAGCGAACGACCGACTGCAGATCGCCGGCACTGGTGATCTTGCGCCGCAGGCTCGCGGTGGTGTCGCTCATCACTCCTCCGGGGTTTTCGGCTCCTGGTGGGACGGGGAAGTCGCGCGACTTTCCTGGTCGCGCAGCCGCCCGATCGTGCTCTCGAGCAGCCGGGTCAATTTGTCCGCGGCGCCGTCGACGGCCTGGTGCAGGGACCCTGCGTGATGCGTGACCGCGATCGGCTGGCGGCCCTGGAGGCGGGCCTCCATTACGCAGCGCTTATCGTTCTGGCCGCTCTTGTGGCCAACTTCGTCGGTCAGGTGAACTTCGACGCGCGTGACGTGATCGCTGAACCGGCCGACGGCGCTCTGCACTACGCCGCTGACGTGAGCGGCAAGGGCCTCGCGACCCTCGATGTTATGGCCGGTGTTGATCTGGATTTGCATGGTGTTCTCCGGTTGTATCGTTGCGTGGCTAAATAGGGGTAGTGGCAGCGGGCGTGGACTCGTCCTCGGGCTTGGGCTCGGCTTCGCCTTCAGGTTTGGATTCGGTCTTGCCCTCGGGTTTTGGTTTCGACTCGGGTTTTGATTCCGGCTTGGGCTGGAAACCGGCGAGCGCCTTGCGCGCAATGTCGACGATCGTTTTGCGATCCTCGTCGCTCAACTCGTCGGCGGTCTCGAAGCGTGCGCACACCTCCGCCGGGATGTTCGCCGCCGCCTCGTGCACGGCACGCTCGGCGTCGCTCATCTGCTCCAGCGGCACCGGGTCGAAGAGTTCTGCCGTCAACGCCAGCAGGATTGCAATTTGTGCCGGCACGGAGGCCGGGGCGAATTCCGGCTGCTTGAGGCAGGCGCGGATGCGCCGCCCATGCTCGATGACCTTGCGCGTGTTTTCATCCAGGCGGGCGCCGAACCGGGCGAAGGTCTCGAGTTCCTCGAATTGCGCATAAGCGAGCTTGAGGTCGCCCGCCACGGCGCGGTAGGCCGCGCGCTGCGCCTTGCCGCCGACGCGCGAAACCGATTCTCCGACATCGACCGCGGGCAGCACGCCCAACTCGAACAGCGACGGCGAGAGATAAATTTGCCCGTCCGTGATGGAAATCAGATTGGTCGGAATATAGGCGGAAATATTCTGCGCCTCGGTTTCGATGATGGGCAGCGCGGTCAGCGAGCCGCCGCCGAGTTCCGGGCGCAAGTGGGTCGCGCGTTCGAGCAGCCGCGCATGAATGTAGAAAATGTCGCCGGGAAACGCTTCGCGCCCCGGCGGGCGGCGCAGCAGCAGCGACAGCTCGCGATAGGCGCGCGCATGATGGGTGAGGTCGTCGTAGACGATCAGCACGTCGCGGCCGGCTTCCATGAAGTGTTCCGCGATGCTGGTCGCGGCGTAAGGCGCGATGAAAGCGAGGCCCGGCGGGTCGTTGCCCTCGGTCACGACGAGGACGGTATATTCCATCGCGCCCTTTTCGCGCAAGGTCGCCACCGCTTTCGCCACGGCCGAGGCGCGCTGGCCGATGGCGCAATAGACGCACAGCGTGTCCTTGCCGCGCTGATTGAGGATGGTATCGACCGCGATGGCGGTCTTTCCCGTCTGGCGGTCGCCGAGTATCAGTTCGCGCTGGCCGCGCCCGATGGGAATCAGCGCATCGATGACTTTGAGGCCGGTCTGCAGCGGCACGGTGACCGGCGCGCGGTCCATGATGGGCGCGGCGGGCCGCTCGATCGGCAGGCGCTCGCCCGCAGGCAGCGCGCCGTTGCCGTCGAGCGGCCGGCCCAGCGGGTCGATGACGCGCCCGAGCAAGCCCTCGCCCACGGCCACGTCCATGACCCGGCCGGTGCGCCGGACTTCGTCGCCGGCCTGGAGATGCCAGTATTCGCCGAGCAGAACGACGCCGATTTCATCCGCGTCCACGTTGAACGCCATGCCGAGCACATCGCCGGGAAACCTGACCAATTCCTCAAAGCCCACGCCGGGGAGCCCGGACACCTTTGCGATGCCGGTGGCGATGCTGGTGATTGTTCCCACCTCGCGCAACCGCAGCTGGGGCGTGTATGCCTCCCGCGCCCCGCGCATTCCCTCGAATGTGCTGTCGAAAACGCTCTGCAGGCTCTCTGGTTTCAGGCTCATTGCTGCTTTTCTTCGGATTTGGCTGCGTCCGGCCAGGGCTGGGCTATGGGTTTGTCCTTTTCCTTCAGCAATTCGCCTATACCCTGTTCCAGTGATTCCAGATAATCCGCGATGCTCCACCCCACCTTTTGTCCATCCGTGGCGAGTTCGATCCCGCTGACCAGGTCCGGCGCGGTCTCGAAGCGAAGGTGGATATCGGCCGAGAAGGCTTCGTTGACTGCATTTTGAATCACCGCGCGCTGCTCCGGCGGCAGGTCGAACGCGCTGCGCACGCGACCGGGGTCAGACGCTGACTTAAGGGCCTCGCCCAGGCCTGCCTTCGCCTCGGCGTCCATCTCGCGCAAGCGGCGGATGAACACCGCGCCCATGCGTTCTTCCAGGCTAGATGTGGCGAGATCGGCCAGCGCCTTGCGCGCGATCGCAAACACCTCCTCGCGCGCGCGGCGACTGAGCGCTTCGTTCAGGCTCTGCTGTTCGCTTCTGAGCGTTTCCTGCCGCTTGGCAGCCAGGGCATCGGCGGCCTGCCGCGCCTCGTCGAGCAACCGCTGACGTTCGGCCTTCGCCTCATCCGTCGCCTTGCCCAACAGCGCGGCGCGCT
Organism: uncultured Enterobacteriaceae bacterium; assembly: GCA_964601155.1. Classification (GTDB taxonomy): domain Bacteria; phylum Pseudomonadota; class Gammaproteobacteria; order Burkholderiales; family SG8-39; genus 2-12-FULL-64-23. Next base: position 6,849 of record CAZRMO010000137.1, read on the forward strand.
GCTCCTCGAACGCCTCGTTCTTGTGCTGGAACTCGGCGCGCTCCTTTCGCGCTTCCGCCTTTTTCGCATCCGCGTCCGCAAGCTCCTTGGCGATGCGCTTCTCGCGCGCGTCGATGGCGTCGAGTATGGGCCGGTAAAGGAAGCGCTTCAGCAACCACACCAGGATGAGGAAGTTGACGACTTGCGC
>CAZRMO010000138.1:0-7016 GCA_964601155.1 uncultured Enterobacteriaceae bacterium
GGAGTCGAACCTCCGACCTTCGCATTACGAATGCGCTGCTCTACCAACTGAGCTAACCCGGCTGAGCCCAACGAAACCCGTCAATACGAACGGGAGCATCAGAGGAAGGGCGCCCATTATATGCGCTGGCGCGAGCGCTCACAAGACAGATGCTATGGCTATGGCGTCCTGTCCGAGCCGGAAGACGCGCCCAGCGCGCCCCTATCAGCGCCCCGGACGGGTGCGCACGATGATGTCTATGCCTTCGGTGATCGTGCCCGGAGGCAAGGGCGGCAGACCCTCGATATGAACGCCTGTGGCCGGGATGTCCGTCAACTCCCCCGTGGCGACGTCATAGAAATGATGGTGCACGCTGGTGTTCGGGTCGTAAAACACCTTGTTCGGGTCGACGATAAGTTCGCGCACTATCCCTTTTTCCAGAAACAGCTTGAGCGTATTGTAGATCGTCGCCTTGGAGCTTTCGATATTACGCGCATTGACAATCGCCAGGATCTCGTCAGCCGACGGGTGCCGGGAATTTTCGAACAGGGCATGGCCAATTTCGATGCGTTGATGCGTCGGATTGATGCCATGGCTGCGCAACAGTTGCGCTACGCTTTCGCGGGTGTGCTTTTGTAACTCCATGTTTGCATTATAAATTGAATTTTCGACTTTGTCTAATTCTACCCACCGCCCTCGCCCCAGCGGTCTGTCCGGCCAGTTCACTGCCGCCGCGGGCAAACCGGGGGAATCTGCCGCCAGGCCGGTACGCAAGCCCCTTCCTGCCACTGTCTGAGCCGAAGGCAGAAGCCCGCAACGGCGCTTAAACAAGTCGCCGATGCAACATTCGCTTTGTGGCGCGTTCTCAGCCGGTCGCGGAAAGTCCCTTGGGCAAGGGAAAGGTCACGCCCTCCTCCTTGCCTTGCAACTGACTTACCCGCTTCACGCCCAGTTCCTGCAGGCGGGCGATGACTTCCATCACCAGCACTTCCGGCGCGGAGGCACCGGCGCTCACGCCGATGCGCTTACAGCCCTGCAGCCATTCGGGACGCAGTTCGGACGCGTCGTCTATCATGCGTGCTTCCACCCCCAGTGTCTGCGCGACTTCGCGCAGGCGATTGGAGTTCGAGCTGTTGGGCGAGCCGACGACGATTACCAGGTCGCATTGCGGCGCCATGAACTTCACCGCGTCCTGGCGGTTCTGCGTGGCATAGCAGATGTCGTCCTTCTTCGGTCCGACGATGCCCGGAAAGCGCCGCTTCAGAGCGTCGACGATGGCGGCGGCGTCATCCACCGACAGCGTGGTCTGGGTGACGTAAGCGAGCCGGTCCGGGTCTTCGACCTCGAGCTGCTCGACGTCCGCGACCGTCTCCACCAAGTACATACCGCTCGCCGCCTGGCCCATCGTGCCCTCCACCTCGGGGTGCCCACGATGACCTATCATGACGATGCCACGGCCCTGTTCGTGCATCTTGGCGACTTCGACATGCACCTTGGTCACCAGCGGGCAGGTGGCGTCGAACACATTGAGGCCGCGTTCCTCGGCCGCGCGCCGTATCGCCGGCGCCACGCCGTGGGCACTGAAAATCACCGTGCTGCCGGCCGGCACCTGATCCAGTTCGTCGACGAACACCGCGCCCTTGGCGCGCAGATCATCAACCACGAACCTGTTGTGCACCACTTCGTGGCGCACGTAGATCGGCGCGCCGTGCAACTCCAGCGCGCGCTCGACAATGCTGATGGCGCGTTCTACGCCGGCGCAGAAGCCGCGCGGATTGGCTAGCAGGACTTCCATACTTTAACCCCGATGAATGAAGGAACGATGGACCGGCCGAGATCGTTGCGCGCGCTCATCGCGCCGCCCTCGCCCGGCTGGCCCGCGGAAAAAGGCTGTCGGCGACCAGCAACACCGCGCCCAGGGTAATCGCCGAATCGGCCAGGTTGAACGCCGGCCAGTGCCAGTCGGCGACGTGAAAATCGAGAAAGTCGACGACATAGCCCAACAGCATGCGGTCGAGCACATTGCCCGTCGCCCCACCCAGGATCAGCGCGAGCGCGAAGCAGAACAATTTCTCGCCCGCATGCCGCGCCAGCAGCACGCCGATCACAATAATTGCGACCAGCGCGATGATTATGAAAAAGCCGCGCTGCCAGCCGGCGGCGGCCGCGAGGAAGCTGAACGCCGCGCCTTTATTGTAGGTCAGCACCAGATTGAAAAACCCGGTATAGGCGCGCACCTCGCCGTAAGAAAAGCTGGAACTGACCCAATGCTTGCTCAGCTGATCCAACACCACGACCAACAGCGCGACAGCGTACCAGAGCGCTAGCTTACGCATGCGTCCGCGCTTCGCCCGTGCCGTACAGATTGGAGACGCAGCGGCCGCAGAGTCCGGGATGGGCGGCATCGGCGCCGACATCGTCGCGATAATGCCAGCAACGCCCGCATTTCGCGTGCGCGCTGGCGCTAACGACCACCGCCTCGTCGGCGGCCGCCGTGACCGGCGTGAGCTTCGCGCTCGAGGTGATCAGCACGAAACGCAGATCGTTTCCCAACGACTGCAGCAACGCCAGCTTGTCGCCGCCCGCGCGGATTTCGACCTCGGCCTGCAGCGACGAGCCGATCTTCCCGGCGGCACGCGCCTCCTCCAGCTGCTTTTGCACCTCGGCGCGCACGTTGCGGATGCTTGCCCAGCGCTGCAGCAGCGGCTGCGCAATATCGGCGGCCGGGAATTCGTCCCAGGTATGGGTAAACACGGTCTCGTCCTCGCCGCCGGCGAGCGCCCAGATCTCTTCTGCGGTAAAGGAAAGAATGGGAGCCATCAGCCGCACCAGGCGCTGCAGGATCTGGTACAGCGCGTTCTGCGCAGAGCGCCGCGCCTTCGAATCCCTGCCGGCCGTGTACAAGCGGTCCTTGAGAATGTCGAGGTAAAACCCGCCCAGATCCTCGGAGCAGAAACTCTGCAGCTTCTGCGCCACGAAATGAAAGTCGTAGTTGCCGTAGTCGCGCGCCATTTCCCGCTGCAGCGACTGCACCAGCGCCAGCGCATAGCGATCGATCTCCAGCCAGTCCTCCAGCGGCAGCGCGTGCGCCACGGGATCGAAGTCGGCGGTGTTGGCAAGCAGGAAACGCAGCGTGTTGCGGATGCGGCGATAGCTCTCGACCACACGCTTCAGGATTTCGTCGGAAATCGACAGTTCTGCCGAATAATCGGTCGCCGCCACCCACAGGCGCAGGATTTCGGCACCCAGGCTGCCTGCGATCTTCTGCGGCTCGAGCGTGTTGCCCAGCGACTTCGACATCTTGCGGCCCTGACCGTCGACGAAGAAGCCATGCGTGAGCAGGCCCTTGTAGGGCGGCACGCCGTTCAGCATGCACGACACCAACAGCGACGAATGGAACCAGCCGCGATGCTGGTCGGAGCCTTCCAGGTACAGATCGGCCGGGAATTGCAGCTGTGCCCCGTGCGAACCCGCCTTTGTGCTGTGGCCATCGGGCCCGCCCATCACCGTCTGATGGGTCGAGCCCGAATCGAACCATACGTCGAGCGTGTCCTTGATCTTGAGGTAGTGCTCCGCTTCCGCGCCCAGCAGCTCTTTGGGATCGAGCGTCTGCCAGGCCTCGATGCCGCCCTGCTCCACGCGCTTTGCCACCTGTTCCAGCAGATCCAGAGTGCGCGGATGCAAATCGCCCGTTTCCCTGTGGATGAAAAAAGGCATGGGCACGCCCCACTGGCGCTGGCGCGACAAGGTCCAATCCGGACGATTCGCGATCATGCCGCGCAGGCGCGCCTGGCCCCAGTCCGGGTAAAAGCGTGTATTTGCAATGCCGCGCAAGGCGGTTGCGCGCAAGGACTCCGCGGGCTTCTGGCCCTTGTAACCCGGCGGCTCGTCCATCGCGGCGAACCACTGGGTGCTCGCGCGGTAGATGATCGGCGTCTTGTGGCGCCAGCAATGCATATAGCTGTGCACGTGGTCTTCGACGTGGAACAAGGCGCCCACTTCCTCGATCTTCTTCACCACCTCGGGGTTAGCCTTCCAGATCGACATGCCGCCGAAGAACGGCAGCGTGTCGGCGTATTTGCCGTCTGCTGTCACCGGCGTGAGGAACTGCTCGTCCTTCATGCCGTAGCGGCGGCAGGAATCGAAGTCCTCCACGCCGTAGGCGGGCGCGCTGTGAACGATGCCGGTGCCGGTATCGAGCGTCACGTAATCGCCCAGATACACCGGCGCCAGCCGCTCGTAGAACGGATGACGGAACGCGATCAGCTCGAGCGCCTTGCCCTTGCATGAGGCGAGCACCCTGCCCGCGAGCCCGTAGCGCGCGAGGCAGGCGTCCTGCAGGTCGGCGGCCAGGATCAGCAACCCGCGTTCGGTTTCGATCAGGTTGTAGACATGCTCCGGGTGCGCGTTCAGCGCCTGATTGGCGGGGATGGTCCAGGGCGTGGTGGTCCAGATGACGATCCAGCCCTTATCGGCGGGCAATCTGGCGAGGCCGAAGGCCTTGGCGGTTTTTTCCGGCTCGGCAAAAGCGAAGCCGACATCGATGGCGGAGTCCTTGCGGTCAGCGTACTCGACTTCGGCCTCGGCCAAGGCCGAGCCGCAGTCGAAGCACCAGTTCACCGGTTTCAGGCCACGGTAGACATAGCCCTTCTCCAGTATCTTCCCCAGCGTGCGGATTTCGTCGGCCTCGTTGCCGTAGGCCATGGTCAGGTAGGGATGGTCCCAGTCGCCGAGTACGCCCAGGCGCCGGAAGTCCCGCTTCTGCCGCTCGATCTGCTCCGCCGCATAGGCGCGGCACAGGCTCTGCGTCTTCTCCACCGCCAGGTGCTTGCCGTGGTGCTTTTCGATCTCGCGCTCGATCGGCATGCCGTGGCAGTCCCAGCCGGGCACATAGACGGCATCGTAGCCGGCCAGGTTGCGCGACTTGACGATGATGTCCTTGAGAATCTTGTTGATCGCGTGGCCAAGATGGATATCGCCGTTGGCATAGGGCGGACCATCGTGCAGGATGAACTTCGGCCTGCCTTTGGAGGCGGCGCGTATCGCTTCGTAGATTTTCTTGTCCTGCCATTTCTGCACCCACTGCGGCTCGCGTTTGGCGAGATCGCCGCGCATGGGGAAAGGCGTGTCGGGGAGATTCAGCGTGTTCTTGTAATCAGCCATTTTCAATTTCTAAAGATTGGATTGGTCGGGTGGGGTTCAGGCGCCCTGGCGCGGTGGCACCGGCGCGCCGCGATTGCAGCGCTCATGCGCGCTCTTTCGCAGCCAACAACTCCTTGGCTATCTCGCAATCCCGGGCAATGCGCGCTTTCAGCGCGTCGAGATCGGCGAATTTTTCTTCATCACGTATTTTGTGCAGGAAATCGATGCGCAGATGCTGACCGTAGAGGTTACCGGCAAAATCGAATAAATGCACTTCCAGCTTGGCCAGCCCGCTGTCGTCGACGGTCGGGCGCAGTCCCAGACTCGCGGCGCCGTCGTAGCTGCGCCCTTGCGCGTCGAGCGTGCGCACGGCAAAGATTCCGGACAAGGGCGGCCGGTTGTGCCGCAGCTGTACGTTCGCCGTGGGGTAGCCAATCTGCCGGCCGAGCTTGTCGCCATGCACCACCCGCCCGCTGATGCTGTAGGGCCGGCCGAGCAGCGCTTCGGCCTCGGCCAGTCGGCCCGCGGCGAGCGCTGCGCGCACTGCCGAGCTCGATACGCGCACGCCCCCCTGCGCCACCGTCGGCATCGCCTCCAGGCCGAAACCATGTTTGCGCGAAGCCTCCTGCAACAGCGCGAAATTGCCGGCACGGCGCGCGCCGAAACGGAAATCGTCGCCGATCAGCAGCCAGCGCATTCCCAGCCCGGCGAGCAGCTGCCGCTCGATGAAGTCCTGCGGCGAGCGACTGGCGTAGGCGCGATCAAAGCGGCTGACCTGTACGCACTCGACGCCGTGCGCCGCGAGCAATTCCAGCTTCTCGCGCAGCGAGGTGAGCCGCGTCGGTGCCGTCTGCGGCGCGAACAACTCGAGCGGGTGCGGTTCGAACGTGAGCACGCAGGGTCGCAGGCCGAGCGCGCGTGCCTGCTCCTTGAGCCGCGCAAGCATCGCCTGGTGGCCCCGGTGCACGCCGTCGAAGTTGCCTATGGTCAGCGCGGTCGGCGACTGGCTGGGGGCGGAGATGGTGCGGCAGACGCGCATGTTCAGGATCGGCTGTAGGAAGCTAAAATCCTGAATTATAGCGGATTTCCACCGCCTACGGAACGCGAATCCGAGCCCCGCCGACTGTGGTGGAACTCAAATCGCCCCGGTGCCGCGCGCCGCGGACGAATACCTGAAGGCGAAAACGATCGCCGCAACAAGCAGCAGGCTAAACCAGATAAGCGACCACTCCGGCAGCTGCAGACCCAGCAGCGGTTCAAGCAGCGCGCTGCACTCACCGCTCGCGTGGAACAACCAAGGCAATATCTTGGCCGTGGGCAGGTTGTTGACAATTTGCTCCAGCTGATCGATGCCGCAGCCGAATTTAGGGTGATACAGCAGCCACACGTGGCGCAGCGCGACACCGAAGCCGGCCAGGGCGACAAGCGCCAGGGCAGCACTGTAGCCGGCGGCGCCGCGGCGGCGCGGCCCGTGGATTGTCGCCACCAGCGCGATCAGCGCGATGAGGACGCAACCGGCACGCTGCAGCACGCACAGCGGGCACGGCGCCTCGCCTTTGAGATACTGCACCGCAACCGCCGCCGCGATCAACGCGATGGAAATCAGCGCGAACGCCGCAAACACCGGTCTCGACCGAAAGGTGGGTCTCGGCCTCGGATCGAATTTCCTCATGCGACTTTTTCCATCAGCGGCTAAGCCAGCTTGGGATTGAGCGTGTAGGTGCCGGTGAGGCTGGCCTTGGCGAGCACATGCCCTTCGATCGCCTTCACCACCTCGGCGCCCCGGAACGCGCCGCTTACCTCACAGCGCGCGCTGTCCAGCGCATACAGCGTGAACACGTAGTGATGCACGATCTCGTCGTTCCACGGCGGGCAGGGTCCGTCGTAGCCGAAGT
>CAZRMO010000139.1:0-6986 GCA_964601155.1 uncultured Enterobacteriaceae bacterium
CATATTCGAGATCAGAAGACCTTTGCCGCCTTTGGCATCGGTCAGATAAAGTTTATCGTAATCCGCCTGATGGCCCGGGCCGGAACGAGCGACCGGCGCGCTACCGGTATGACACAAGGAACATGATTCGCCTCCGGCAGCAGCAGCAGCCGTCGTGGCCTCTGCCGTAGCTGTCGTAGGAAGGGTCACACCAGAAGCAGGAGTCGTGGGCGTAGTGGGGGTAGTGGCTGCACTGCCTCCACCACCACCGCCGCATGCAGCCAGCGTACCAACCACCATCGCCGTTAATCCCCATCGAACGAGCTTAGATTTCATTTCCTTCTCCCTCGTTTACAAAATCGCTTGAGCGGCCCCGAAAACGACCGCGCCCCTAACCGTTTGCCGCATTGATTCGATCCCGCTTTGCATGATCTCCACCGTACCCGGACTACGCGTTTGTCCTAATTGCACTTGGCCCATGTATATGAGACTGCAGGTTACTCGCGGCATCCAATCCGGGTTTGACGTAGATCAAAAGAGCCCGCATTCGGCAACCGTGGCGCTGAACTTTGTCGCGGCGCCGCAATCACCGAATTGTTTGATGCGGGAATTGACCAGGCTAATGTCGCGCGCTGCAGCTGGGGTCGCAGCGCGATCGGCGATGCTCGATAGAGTTGGACTACCGATCGCGCAGCGGACGCTGCGCGAATTCGAAATCGGCCTCGCCGATTTCTCTTACGGATAAAGCCCGCCCAGATGCCGCGCTTCGAGGATGTGCCGGCACGCGAGGGTGATCGCTGCGGCGCGCAGCGTGAGGCGCGCCTTGCCGGCCGCTGCCCACAGTGCGTTGAACGCAACGCTCATGATTTTGTCCAGCCTGCCGTTGACCTCTTCCTCGGTCCAGGAATAGCTGGAGATTTCCTGCACCCGCTCGAAGTAGCTGACGGTGACGCCGCCGGCGCTGGCGACCAGATCGGGACCTTAAGAAGGAAGCCTGAATGTCGCTCTGAGAAGAATGTCATTCCGAGGCCTCAGGCCGAGGAGAATCTGCTTTTTCTTCGGCGACAAGACGAAAAGCAGATTCCTCGCGCCGCGCCCCGAAGGAAGTCCTCTTGGGGGACTCGGAATGACAGTTTTTTTGCGCTTCTTAAGAGCGCAGGCCCATGCGATCGCTGGCGACTCAATCTTGCAATATCAGACGTCTTTCGATTCGAGCGCGATCTGCCGGCGCAATTCGCGGTAGCGCGCGTCACAGTCCTCGCCGAACAGCGGATCGGCGCCGTTCGGAACCGCTTCCATCACCGCCTCCCAGTCCCGCGGCGTCAGCAACTCTTCCGCCCGCGGCACGATATCGCGGTCTTCGAGCGTGAGATGGCGGCGGTAGTACACCAGATAGGTCGCCGCGGCGGCTTCCACCTTTGCGCGCTCGACCACGACGTCTTCGACGACCTGTTCCAGGTACTTGAGCAGTTCGGTGCCAGCGGCGGCGATCACCCTATGCTCCTGCATCAGTTGGTCAACCATGGGTTTGATCCCCGGGTCGCGTTGAGCCAGCCGGACAAACGCCGCGTCCTCGCGTGCATGGTGATAACGGTCTGGAAAATAACGCAGGTAGCTGACCACATCGAGCATCAGTTCGAAGTTGGGCTGGTTGTCGGCATGAAACGCAGCGACCTGCCGCTCCAGCAAATCCAGCAGCCGGGTGAAATGCCTGTGCTCGGCATGCCAGGAATCGATTACATCGGACATGTGAACCTCCCTCGGGATGCCGGCGCGAGCATGCGTCTGGCCTAGCGCACGCCGGGACCAGGACCAGCGCCGCCGCCACCGCCACCGCTGCGGCCCCCGCCGCGTCCGCCCGTGCGGCCGATGGTCCTGCGACCGCGGTTCCTGGCAGAATTATGTGACTTTTCCGGCCGCGGCATCTTCTGCCCCCGCGGCCGCGCGTTCCTCGGCATCGCTCCCTGGCCCTTGCCGCCGACCATGGACTGCACCCGGTTGATCTCGTTCACTACCGCTTCGACGTTGATCGCATAAATCGTGTCCGGTCCGTGCTGCTGCAAAGCCTCTTTCTCCTGCTCGAGCAGCACCTGTAGTTTGCGCAGCGCCTCGCTGCACGAAGCGGCCAGGCCCGATTCCTGCTCGGTTCCCTGCCGATGCATCTCGATCGCGGCGATGCCATCGGTCACTTCGTCGCTTGCCATTCGTGTGCTCATCATGCCAATAGTTCTCCGTATTTTCCCTTGGGAATGCGCTCAAACGCTGCGGTGGCACCCTGTGCCTGCTTGCGGCGCGCGACTCGCGCCGCGCCCGGTGCGGCCTCCTGCCGCTTCATAACTCCGCGCCAGGCGCTCGCCTGGTCGCGCTGACGCCAGCCCCGGGGCTGGCTAATGAGCCGGCCGCGCTCGGGCAGCGGTAGCGTCTGCTGCGAATCATACTATAAACTGCCTCGGCACCGCGCCGCGGCGTTTGATCAGGGTCAAGTCCGCTGCGATCAGTCCGCCGCCGGCGCAGGCTTGACATTGCTCAACCGGGGACCGCCGTATCGGAGTAACTTGGCCTGCGCAAGCTTCCATTCGGGAACCGATTTGCACCCAGCCCGCGAACACGATTCGACGCGCGCAGCCGCCACCGGAACCGAGGACCTGGACCGGCTGATCGCGGCCCTGCGCGAACCGGCGCGCTATGCGCATGCGGTCGGGCGCGTCGAACTGCTGCAAACCCACATCTCCTGCATCCTGCTCGCCGGCGACTATGCCTACAAGATCAAGAAGCCGGTGAACCTCGGCTTTCTGGATTTCAGCACGCTCGCCGCCCGCAGGCACTATTGCGAAGAGGAACTGCGCCTGAACCGCCGCACCGCGCCCGGGCTGTATCTGGATGTGCTCGCGATCGGCGGCAGCGCGTCCGCGCCGGTGATCGGCGGCGGTGGCGCGGCGATCGAATACGCGCTCAGGATGCGGCGTTTCGGCCAGGACGATCTGCTCGACCGGATGGCACGCAGCGGCACGCTCGCGCCGGCGCACATCGATGCGCTCGCCCGCGGCCTGGCCGCGTTCCATGGGCAAATCGCGCGCGCCGGCGCCGACGACGCGTACGGAAGTCCGCAACGCATACTTGCGCCCGCCCTGCAGAACTTCGAGCAAATGCTACCGTTGATGAGCGCGAAAACGGACATCGCGCTGCTCGCGCGGCTGCGCGACTGGACCGTGCGCGAGCACGCCGCCCTCGTCCCCGTGTTCGAAGCGCGCAAGCGCGACGGCTGGGTGCGCGAGTGCCATGGCGACCTGCACCTGGGGAACATCGCGCTGCTCGAAGGCGTGCCCACGCCTTTTGACGCCATCGAGTTCAACCCGGATTTTCGCTGGACCGATGTCATGAATGAAATCGCGTTTTTGGCGATGGACCTCTTCGATCACCGCCTGCCGCGGCTCGCGTATCGCTTCCTCAACGCCTATCTGGAGCAGACCGGCGACTACGCCGGTCTGCTCGTGCTCCGCTACTATCTCGTCTATCGGGCGTTGGTGCGCGCCAAGGTCGCCTGCATGCGCGCGCATCAGACCGGCATCGCGGCGCAGGCGAAAAGCGAAATCGAACAGGAGCAGCGGCGGCATTTGCAACTGGCGGAACACCTGGCCGCGCCCGCGCACCCCGCGCTGTTGATCATGCACGGACTGTCGGGCTCGGGCAAAACCACCATCGCCCAGGACCTGCTCGAAGCGCTGGGGGCGGTGCGCCTGCGTTCGGACGTGGAGCGCAAGCGCCTCCATGGCCTTGCGCCGCAAGCGCATTCGGACTCAGCGCCGGATGCGGGCATGTACACCCCCGCCGCGAGCGAGCGCACCTATGCGCGCCTGGCCGAACTCACGCGAGCGCTGCTCGCCGCGCGTTATCCGGTCATCGTCGACGCAGCCTTTCTCAAGCGTGCGCAGCGCGACCGCTTTGTCGCGCTTGCGCGCGAAGCCGGCGCGCGCTTCCTCGTCGCCGCTTGCACCGCTCCGGCGCAGACCTTGCGCGCGCGCGTGGCCGCGCGGATGCGCGAAGCGCGCGATGCTTCCGAGGCTGGGCTGGCCGTGTTGGAACGCCAATTCGCAACGGCCGAGCCGCTCGCGCCGGACGAGGCCGGGTACACCATGACCCTGGATGCGCAGCACGGCGCCGGAGCGCCCGAAGCGGCGGCGCTGGCGCGCCGCCTCGGCCTCGAACCGGCCTGAGCGTTCCCTGCCGTCGTGGATGCAACACTGCTCATCGGCGGAACATGCCGCGCGTTTCAATTTACGTAGTTTCGAATGTCTTGTAGAGTGCGGTATCCACCCGCGGCCCAGCCGTGCAATGAAGCGACCATGACCGCCCCCACATATCTGACACTGCACGAACTGGTCAAGAAGGCCCGGCAAAAGCTGAATCACGACAACTGGGACTATATCGTCGGCGGCGCCGAAACCGAGACCACGGTCAGACGCAACCGGCTGGCCCTCGATGCGATCGCGTTCCGCCCGCGCGTGCTGCGCGACGTCAGCCATGTCGACGCGTCAAGCAGCTTTCTCGGGCGCAAGCTGCGCCTGCCGCTGCTGCTCGCACCGATCGGCGGCCTGGAACTTTTCGCGCCCGAAGGCGGTGCCGCCGCGGCCAAGGCGGCACAACAGTTCGGTGTCTCCCACATGCTGAGTTCGGTGTGCGAACCGGGTCTGGAAGCCGTGGCGCAGGCGGCACCCGAGGCGCTGCGCATCTATCAGCTTTACGTGCGCGGCGACGCCAGCTGGGTCGATGCACAGGCCGAACGCGCGATCGCCGCCGGCTATGCCGCGTTCTGCCTCACCGTCGACACCGCCTACTACGGCCGGCGCGAGCGCGACCTGGCGAAACGCCATAGCCGCAGTGGTCCCATGCCGGATCGGAAATTTCAGGCCCGGCTCACCTGGGACGACGTGGACAGGCTCAAAGCCAAGTTCGCGATCCCCCTCATCCTGAAAGGGGTCGCCACTGCGGAAGACGCAACGCTGGCCCTCGAACATGACGTCGACATGATCTACGTGTCGAATCACGGCGGGCGCCAGCTCGACCATGGCCGCGGAGCCATGGAGGTGCTCGCGGAAGTCGTCGCAGCTGTCGCGGGGCGCGCGCCCATCATCATCGATGGCGGATTCAATCGTGGCACGGACATCGTCAAGGCGCTCGCCGCCGGCGCAAGCCTGGTCGGCCTCGGACGCATGCAATGCATAGGGCTGGCCGCGGGCGGGCAGGCCGGCCTCACGCGCCTGCTCGAAATCCTGGAGGAGGAGATCCACATCTGCCTCGGGCTGCTCGGGGTCGATGCTTGGAGCGCGCTCGATCGGTCGTATCTGCATGCGGCCGCCGCGGTCGGCACGGGGGAGACGCTGGGCGCGTTTCCGCTGCTTGCGCTAGAAGAGAAATCTTTTTACTAAGAGGCAATTCAGAACGACCATGCCGGCAATTGTCATTCCGAGGCCGCGGGCCGAGGAATCTGCTCCTTGAACTAGGCAAAAAGCAGATCCCTCGCTTCGCTCGCCCGGGACGACAGCTTTCAAATTTGTCCCACGTAGTATGTGAATCCCGGAAACCGAACTGACAAAGGCAGGACCAGACATGCAATGGACTGAAAGGCGCGAGCGTTTCCGCGCGATACTCGAAGGCAAGGCTTGCGTTCATCCGGCTTCGGTATTCGATCCGATCTCGGTCCGCATCGCCGAGGATCTCGGCTTCGAGCTCGGCATGTTCGCCGGATCGATCGCTTCCCTGACGGTGCTGGGCGCGCCCGACCAGACGCTGATCACCCTTACCGAATTCGCCGAGCAGGCGCATCGGATCTGCCGCGCTGCCGAGCTGCCGCTGCTGGTGGACGCCGACCATGGCTACGGCAATGCGCTCAACGTCATGCGCACGGTGGAAGAACTCGAAACGGCGGGCATCGCCGCGCTCACCATCGAAGACACCGCCCTGCCCCAGGCCTTCGGCGCCGGCGCAAAGCTGATCTCGCTCGAAGAGGGCGTGGGCAAAATGAAGGCCGCAGTCGCCGCGAGGCGGGACCCGCGCCTGGCCGTCGTGGGGCGCACCGGCGCCATGGCGATCAGCGGCCTGGAAGATGCGCTGGCAAGAGCCAAGGCCTATGAAGCCGCGGGGGTCGATGCGCTGTTTTTCACCGGCGTACGCACGCGCGCGCAGCTCGAGGCGCTCGCCGCAGGGTGCACGATTCCCATCGCGCTCGGCGGCGTCGGTGCGGACCTGAACGATCGTGACTATCTCGGCGCACACGGCGTGCGCATCAGCCTGCAGGGACACCAGCCGTTCATGGCGGCGGTGACGGCCGTGCGCGAAACCATGAAAGCGCTGCGCGAGGGCACACCGCCGGCGAAGCTCGCCAACATCGCTTCCGCGCAACTGATGCAGCAGCTCAGCCGCGACGCCGATTACGCGCGCTGGGGCGAGCACTTTCTCGGCGGCGCCAAGCGTTGAAACAGCGACCGACCATACAGCCGGACAAGCGAGCCGAGCGAGCACACAAAAACCTTTTGAAGATTGAAGATCAAGGAGCGACGAACCCATGCAACTGCCCGATTATCAGACCCTCAAGACCGAGATCGCCGCGCCCCATGTGCTGCTGGTGACCCTCAACCGGCCGGAAATCGCCAATGCGCTCAACACCCAGATGGGCCGCGAGTTCCTCGACCTGTGGACGCGCCTGACCGAAGATGCAGGGGACGTACGCTGCGTGGTGCTGACCGGCGCGGGCGACAAGGTGTTCTGTGCCGGCGCCGACCTGAAGGAGCGCAACGGCATGACGCGCGAGCAATGGCGGCGCCAGCACGAATTGTTCGAGCGCCATTATTGGGCCATGACCGACCTGCCCGTGCCGATAATCGCGGCGGTCAACGGCCACGCCTATGCCGGCGGTTTCGAAGCCGTGCTCTCCTGCGACTTCGCCTACGCCGTGCGCAGCGCGCGCTTTGCGCTGACCGAAGTGACCCTGGGCATCATGCCCGGCGCCG
>CAZRMO010000140.1:0-6509 GCA_964601155.1 uncultured Enterobacteriaceae bacterium
GTTGGGACATCGCTTCGGCGGGCTCGACCTGTTCGTCGACACGCAGTTCATGACCATGCAGGGCCTGTTCGGCGTGCCTACCGGCGTTTCGGCGCAGGTGGTGTACTACTTCATCCTGTTCGCCGCTGTATACGACGTGTTCGGCGGCGGACGCATGATCATGGACATTGCCATGGGGCTGACCGGACGCCGCGTCGGCGGGCCGGCCAAATCGGCCATCATCGCCTCCAGCCTGATGGGCACCGTCTCCGGCAGCGCCGTCGCCAACGTAATGAGCGTCGGCATATTCACGATCCCGCTGATGAAACGGGTCGGTTATGAGCCGAATTTCGCCGCCGGCGTCGAAGCCGTGGCCTCCACCGGCGGACAACTGATGCCGCCTGTCATGGGGGCGGCCGCCTTCGTGATGGCGAATTTCCTGCAGATTCCCTACAGCAAGATCGCTATCGCGGCGATATTGCCGTCGATTTTGTATTACGCCGCCCTGATGATCACCGTCCATCTGCAGGCGCGCAAGAACGATCTGCTGGGTTCGCTCGACGCGTCGGAATTGCCGCGGCTCGGCGTCGTGCTGCGCGAGCGCGGACATATGCTGATACCGCTCATATGGCTTTGCTATCAGATCGTCACCGGTTTTCCGGTGGATCAGGCGAGCATGCAGGCCACGATTGCGGCAGTCATATGCGGCATGGCGAGAAAGACTACGCGTGCGCCGCTGCTTCAGACGGTAAACGCGGTGGCCGTCGCGGCGGAGCGCACGATCAGCGTCGCTCTGCCCTGTGCCGTTGCCGGCATCATCGTCGCTGTCATCGCATACACCGGCGTGGGCACCAAATTCACTTCGCTGATGGTCATGCTCTCCGGCGGCTGGCTACCGGCGATGCTGTTGCTCGCCGCGCTGGGTGCGCTGATCCTTGGTTGCGGCATGCCGACCACCTCCGCCTATATCATGGCGGCGGTGCTGGTGGCACCCGCGCTGATCCTGCTCGGCCTCGACCCGCTGATCGCGCATTTCTTCATATTCTATTTCGCGATACTGTCGATGGTGACGCCGCCGGTTGCGCTTGCTTCCTATGCCGCGGCGGCGATCGCGCAGACACGCCCGAACGAGGCCAGCTGGAAGGCCTTCATGATGGCGATGCCTGGATTCATCATCCCGTTCGCGATCGTGCTGCACCCGGGACTGCTGATGACAAGCACAAAGGAAATCCTTGACGCGGTTTGGGGTTTTTTCGAGGTATTCACCACGTTCATCGCAGTAGCGGCCGCGATTACGGGCTACCTGTTCCGCAGTCTAGGCAAAGGCTGGAGAACATACTTCGTCATGGTCGGCGTCGCGAACGTCCTGCCCGGTGCGGTCGTTTCCGCGGTCACCCTGGCCGCCTTGGCCGTGCCGAGCTACGTGTTGTGGCGCGGCGCTCGGCGCACGGCGGTCCCGGCCGCGTCGATTTCAGCTTAGGCCCTAGGCCGACCGAAGTCGCGTCGGGTGGGGCGCTTGATCTTCGTGAACCCTCGAGCGCAGCGCCAATTCCGGCCAGGGCGGCAGGAATGAGCCATCATTCCGGAAATCACCGGTCCGAAACAGTCTGGCAGGTCAGAGCGATGCGGCGCGCTAGAGTGGACGCGGGACTTGCGGCGCCCGGGGTATCGCAGGCATCAGGCATTGGCGTGGCGGCAAGTCTCGAAAACAAGGCCTCACATTGTCTGGCCTTGTCCCCGCGGAAAATGGTGGAGGCGGGGGGAATTGAACCCCCGTCCGCAAGTCCTCTACAGACAGATCTACATACTTAGCCAGGTTGTTTGATTTGACCGCTTACCCGCCAACCGGCAGGCTGGCAAACGGCGAGTCACCTATTTTTTGACGTGCTGCAAAGTGACCCTGCGGCACGCGAGCTCATGTAAATGACTCTGCTGTAACTTGCGTTACCCGGCCCATGAACCAACCGGTGCAGAGCTAGCCGGTTATTAAGCGGCTAGTGCGAAACGTTGGTCGTTCGCGGTTATTGCGTTTCCAGTTGGATTTACGAGGTGGCTGGCCCTCGGTATGCACTGCGCTGCTTTGTAACCCACGTCGAAACCAGGTCGCCCCCGGTATCTGTCTGGGAGTGCAGGGCGAAAAGTTGGAGAAAATCCCCCCGCTTCCTGCCCCTCAATCCCTACTACACGTACATTATGGCATATGGGGCGAAACCCCGCAGAAATCAAGGGACTCAGAGGTAATCGAGCACCTGGCGCGGGTGCTCGATGACCGCGTCCGCCTGCCAGGATTCGATGGCGCCGCCATCGCCCAGATAGCCGTATTTCGCCGCCAGCACGCGCATGCCGGCCGCGCGCGCCGCCTGGACGTCGCGCAGGTCGTCGCCGATGTAGAGGCAGGCCGATGGGGGCAGTTGCAGCGCTTCGGCGGCATGCAGCAGGGGATCGGGGTGCGGCTTGAGCCGGGCGGTGGTGTCGCCGCCGACCACGCAGGCGGCGCGCTCGCCCAGGCGCAGGCCCTGCAGCAGCGGCAGGGTGAAGCGCACGGCCTTGTTGGTCACCACGCCCCAGGGCAGCCGGTCCTGGTCGAGTTGATCGAGCAGTTCGTCCATGCCGTCGAACAGCCGGGTATCGACGCAGATCTCCGCCGCGTAGAAATCGAGAAACTGCAGCTTGAGCGCTTCATAGCCCTCGTCGTCCGGATTCAGGTTGAACCCGACTTTGAGCAGGCCGCGCGCGCCGCTGGAGGTGTAGGAGCGGGTGGCTTCGAGCGGCATTGGCGCCAAGCCCTGTGCCGCGCGCACGCGGTTGAGTGCCCGCGCCAGATCTGGCGCCGTGTCCGCGAGCGTGCCGTCCAGGTCGAACAGCACTGCCCGCGCTTTGACTCTAAGCATCCCGCACGCAGTGCATCAGATAATTGACGCTGGCGTCGTTGTTGAGCGCGTAGATTTTGCTCAGCGGGTTGTAGCTCATGCCGATCACCGATTTCAGCGTGAGGCCGGCGGCGCGGCAATGCCGCGCGAGTTCCGAGGGCTTGAGGAATTTTGCGTAATCGTGCGTGCCGCGCGGCAGCAGCCGCAGGATGTATTCGGCGCCGATCACTGCGAACAGGTAGGACTTGGGGTTGCGGTTGATCGTGGAAAAGAACAGCTGCCCGCCCGGTTTGACCAGCTGCGCGCAGGCGCTGACGGTGCTCGCCGGATCGGGTACGTGCTCGAGCATTTCCATGCAGGTGAGCGCATCGTATTGTGCGGGCTCGCGCTGTGCCAGCGCTTCGGCGCTGATTTCTTCGTAGTTCACGTCGAGGCCCGACTCCAGCAGGTGCAGCATCGCCACTTTCAGCGCTTTTTCCGACAGGTCGATGCCCTTGACCCGCGCGCCCAATGCCGCCATCGCTTCGGCCAGGATGCCGCCGCCGCAGCCGACGTCGATCACGGATTTACCTTTCAGTTCGGCGATGCCGTCGATCCATCCCAGGCGCAGGGGATTGATCTCGTGCAGCGGCTTGAATTCGCTGCTCGCGTCCCACCAGCGGTGGGCCAGGTCACTGAATTTCGCGAGTTCTTGCGGGTCGGCATTCATGTGTGTATCCGAAATAAAAAAGCCCCGCTTGCGCAGGGCTTTTGAAGGAACTGCGCAAGCTTACCTTTGTTGGGTTCCCACCACCTCGATTTCGACGCGGCGGTTTTTCGCACGGCCTTCCTTGGTCCGGTTGGTCGCGATCGGCTGGGTTTCGCCCTTGCCTTCGGTGTAGATGCGGTTGGCTGCGACGCCCCTGCTAACCAGGTAAGCCTTGACCGCGTTGGCGCGGCGCACGGACAGCTTCTGGTTGTACGCTTTGGTGCCGATGCTGTCGGTGTGGCCGACGGCGATGATCACTTCCAGGTTCACCGCACTGAGCTTGCTCGCGAGGTCGTCGAGCTTGGCCCTGCCTTCGGGCTTGAGCACGGCCTTGTCGAAATCGAAGTTCGTTTCGGCGGACATGGTCACTTTTTCAACGACCGGCTTGACTTCGTGTTTGGGCATAGGCGCAGGTGCCGGCGGCGGCGTAACGACCGGCGCGGGCGCGGGCTCGACTTTCTTCGGCACCAGGTCCGGATCGCATTCGGTTGTCGCCATGGCGGGCGTCCAGTAACCGGTGCGCCAGCACAGGCCAAACGGGTCTTTCGCAACGACACCGGAGACCGGTGCTTGGACATAGCCTTCATCTTGGGCGAAGGCGCTGGTCGCGCCCATCCCGAGTGTAAGTGCTGCAGCGGCGGAAAAGGCTAACGCGATGTGTTTTACTGTCTTGTTCATGTTTTCCCCTCGATAAAGTTCGACCGTCTTCCTCCGTGGAAACCTCGTTGCAGACTTATGTTAAGCCATTGTTTCCATTGATAGCCTATTCTGCCACAACAGCGCCAAGTTTTCCAGATCATTTTTCGGCCGGTTTTTCAGTTCCCGCTCCTCGACCACCAGATGTCCCGCGACCCAGACGTGGCTGACGTTTTCGCGGCCGGCAGCATAGACGAGATGCGAAATCGGGTCGTAGCAGGGCAGCATTTCGGGCGCGGCGAACTCGACCGCGGTCAGGTCGGCAAATTTGCCGCGCTCGATCGACCCGATCGCCTGATCCAGCCGCAGCGCACGCGCGCCATCGAGCGTTGCCATGGCCAGCGCCTCGCGCGCGTGGAGCGCGCTCGCGTCGCCGCTCACCGCCTTGGCGAGCAGCGCCGCCTGGCGCATCTCCTGGAACAGGTCGAGGCGGTTGTTGCTGGCTGATCCGTCCGTTCCCAGGCCGACGTTGACGCCCTCGGCCAGCATGCGCGTCACCGGCGCAAAGCCGTTGGCGAGCTTGAGATTGGAGGAAGGGCAATGCCCGACCGAGCTGCCGTTTTGCACCAGCAGCGCGATCTCCTCCGGCGTCAGGTGTATCGCATGTACCGCGATCAGATTGGGGCCGACCAGGCCGAGGCGGCGCAGGCGTTCGAGCGGGCGCACGCCGTGCTGTGCGATGCTCTGCCCGATCTCGTCCCGGGTTTCGTGCACGTGCATGTGCACCGGCAGATCGAGCTCCTCGGCAAGCGTGATCAGCCGCGAAAAAGCCTTGTCGCTGACGGTATAGGGAGCGTGCGGCGCCATGCAGAAGGAAAGCAGCGGGTGCCCGCCCAGTCCGTCGCGCACGGCCAGGCCCTTGTCCACGTAGTCGTCGGCGTCGGCAGCGTAGGCACTGGGAAAATCGATGACGATCAGGCCCAGCGCGGCGCGCATGCCCATGTCGAGTGCGGCACGTCCGGCTTCGTCGGGGTAGAAATACATGTCGTTGAAACAGGTGATGCCCGCGCGCAGCATTTCGGCGCAGGCGAGCAGCGTGCCGTCGTAGACGAACTGCGGCGACACGTACTTGGCCTCGGCCGGCCATATGCGATCCTGCAGCCAGCGCATCAGCGTCATGTCGTCGGCGAACCCGCGCATCAGCGTCATCGATGCATGAGTATGCAGGTTGACCATGCCGGGAATGAGCGCGTGCCTTGGAAGCGCTACGTGCTCGGCCGCGTTGTAGGCCGCCTGCGCCTGCGCCGCCGGTAGCACGTCGAGAATGCGCCCGTCGCGCACGGCGACGCAATGGTGTTCAAGCACGCGCCCGGTTGGGTTGACCGGGATGACCCAGCGCGCTTCGATTAACAGGTCTATGGCTTCTACGTCGGCTTCCACGTCGGCATCATGCTCTTCATTTGCGCTTGCGCGCGGCGGTTCGCTCGCAGGATACAGCAGAAAGGTAAACCAAGGTCAAGCGGGCGGCCGCAGATGCGGCGGAAATTCGGTGGTTTTAGTGGCGACAAAGCGCTTGCACATGTTAAAATTCAATGCTTTTTCGGCCGCGATTTGCGGCGCTTTTTGCAGGGCCGCGACGAACGGGGATTGCCCCGCCACGGGTCCCGGTTCAGTCGCAAACTTAAAATAAATCCGCTGGATCATGGAACAGTTCGCAAAAGAAACTCTGCCGGTAAGCCTCGAAGAGGAGATGCGGCGCTCCTATCTTGATTACGCCATGAGCGTGATCGTGGGGCGCGCCCTGCCGGACGTGCGCGACGGGCTGAAGCCGGTGCACCGGCGCGTGTTGTTCGCGATGCACGAGTCGAACAACGTGTGGAACCGGCCTTACGTGAAATGCGCGCGCATCGTCGGGGAGGTGCTGGGTAAATATCACCCGCACGGCGATTCCGCCACCTACGAGGCGCTGGTGCGCATGGCGCAGGACTTTTCCATGCGCTACACGCTGATCGACGGGCAGGGCAACTTCGGCTCGATCGACGGCGATTCGGCCGCGGCCTACCGCTACACCGAATGCCGGCTGGAGCGCGTTGCCTCCGAGTTGCTGGCCGACATCGACAAGGAAACGGTCGATTTCGTGCCGAATTACGACGGCAAGGAATTGGAGCCGACGGCGCTGCCGACGCGCATACCCAACCTGCTGATCAACGGATCGTCGGGTATCGCGGTCGGCATGGCGACCAACATCCCGCCGCATAACCTGGGCGAGGTGATCG
>CAZRMO010000141.1:0-6471 GCA_964601155.1 uncultured Enterobacteriaceae bacterium
AGGACGGCTATGCGTTCCAGTTTCATTACGGCTCTCCCTGTGCGACGACGCCGTCGGTGCTGCCACGCGGCGCGACGATGCCCAGCCGGTCCTTGAGGGAGCGCACCGGGCCTCCGAGCATGGCGGCGTAATACATGGTGTTGTTCATCACCTTCTTGACGTAGCCGCGGGTTTCGCTGAACGGTATGGTTTCAGCGTAAATCGCGCCTTCCAGCGGGCGGGTGCCGCGCCATTTGTCCGCCCGCTTGGGACCTGCATTATAAGCCGCCACCGCCAGTACCGGACTGTCGTCGAGTTCGTCCATCACGTGGCGCAGATAATAAGTGCCCAGGGCCGCGTTGACGTCCGTATCCGTCACCCGCGCCCAGGAATAGTCCTGCATGCCCATGCGCCGGGCTACCCACCGGGCCGTGGCCGGCATGAGCTGCATCAGGCCGGCCGCTCCGGCCGAGGACCGGATCGCCGAAATGAAGCGGCTCTCCTGGCGCACCAGACCCAGCACCCAGGCCACGTCCAGCTGCTGCGCGCGCGCATTTTCCCCCAGCTCTTCGAGGTAAGGTGCGAGATAACGCACGCTGAAATCGTGCAGCGCCAGCGTCTTGTCAGCGGTGTTGATGGCGCGGTCGAATATTTCATTCTGGAGCGCGAATTCGGCCGCGGCCAGCAGTTGCCGATCGCCCATGCCGCGTATCGACCAGACCCATTCACGCGTGGCGTCGGAACGGTCGCCCAGCCGATACAGCGCGAGCGAGCGCCGGAAACCGGGCTCGCGCGCAATCGCGGCCACGTCATCGGCCGTCGGCGTGAAATTGCTGGGTGGAATGGTGAAGGGCAATCCAAGTTCCTCGCGGGCGAGTTCGGCGTAGAAATAATGTCCGCCGGCGATACGCGCGAACAGGCTGCGCGCCCTGCCGGCGTTTCCCAGCGCCTTCTCGGCGCGCCCCTTCCAGTAAATCCAGGCCGGTTCGTTCCTTTGCAGCGGCGACATCATTTGCGCCGAGACCAGGACTTCACGCCAGTCACCCTGGCGCAGTGCGGCGCGCATGCGCCAGTCGAGCTGTTTTTCGGATAGCCGCGCTCCGTCCGCCTCGGCGTAGCCGTACCATGCCAGCGCCTGCGGCAGGTTGTGCCACGCCGCCTGCAGCGCCAACTGCCCCCAGACGTAGCCCCGCTCTTCGGCCGGAAACTTCGCACGCGGCTGCTTTCTCCAGTAGTGTTCGGCCGCGAGCGGATCGCTGCGCGCCAGGCGATACAAGGCGAACATGACCAGCTCGCGCACCTGACGGCGCGACAGGTCCTTGTTCCGTTCGTTGAGGTAGCGTTTCGGACCGGCGGCTGCCTCAAACAGCTTTCCACGGTCGGGCTGTTCCGAGCGCGGCAGGTACTCGGCGGTACGCCAGGCCGCGGTGACCAGGCGGGCCCGGAGCAAGAGGCGCACGCGCTCCCATATCTGGCGGTCGGTGAATACGCCGCGGGCGATGAGCGCCTCGGCCAGCGGCACGCAGCCGTCTGGCAGTTCGCGCGGCGCGTCCCACTGAGGCCGGACTTCGTCCAGCGCCGACTCGTCCTTCTGTTCCCAGCGCGCCTGCAGCGCGTAACAGACGATGTCGCTGTCGTCGTGGACCAGCAGTGGATGCTCGGAGCGGAACAGATCCCAGCGCCCCTGCTTGCCCAGCACCTTCAGCCATTCCTTGCGCACCCGCTCGGCGAGCACGGTGCCCCGCTCGCGCGCGAGGAAAGCGCGTACTTCCTCCGGGCTGGCATCTTCGAGTCGCGAGCGCAGTATCCAGGATGCCACATAGGGCTCGAGCAGATAACCCTGCAGCTGCGCATCGTAGCGGACGAGTTTGTCGTCGTCGCCCGCGCGCACCGCAGCGCGCGCGGCAAGGAACAGTTCCTCCTGCGTCCGCGGGTGAGCCGGCATCGCCTGCGACGCGAGCGGCGCCAGACCGAGCGCGAGCAGCAGCGCGCGCAGTACCGATGTTATAGTGCTTCCCGCGGTTGAGCCCATAATGAAACCAGTATAAACGCTCCACAGAACGGATGGATGACGCGCGTCAATTAATCTATGCAGCACGCTGAACTCATGGTCTGGCGCAAGCAGCTGCGGGGCGAACTGCTCGCGCGCAGGCAGTCGGTGCCCGCGGACCAACTGCGTGCCTGGCGCATTGCCATGGACCGCCATTTGCTCTACGGGTTTCCCGGGCTGGCCAAGGGCGTAGTGGCCTTCTGCTGGCCGATCATGAACGAGTACGATGCGCGCCATTTGCTGCGGCGGCTGCGCGGGCGGGGCGCGACCGCGGCGCTGCCGGTGGTGGTCGCGCCCAAGACGCCGCTGCTGTTCCGCGAGTGGCATCCGGGGGTGGAGCTGGCGCTGGGCAAACTCGACATCCCCTATCCCAAGGCGAGCGCCGAAGTGGTTCCGGACAAGGTACTGCTGCCGATGAACGGCTTCGACCGGCAGGGCTATCGCCTTGGTTATGGCGGCGGCTTTTTCGACCGCACGCTGGCGAGCCTCGGTGCGCGCAAGCCGCTGGTGATCGGCGTGGGCTTCGAACTCGGCGCAATCGACACCATCCACCCCCAGCCCTGGGACATCCCGGTGGATTACATGGTCACCGAGCGCGGCGTGTACCAGCGCGAGGCCGACAGGCTCGAATTCCTCGGCGTGCCGAGCAACGCCAAAGGATCCAGCATGAGTTCGCCCGTCTGCTACGCGGACGAACTTGCGCCCGGATATTTCGGGGACGATCCGGACGGTGGAAGCTGACGTCGGCGTCAGCAATCTCCCCGTCCCGCACTAGGCCAAGCCAGGGCCGGAACCATCGAATCCCCTTGGCGTCGAACTCCTGGGGACACGTTCTACCCGGCGCCAAAGGCCTGTCGGCGTTGCTCTTACGATCAAGGAGTTTTACATGACCAAGAAAGCGGCGCTCGCCCTTGCAATCGTCATGCTGTTCATCGTGGCATGGAGTCTGTTTTTTGGGGCGGGATCGACAAAAATCATCATCAACGGCCGGGAACTCGCAGGGCCGCTCAGCGGCACAATCGGAGCCGCCGGACTAATCGTCGGTCTGATCGCGCTATTTTGTGCGGCCATTTTCCTGCTCTTCGTGTTTGCCGGAATCGGCATTTTCATCCTGGGCGGCGTGATCGTCGCCGGGCTCGTCTTGACGGGATTTGCGTTCCCGTTCCTGCTCGTTCTGCTCCTGCCATTGGCCATTGTTTGGGCGTTTATTGCGATCACCCGGAACACCGGGACATAAAAATTCGGCGGCTTTTCTCGTGACGGGATAAGAAGCCGCGGACGCCGGCGAGCGGGAAGATCCTGCCTGTCTATAGCCGGAGAAGGCTGCAAGACGGGGGCCGTGGGCGGATAATGCAGCTGCGCCGCCGGGATTTTGCGGGGACGCGCACATAGTAATCACCTTCAATTGAGGAGTCTTCTCATGCAAGCGCTTTCGGCCGCGTGGCAGCCCTACCTGTGGTCGGTGCTCACGCTGCTCGGCGTCGTGCTGCTGGCGCTGATCGCCCACCGGCTGCTGTTCTTCGCGGCCGGGCGCGTCGTTGCGCGCGCACCCGGTCCCGGCAAAGCGGCGCTGCTGCGCTTGGGTCGCCGGCCAGCGGGCATCGCGCTGCCGCTGTTCGCGATCTTCCTCGCACTGCCCGATCTGCCGTGGCCGCAAGCGATCACCGACACTCTGCAGCATCTGGACGCTCTGGCCCTCATCGGCGTCGTAGCCTGGCTGTGCCTGCGGCTCATCGATGCGCTGGTCGAAGTGGTCGCGGCCACCTATCGGATGGACGTCAAGGACAACCTCAGGGCACGCAAGATCGAGACCCAGGTGCGCCTGCTGCGGCGCATTGCGGCGGTCCTCATCTCCATTGTCGCCGGATCATTGATGCTGATGACTTTTCCCGCTATCCGGCACATCGGCATCACGCTGTTCGCCTCCGCCGGGGTCGCCGGCCTGGTGGTTGGGATGGCGGCGCG
Organism: uncultured Enterobacteriaceae bacterium; assembly: GCA_964601155.1. GTDB lineage: Bacteria > Pseudomonadota > Gammaproteobacteria > Burkholderiales > SG8-39 > 2-12-FULL-64-23. Next base: position 3,995 of record CAZRMO010000141.1, read on the forward strand.
CTCGACCCTGTCCAACCTGTTCGCGGGAATTCAGATCGCGCTCACCGAGCCGATCCGGATCGAGGACGTAGTGATTGTGGAGGGCGAATGGGGTTGGATCGAGGAAATCGGCACGACCTACGTCGTGGTGCGCATCTGGGACCTGCGCCGGCTGGTGGTACCGCTGTCGTACTTCATCGAGCACCCGTTCCAGAACTGGACGCGCGTCACCGCGGACCTGCTGGGCACCGTAATCGTCTACGCCGACTACACGGTGCCGGTGGAGGAGGTGCGCGCGGAACTGCATCGCATCCTGCAGGCATCGGAGATGTGGGACGGCAAGGTCTGGGGCCTGCAGGTCACCGACGCCACCGAGCACACGCTACAGTTGCGCGCGCTGATGAGCGCCGCCGACTCCAGCATCGCCTGGGATCTGCGCTGCCACGTACGCGAAAAGCTCGTCGCGTTTCTGCAGGAACGCCATCCGCACAGCCTGCCGCGCGTGCGCGCGGAACTGGACAAAGCCTCGCCTCAGCAGCCGGCACCGACGCCGGAGACGCCTCGGCCTTAACCGAGAAACAGCCGATAAGCCGGGTTCTTGCTCTCGTCCCAGAAGGGATAGCCCAGGTCGTGCAGGAAGCGGCGGAATTGCGTCATTTCCTTGGGCGGCACCTGCATTCCCACCAGCACGCGGCCGTAGTCGGCGCCGTGATTGCGGTAGTGAAACAGGCTGATGTTCCAGTCGGGGCGCATGCTGTTCAGGAACTTCATCAGCGCACCGGGACGCTCCGGAAACTCGAAGCGGTAGAGCAGTTCGTGTTTCGCCAGCACCGCATGCCCGCCGACCAGGTGGCGCACGTGCAGCTTGGCCATCTCGTTGTCCGACAGGTCTATGGTCTTCAAGCCGTGATGGCGCAGCTTGCGGATCAGGCGCGCGGTCTCGTCGCGGTTCTGTACCCCGATGCCGACGAACACGTGCGCCTCCTTCTCGCTGGCGATCCGGTAGTTGAATTCGGTGACGTTGCGCGCGCCCAGGACGGCGCAGAATTTCTTGTAGCTGCCGGGGCGCTCGGGTATGGTCACCGCGAGGATCGCCTCGCGGTGCTCGCCCACCTCGGCGCGCTCGGCGACGAAGCGCAGGCGGTCGAAATTGGTGTTGGCGCCGCAGGCGACCGCCACCAGCGTCTGTCCGCGCACGCCCTTCTTCTCCACATACGCCTTGGCCCCGGCGATCGCCAGCGCCCCGGCCGGCTCGAGAATCGAGCGCGTCTCCTCGAACACGTCCTTGATCGCGGCGCAGGTCTCGTCGGTATCGACCAGGACGATCTCGTCGACCAGTTGCTGGCACAGGCGGAAGGTTTCCCTGCCCACCTGCTTCACCGCGACGCCGTCGGCGAACAGGCCCACCTGCGCCAGGCGCACGCGCCGGCCGGCTTTGATCGAGCGCGCCATGGCGTCCGAATCCACCGGTTGCACGCCGATGATTTTGATCTCCGGGCGCAGGCGCTTGACGTAGGCGGCGACGCCCGAGATCAGCCCGCCACCGCCGATGGCGACGAATATCGCGTCGATCGGCGTTTTCGCCTGGCGCAGGATTTCCATGCCTATTGTGCCCTGGCCGGCGATCACGTCCGGATCGTCGTAGGGATGCACGAACGTGAGCTTGCGCGATTTCTCGAGTTTGAGCGCATGGTGGTAGGCCTCGTCGTAGGAATCGCCGCAGAGCAGCACCTCGGCGCCGCGCGCGAGCACCGCGTCCACCTTGATCCGCGGCGTGGTCACCGGCATCACGATCACCGCATTGCAGCCCAGGCGCTGCGCCGCCAGCGCCACACCCTGGGCATGATTGCCGGCCGAGGCGGCGATGACTCCGCGCTTGAGTTTCGCCGGCGGCAATTGCGCCATCTTGTTGTACGCGCCGCGCAGCTTGAACGAGAATACCGGCTGCATGTCCTCGCGCTTGAGCAGCAAAGTGTTGTGCAGCCGTACGGACAGTATGGGTGCCGCCTCCAGCGGAGATTCGATCGCGACGTCGTAGACGCGCGCCTTGAGTATTTTTTCGAGATAGTCGGGATGCATGGCCGTTCGATTCGAGATAAGCGTGGAAGGGTAGCAGGATGTGCTGCGCCGCGGCAAGACGCGCCCATGCGCGGGGCCCGGGGAACCGCGGCATGATCGGCGCCTCGGCCAGCCTCATATCGCTGCTCTTCGCGAGCTTCCTCGCCTCTACGCTGATTCCTATCAGTTCCGAAGCCGCGCTGTTCGCCGTGCTCAAGCTGTACCCGAGTCTGGCCTGGCCCGCCATAGCCGTGGCCACCCTGGGCAACACCCTGGGCGGCCTCACCACCTACCTGATCGGGCGCTACATCGGCTCGAAAAAGCCGCTGACCCAGCTCGGCCGCGTCCAGCGCTACGGCAGCCCGCTGCTGGCGCTAGCCTGGCTGCCCTTCGTCGGCGACGGCCTGTGCCTCGCCGCCGGCTGGGTCAAGCTCAACTGG
>CAZRMO010000142.1:0-6437 GCA_964601155.1 uncultured Enterobacteriaceae bacterium
CCAAGCATTTCATCAACTGGCAGCAGGATCCGCAGTCGAACTATCTCGCGCGCATAGTCGTACCGGAAAAAACGGATGAATTCCGCGTCGAAGTCGATCTTGTGGCCGAAATGTCGGTGCTCAATCCCTTCGATTTCTTTCTCGAGCCGCAGGCTGAGCAGTTTCCCTTTGCCTATACCAGGGAGCAGCAGCGCGAACTTGCGCCGTATCTGAAAAAGCGGCGGGCGACGCGCCGGTTCGCGGCGTATCTCGCGCAGATTTCGCGCGAGCCGATGCAGACGACGAACTTTCTGGTTGCGCTCAACCAGCGGCTGCAGGGCGACATCAAGTATCTGATCCGCATGGAGCCCGGCGTGCAGACGCCGGAGGAAACGCTGACGAACGGCTCGGGGTCCTGCCGGGACAGCGGCTGGCTGCTGGTGCAGCTTCTGCGCCATCTCGGCCTCGCCGCGCGCTTCGTCTCCGGCTACCTGATCCAGCTGAAGCCGGACGTCAAGGCGCTGGACGGGCCCTCCGGCAGCGAGGTGGATTTCACCGATCTGCATGCCTGGTGCGAAGTCTATCTGCCCGGCGCGGGCTGGATCGGTTTCGACCCGACCTCGGGCCTGCTGGCCGGCGAAGGTCATATTCCGCTCGCCTGTTCGCCCGAGCCTTCGTCGGCGGCCCCGGTCAGCGGCGCGGTGGAGGAGTGCGAGGTCGAGTTCGAGCACACGATGAAAGTGGAGCGTGTGTGGGAAGTGCCGCGCGTGACCAAACCCTATACCGAAACCGAGTGGCAGGCGATAGAAGCACTGGGCGGGCGCATCGATGCCGACTTGGCGCAGCACGACGTGCGCCTGACGCAGGGCGGGGAGCCGACTTTCGTCTCGGTCGACGATCGCGACGGCGCCGAATGGAACACCGAGGCCATGGGTCCGACGAAACGCAAGCTTGCGGCCGAGCTGCTCGCGCGGCTGAAGGCGCACTACGCGCCACTGGGGCTGCTGCATTATGGCCAGGGCAAGTGGTATCCGGGCGAGCAGCTGCCGCGCTGGTCCCTGAATGCGTTCTGGCGCGCGGACGGCGAACCGATATGGTCGAACACCTCGCTGGTCGCCGATGAAAGCGTCGACTACGGCGCGACCGAAATTCAAGCCCTTGCGTTTCTTCAGGGGGTGGCCGAGCGGCTGGATCTGCCGCCGCAGCACATTTTCCCGGCGTTCGAAGATACCCTGTACTACTTGTGGCGCGAGCGCCGCCTGCCGTCCAATGTCGATCCCTTCGATTCACGTCTGGACGACCCGCTCGAACGCGAGCGCCTGCGCAAGCTGTTTGCGGAGGGCTTGAAACAAATTGCCGGGCACGTACTGCCCGTCGCGCGTGCCGAAAGCGGGACGGGTTGGCAGAGTGGCTCATGGTTCCTGCGCGACGAGCGCTGCTACCTGATTCCGGGCGACTCGCCTATTGGCTACCGCCTGCCGCTGGACTCTCTGCCTTGGGCGCGGCCGGGCGATTATCCCTGGATCTACCCTGCGGATCCAAGCGTGCAGCGCCCGCCGCTGCCGCTGTATCAGCGCATCCGCCACCCGGATGCGATGCTTGGCGACGATGCGGCGAGCCAGCCTGCCGGCGTTGCCGATGCCAAAGCCGGGGCTGCGGCCAGGGTAAAACGGGGCGCGCGTGCGCGCGCCAAAGCCCCCGCGAAGCAGACGCGCGCTGCGGATGCGCGTCCCGGGACGCAGGAGTCCGCCGGCTGGATCACGCGCACGGCCATGTGCGCGCAGGCGCGCGAGGGACGCCTGTACGTGTTCATGCCGCCGACCGCCGAGCTGGAGGACTATCTGGAGCTGGTCGCGGCAGTCGAGGCCACGGCGGAAGCGATGCAGCTGCCGGTCCTGCTCGAAGGCTACGAGCCGCCGCGCGATGCGCGCCTGATCAAGCTGTGCGTCACCCCTGATCCCGGCGTGGTCGAAGTCAACATACAGCCGGCGCGCAACTGGGGCGAGCTGGTGGAACAGACCGAGTTTCTGTACGAGTCGGCGCATCAATCGCGGCTGTCCACGGAAAAATTCATGCTCGACGGCCGCCATGTGGGCACCGGCGGCGGCAACCACTTCGTGCTCGGCGGGGCGAAGCCGGAGGATTCGCCCTTCCTGCGCCGGCCCGACCTGCTCGCCAGCATGATCGCGTACTGGCACAACCATCCTTCGCTGTCCTACCTGTTCTCGGGCATGTTCATCGGGCCGACCAGCCAAGCGCCGCGTATCGACGAGGCGCGCAACGATTCGGTGTACGAACTCGAAATCGCGTTTCGCGAACTGCAGCGGCTGCAGGCGGAGGGCAGCCTCGCCGCGGCGCCATGGCAGGTGGATCGCCTGCTGCGTAATATCCTGATCGACGCGAGCGGCAACACGCACCGCGCCGAATTCTGCGTCGACAAGCTGTATTCGCCGGACAGCGCCACCGGGCGCCTGGGGTTGCTGGAGATGCGCGCCTTCGAGATGCCGCCGCACGCGCGCATGAGCCTGGCGCAGCAGCTGTTGATGCGCGCGCTGGTGGCGCGCTTCTGGCAGCAGCCCTATCGGCCATCGCGCCTCGCGCGCTGGGGTACCGAGCTGCATGACCGCTTTCTGCTGCCGCATTTCGTCTGGGACGATTTTTCCGACGTTCTCGAGGAGACCGCCAGTTTCGGCTATGGGCTCAAGCCCGAGTGGTTCGCGCCGCATTTCGAATTCCGCTTCCCGCGGCTGGGCGATTTTGCGGCGAAGGGCGCCGACGTGGAACTGCGCCTGGCGCTGGAACCCTGGAACGTGCTGGGCGAGGAAGGCGCGACAGGCGGCACGGTGCGCTACGTCGACTCCTCGGTGGAGCGCGTTCAGCTCAAGGTCTCCGGGCTGATCGACGCTCGCCACGTTCTCAGCTGCAACGGCAGGCGCGTGCCGCTGCAGCCTACCGGAAACGTAGGCGAATACGTAGGCGGTGTGCGCTATCGCGCATGGCAAACCGCCGCCAGCCTGCATCCGACCATAGGCGCGCACGCGCCGCTGATCTTCGACCTGGTCGACAGCTGGATGGGCCGATCGCTGGGCGGCTGCAGCTACCACGTCGCGCATCCCGGCGGACGCAATTACGATACCTTCCCGGTGAACGCCTACGAGGCCGAGGCGCGCCGCCTGGCGCGCTTTTTCCGCACTGGCCACACGCCCGGGAAAATGGGGCTTGCGGACGAACCGCGCAACCCGAATTTCCCGTTCACGTTGGACTTGCGCCGGCAGACGGGATAATGCATTCTTGCGCCCGGCCTAATGGCAATCCCGCCTTACTCCTCGTAATATCGGCCGATGCTGGAAGACATGCTTAAAGCTTATCCGGATTCCGCGGGGCGCTTCGACGAACTGTTCGAGGAGCCGAGCAAGCCGCGCGCGCACTGGCAGCGCTTTTTCGGCGCGCTGAGCGCAACCTCCGCCGAGGAAATTCGCGCGCGCCTGGCGGGCGCCGAGCGCCAGATCCGCGACAGCGGCGTGACCTACAACGTCTACGCAGACCCGCAGGGCCTGGACCGGCCATGGGATCTGGACGTTCTGCCGCTCATCATCTCGCCGGAGGAATGGCGCGAGCTCGAGGCCGGAATCGCTCAGCGGGCGCAGCTGTTCGACCTCATTCTTGCCGACCTTTACGGCAGCCAGTCCCTGCTGCAGGAGGGGCTTATTCCGCCGCCGCTCATTTTCGGGCAAACCGGGTTCCTGCGGCCGGCGCGGGGGATGAACTTGCCCGGAGGCGTGCATCTGCACGTCTATGCCGCGGACTTGGCGCGCTCGCCCGATGGCCGCTGGTGGGTCATGGCGGACCGCACCCAGGCGCCCTCGGGCGCGGGTTATGCGCTGGAAAACCGGCTGATCGTCTCGCGCACCTTTCCCGCCTTGTACCGCGACATCAGGGTGCAGCATGTCGCCCATTTCTTCGCCACCATGCGCGACTCGCTGATGCATTTTGCCCCCAAGGGCGACGGCCCGACGCTGACCGTGCTGCTCACCCCCGGACCGTACAACGAAACCTACTTCGAGCATACGCTGCTGGCGCGTTATCTCGGATTCCCGCTGGTGGAGGGCGGAGACTTAACCGTGAAGGGCGGGCGGGTCTGGCTGAAAACTCTCGGCGGGCTCAAGCGCGTGCATGCGATTTTGCGCCGCCAGGACGACGCCTACTGCGATCCGCTCGAATTGCGCAGCGACTCGGCGCTGGGCGTGGCCGGCCTGACCGACTGTGCCCGGCGCGGCAGCGTGCTGATTGCCAACGCGCTGGGTTCGGGGATCATCGAATCGGGCGCTCTGCTCGGTTTTCTGCCGCGATTGTGCGAGCACCTCACCGGCGAGGCGCTGCGCCTGCCGTCGATCGCGACCTGGTGGTGCGGCGAGCCCGCGGCGCTGGCCGACGCGCTCGAGCAGTCGCAACATCTGGTATTCAAATCGGCGGACCCGGGCCATAAGTTCACCCCCGTTTTTGGCGAGGACCTGGACGCAGCGGGCCTCGATGCGCTGGCGCAAAAACTCAAGCAACAGCCGGAGCGCTACATCGCGCAGGAGTTCGTGCATGTGTCGCAGGCGCCGGTGCTCTCGCGCACCCAGGGGTATCGCATCAGCGCGCGCGGCATCGGCCTGCGCGTGTTCGCCATCCGCTCGCCCTCGGGCTACGTGGTGATGCCCGGCGGGCTGACGCGGGTCGCCAGCGGCATCGATGAGCGCGTGGTTTCGGCGCAGCGCGGCGGCAGTTCCAAGGACACCTGGGTGATTTCTCCGGGTTCCGTCGACGCGAGTTTCACATTGCTGCACAACACGGTGACCGCGACGGATCTGGTGCATTCCGGAGCGGGTATTCCGTCGCGCGTCGCGGAAACCCTGTTCTGGTTCGGGCGCTACGCCGAGCGCTGCGACGATTCCGCGAGGTCGCTGCGTCTTGCACTGAACCAGATTCTCGACAGCGACGATGACGAGGATTCGTCCGAACCGGTGCTCGAACTGGCGCGCGCATTCAGTTTGATCGAAGCGGGCGAGGATGTGGAGGCCGCCTTGCTTGCAGCCGCCACACAGGAGAAAAACGCGTTCGGACTGCCCGCCAATCTGCGCAATCTGGAGCAAGTGGCATTCAATCTGCGCGATCGTATGTCCCTGGACAACTGGCGCACGATCAACGCGCTGGTGAAGGATCCGGTTTTCGGCAGGGAGGCTTCCCTTCCGGTTGCGCTGAATTGGCTGGATCGCACCATCACCGGGCTGATGACGCTTTCCGGGTTTGCGATGGATGGCATGACGCGCGACGATGGCTGGCGCTTCCTGTCGATCGGGCGGCGCCTGGAGCGCCTCGCATTTCAGTGCCTGGTGCTGCAGATTGCGCTGCAGCACGGCCGCGCCTACGGCCTCAGCTGGCTGCTGCGGCTGACCGACTCCATTGTCACCTATCGCACGCGTTACATGGCGCGTCCGGAATGGCTGCCGGTGCTCGATCTGCTGGTTCTCGACGGCACCAATCCGCGCTCCGTGCGGTATCAGGCGAATGGTGTCTATTCCTATCTCAGGAAGCTGGAAGATACCTACGGCAGTTGCGGCAGCGAGCTCCTGCGGCCCTGCGTCGAAGCGCTGGATGGGCTGGACCCGGCGCGCGACCTGCAGCCTGAGAGCGAGCATCTGCGCGACTCCGTGGACCTGCTGCGCTCGACGGCGTTTCAGTTGAGCGACAGTCTGTCGCATCGCTTCTTTACCCATGCCCAGACCAATGTCTGGGCGCCGCTGGGAGTGTAAGCGCGCCATGGGCGGTGAAGTCAGGTATCGTGTAACCCACGAGACGCGCTATGAATATTCGGCCAAGGTGACGAGCGCGCATCAGCTCGCGCATCTGAAGCCGCGCAATACGCCCTGGCAAAGAGTGGAATACCACAAGCTCGATATCGAGCCCAGCCCGTCCGAGCGTGCCGAGGGCACCGACTATTTCGGCAATAACGTCGTACGTTTCATGATCGATACGCCGCACGACCTGCTCCGGGTGACGGCGGAGTCCCTGGTCGAGATCGACGCGCATGCGCCCGATGCGGCGGCGGCCTCGCCGCCCTGGGAAGACGCGCTCGCAATGCCCGGCGTGTGGGACCCGCAGGTGGACCTCGACGTGGAACAGTATCGCCTTGCTTCTCCCATGGTACCGGTGTTGCCGGAATCCGGCGCCTATGCGCGCGAGAGTTTTACGCCCGAGCGTCCCTGGCTGGACGCGGCGCTCGATCTGACGCGCCGTATCCACACCGAGTTCAGCTACGATCCGAAGGCGACGACCGTGACCACCAAGGTGCTCGAGGTGCTGGAACACAAGCGCGGCGTATGCCAGGATTTCGCCCATTTGATGCTCAGTTGCCTGCGCTCGATCGGCCTGCCTGCGCGCTATGTCAGCGGTTACGTCCTCAATTACGTGCCTGA
>CAZRMO010000143.1:0-1205 GCA_964601155.1 uncultured Enterobacteriaceae bacterium
TTGGCGAGGTACCAGCCGACTGTCCGCTGGATGCCGATGTCGAAGTTCGCGACGGGCTGCCAGCCGAGTTCGCGCCGGATCTTGCTCGCGTCTATGGCGTAGCGCCGGTCGTGCCCCGGCCGGTCTTTAACGTAGGTGATCAGCGACGCGTAAGGCTTCGCCGCAGGATGCATTTCGTCCAGCGCTGCGCACAGCGTCCGCACCACTTCGATGTTCGCTTTTTCGCTGTTGCCGCCGATGTTGTACACCTCGCCCGGCCGTCCCGCTTCCAGCACCTTGCGGATGCCGGCGCAATGATCGTCGACGTAGAGCCAGTCGCGCACGTTCTGCCCGTCGCCATAGACGGGAATCGCCTTGCCTGCGAGCGCGTTCAGGATCACCAGCGGGATCAGCTTTTCCGGGAACTGGAACGGGCCGTAATTGTTGGAGCAGTTGGTGGTGAGCGTGGGCAGGCCGTAGGTGTGGTGGTAGGCCCGCACCATGTGATCGGCGGCGGCCTTGGATGCGGCATAAGGGCTGTTGGGCGCGTAGGCCGTGGTTTCGCTGAATGGCGCGTCATCGGCGGCGAGCGAACCGTAGACCTCGTCGGTGGACACCTGCAGGAAGCGAAAGCGCTGCTTCGCTTCGCCCTCCAGCCCGTCCCAATAGGCGCGCGCGGCTTCGAGGAGGGTGAAGGTGCCGTGAATATTGGTGCGCACGAACTCGCCCGGCCCGAGTATGGAGCGGTCCACGTGGCTCTCGGCAGCGAAGTTGAGCACGGCGCGCGGCCGATACTGGTGCAGGAGTTGCGCCACCAGCTGGTCGTCGTCGATGTCGCCCTGCACGAAGATATGGCGCGCATCGCCACGCACGCTGTCGAGGTTGCGCAGATTGCCGGCGTAGCTGAGCTTGTCGAGGTTGACGACGCTCTCGCCTTTCGTCGTCAGCCATTGCAGCACGAAATTCGAACCGATGAAGCCGGCACCTCCGGTGATCAGGATCAAGTCGTGCTCCGCAGCGGATAAACAGGCAGCATTATAGTTCGTGAGGCGTGGGCCGGTGGCACAAATAGCCTCATGCTGATTCTGTCATTCCGAGGCCAAGGGCCGAGGAATCTGCTGTTGTTCTTGACAGCGAGCAGTGTTACCGGAAAAGCAGATTCCTCACTGCGCCCCGAAGGAAGTCCCCTTGGGGGACGTTCGGAATGACATATGCGGGGGTCGTGG
>CAZRMO010000143.1:1305-6196 GCA_964601155.1 uncultured Enterobacteriaceae bacterium
TCGATCCAGATAAGGCTCGCCATGCGTCCGGTGGCGCCGTCGCGGCGGTAGGAGTAGAAGCGCTCGCGCTCGGTATACGTGCAGCAGTCGCCGCCGTAGATGCTGCTTACGCCGCTGCGCGCGAGGCGCAGCCGCGCGAGCGCATACAGGTCGGCGTGGAACTTGCCCGGTGCGCCCGGCGCAAATGCGGCCTCGGATTCGGATTCGCCCTCCGGGTCGGCTGCGACGAATGCCTCGCGCACTTCCGCGCCGACTTCGTATGCGGCTGGCCCGATCGCAGGCCCGAGATAGGCGAGCAGCGCCTGCGGCGGACATGCCATGGCGCGCAGCGTCTGCTCGATCACGCCGGCGCACAGGCCGCGCCAGCCCGCGTGCACCGCGGCGACGGCGGTCCCCGCCTCATTGCACAGGAGCAGCGGCAGGCAGTCGGCGCTCAGCACCGCGCACACGCGCCGCGGCCGGCGCGCGATCGCGGCATCGGCTTCGGGGCTGCCCTCCGCGCTGTCGGCCTCGACCACCGTGGTGCCGTGCACCTGGCGCAGCCACAGCGGCTCGGCCGGCAGCCATTGCCGCAGGCTGGCGCGGTTGCGCGCCACGGCCTCGGCATCGTCGCCCGAGTTCAGGCCGAGGTTGAGGCCGGCATAGGCGCCGCGGCTCGCGCCGCCCGCGCGCGTAGTGATGAGCGCGCGCACGCCCGGCGGCGCCGGCCAGCCGGGCACGATCCAGCCGTGCATGCTCATGCGGCGAGTGCCGCGAGTTCGCTCAACAGCCCTTGCATGTCCGCCGGCAGCGGCGCTTCCCATTGCATCGCCGCGCCGCTGACCGGATGCACCAGGCCCAGGCGGTAGGCGTGCAGCGCCTGGCGCTTGAAATTCGCCAGCGGCCCGGCCGCTGCGCCGCGCCCGGTGCGATAGACCGGATCGCCCACCAGCGGGTGGCCGATCGACTGCAGGTGCACGCGGATCTGGTGCGTGCGTCCGGTGTCCAGACTGCACTCGAGCAGTGTCGCCCCCGCGTAGCGTTCGAGCACGCGATAGTGTGTGCGCGCCGCCCTGCCGTGCTCGTTCACCGCCATGCGCGTGCGCTGAGTCTGGTGCCGGCCTATGGGTGCATCGACCAAGCCGTCGCGCGCGACTACGCCGTGCGCCAGCGCGAGGTACTGGCGCTTCACGCTGCGTGCCTGCAACTGCCGCACCAGGTCGGTCTGCGCCTCCAGCGTCTTGGCCACGACCAGCAGGCCGCTGGTGTCCTTGTCCAGGCGGTGCACGATGCCCGCGCGCGGAATGCCGGCGAGCGGCGGGTGATGATGCAGCAGGCCGTTGAGCAGCGTGCCCTGCCAATTGCCGCTGCCCGGGTGCACCACCAGGCCGGCGGGCTTGTTGAGCACCAGCAGCGCGGCGTCCTCGTGCACGATATCGAGTCCGATGGCCTCGGCCGCGGCGGCCATGTCCCGCGCTTCGGGCGCCACGGCGAGGGAAACGCGCTCCCCGCCCCAGACCTTGCGCTTGGCATCGACCGCAACATGGTCCAGCATTACCTGGCCCTGTTTGACCCAGGCGGCGAGGCGGCTGCGCGAATGCTCGGGAAACATCCGCGCCAAAGCCTGGTCGAAGCGCATTCCGGCGCAGTCGGCGGGAACTTCCCGCTCGTGGATCGCGACTGCGTTATAATTTTGCGTCTCCCCACTTTCTGTGCCTGCCACCATGCGACGTAGTTTAGCTGTAATCCTGGCCCTGCTGTTGTGTGCGTGCAGCCTGCTGCCCGAAGTGAAAGACGAAACTTCCACGTGGTCGGCCAGCAAGCTGTACAGCGAAGCCAGGGATGCGATCGCCGACAACAGCTACGCCAAGGCGATCAAATATCTGGAAAAGCTCGACGCGCGCTTTCCCTACGGCCGCTACGCGGAGCAGGCGCAGATGGAACTGGCCTATGTGTACTACAAGGATGACGACCAGACCTCGTCCCTCGCCGCCTGCGACCGCTTCATCAAACTGCACCCGAACAGCCGCAACGTCGATTACGTCTATTACCTCAAGGGCATCGTCAATTTCAACGAGGATCTCGGGCTGCTGGGCAGGCTCGCCGGGCAGGACCAGAGCGAACGCGACCCCAAGGCGGCGCGCGATTCGTTCAATTCGTTCAAGGAACTGGTCACCCGCTTTCCCGACAGCAAATACACGCCGGACGCGATCGCGCGCATGAAGTATCTGGTAAACACGCTCGCCGAGCACGAAGTCCACGTGGCCGACTATTACATGCGGCGCGGCGCTTACCTGGCCGCCGCCAACCGCGCGCAGTACGCGCTGGTGCATTATCCGCAGGCGCCGGCCGATCAGGAAGCGCTGTTCATCCTGGTGAAGGCCTACGATAAGCTGGGCTTGACCAAATTGCGCGACGACGCCGACCGCGTGATGCACAAGAACTTCCCCAACAGCCCCTGGTACAAAAAAGGCTATACCCCCAAGAAAGACCCGTGGTGGATGCTTTGGGGCGATTCCTAGTAGGCACGGTGTAAGGGGGGGGTGTGGGGGCCCGCCCTCGGGCCGATCGGTGGTTGAGCTTGGCACCTGTCGGGGCGGGGGCGCCCCTCCTACAACACCTTCTCTAAATCTTGATTCCTTCGTCGCGGATGTAATCGCGGATCACGCTTTCGACGTCCTGGTCCGCGACGAATCCGAGCTTGAGCGCGCGCTCGGTGGTGAAACGCGCGGGCCAGGTTTTGACGATGGCCTGGATGCGCGCATCCGGTTTCCACTCGACGCGATCGGCGACCTTGTCGCCGGCGACCTTGCGCAGCGCCCCGACCATCTGTTCCACCGTAGCGGTGATGCCGGGCAGGTTGACTACGCGATTGACGCCCCAGGCGGCCGACGGCAGTTCGTGGGCATGAATGAAGGCGTCGACCACTTTGCCGGGCGAGAGCAGCCACACACCGGTCTCGCGGCCTACCGGGCAGGGTGAAATCTCGCCGTTCAGGGGCTCGCGGATGATTCCGCTCGCGAACGAAGAGGCGGCCAGATTCGGCTTGCCCGCACGCACCACAATGGTCGGCAGCCGCAGCGAGCGGCCGTCGATGAAACCCTTGCGATTGAAATCGGTGGCCAGATACTCGCCGCACACTTTGTGCGCGCCATAGGACGTCTGCGGATTGGGCGTGGTGGAATCGTCCAGCACCGGCGGCAGGTCGCCGCCGAAGGCCGCCACCGAGCTTGCGAAAACGTAGCGCGGCGGCCGCGCCTGCTTGCGGCAGGCCTCGAGCAGGCTGCGCGTGCCGTCGAGGTTCACCTTGATGCCGAGGTCGAAATCGGCTTCGGCGCCGCCGCTCACCACCGCCGCCAGATGGAACACCGAGTCGGTGTCGCTCCCGATGGCGCCGGCGAGCAGCGCGGGATCGGTGAAATCGCCTTTCACGCATTTGAGCCGCGGGTCGGTCTGGGCCGGGAAGCCGGTGTCGATCAGCACGATCTGCGAGATAGCCGCCTGCTTGCCGTCCGCGTCGGACAGGGTGCCGCGCTTGAGCAGGGCCAGCGCCAGGCGATAGCCCAGAAATCCGCCGCCGCCAGTAATCAGTATTTTCATGGTTTCCTCAAGAGTTGATGACTTGGAATTTATTAATAGTCTAACCGATGGTTATGTCATTCCGAGGCCGAAGGCCGAGGAATCTGCTGTTCGATTATGCGAGAAAAGCAGATTCCTCGCGTTGCTCGGAATGACATATTCGCGGAGTGACGCCTTCTTAGTGCCCCACTTTATGCAAACGTCGCTAACACTCAGACCTTGTAATACGAACGATACCACTCGACAAAGCGCGCTATGCCGGCTTCGACCGGTGTGCCCGGCTTGAAGCCCACCGCTGCCGCCAGCCGCGACACGTCGGCGATGGTCTCCCGCACGTCGCCTGCCTGCAGCGGCAGCAGATCCAGCTTCGCCTTCCTGCCCAGGCATTGCTCCAGCACTTCGATATAGCGCATGAGTTTCACCGGCTGGCTGTTGCCGATATTGTAAATGCGGTAGGGCGCGTCGCTGCTCGAGGGCTTGGGCGCAAGCGCCGACCAGGACGGGTCCGCTTGCGCCGGCCGGTCGATCACCCGGACCACGCCCTCGACGATGTCGTCCACGTAAGTGAAGTCCCGCACCATCTCGCCGCGGTTGAACACCGGTATCGGCTCGCCTGCGAGGATGCCGCGGGTGAACTTGAACAGCGCCATGTCCGGCCGCCCCCACGGGCCGTAGACCGTGAAAAAACGCAGACCCGTGCAGGGCAGGCGGTACAGATGGGCGTAGCTGTGCGCCATCAGCTCGTTCGCCTTTTTCGTCGCGGCATAGAGCGACACCGGATGGTCGATGTTGTCGTCCTCGGCGAACGGCAGCTTGGCGTTTGCGCCATAGACGGAACTGGAGGAGGCGAACACCAAGTGCCCGACGTTCGAGCGGCGCGCGCCCTCGATGACGTTGCCGAAACCGACCAGATTGGCGTCGATGTACGCGGCGGGGTTTTCGATCGAATAGCGCACGCCGGCCTGCGCGGCGAGATGCATCACGGCGTCGAAGCGCCGGCTGGCGAACAGGCGCGCCATCGCCTCACGCTCGACGATGTCCGACTTTTCGAATTCGAAGCCGGGGTGCGCGCGCAGGCGCGCCAGCCGCGCCTCTTTCAAAGCGACGTCGTAGTAGTCGTTGAGATTGTCCAGGCCGAAGACGCGGTCGCCGCGTTCCAGCAGGCGCAGCGCGAGGGTCGAACCGATGAAGCCTGCGGCTCCTGTTATGAGGATGTTCATGTTACCGCCGCTATTCTACCGGAGCGACGCCGAAAAAATCGGTGACCTCTTCGAGCAGGCGCGTGCGCCGCATCGCCGGCAGGCTTTGCCAGATGCGCCGCCCGTAGGGTTTG
>CAZRMO010000144.1:0-5725 GCA_964601155.1 uncultured Enterobacteriaceae bacterium
GGCGCGCTCGATTTCCGCGACCATTGCCTGCAGCATCCGGGCGAGCCGTTCCCGGTCGCCGTGGCCTTGGGCGCGGACCCGGCCACCATGCTGGCTGCGGTGACGCCGGTGCCCGATTCGATCTCCGAGTACCAGTTCGCGGGTTTGTTGCGCGGCGCGAAGACCGAACTGGTGAAATGCGTCGGCAGCGAATTGCAGGTGCCGGCTAGCGCCGAGATCGTGCTGGAGGGGGTGATCCACCCGGACGAAACTGCGCTTGAGGGTCCCTTCGGCGACCATACGGGGTATTACAACGAGCAGGAGCGCTTTCCGGTGTTCACCATCGAACGCATCAGCATGCGGCGCGACCCGATCTACCACAGCACCTTCACCGGCAAGCCGCCGGATGAGCCGGCGATCCTGGCCGTGGCGCTGAACGAGGTGTTCGTGCCGCTGCTGCAAAAGCAGTACCCGGAAATCAGCGACTTCTACCTGCCGCCCGAGGGCTGTTCTTACCGGCTCGCCGTGGTGAGCATGCGCAAGCAGTACCCCGGCCACGCCAAGCGCGTGATGTTCGGCGTCTGGAGTTTCCTGCGCCAGTTCATGTACACCAAATTCATCATCGTCACCGACGACGATGTGAATATCCGCGAGTGGAAGGAAGTGGTGTGGGCGCTGGTTACGCGCGTCGATCCGGCGCGCGACACGCTGCTGGCGGAAAACACCCCCATCGACTATCTGGACTTCGCCAGCCCGGTGTCGGGCCTGGGCTCGAAAATGGGCATAGACGCGACCAACAAATGGCCGGGTGAGACCAGCCGCGGCTGGGGCACGCCGATATCGATGGATGCGGCGGTGAAGCGGCGCGTGGATGAACTCTGGGACGGCCTGGGACTGTAAGCGTCCGCGAATCGGCGCCTTGCAGCGCCGGTGCAGTCACGTGTTATTCCGGGGGCCCCTCGACTGCGCTCGGGGCAGGCTCCGCCCGAGGAATCTGCTTTACTTGTGAAGGCGCTACGGCAGATTCCTCGCGCCGCTCGGAATGACAACTTTCCGGATGGGCGTTGGGCGGCAGGCCTGTACCGGCTAGCGCCGGCCGATGAGCAAGCCGAGGGCGACGCCGACCAGGGCGCTGGTGCCGGCGATTCTCCAGGGATGCTCGTGGGCGTAGTCGTCGGTCAACTTCACCGTGGCAGTCGCCCGCTCGCGCGCGCTCTGCTCGAATTCGGCCAGCTGCGCCTTGGCCTTGCGCACGTTTTCTTCGATGCGCGGTTGCAGCGCGGCCAGCTTTTCGCCGGACTGGCCGATGACGGCCTTGAGCAATTGCTCGGTGTCGGCGAGCACGGCGCGCATGTCGGCTGCCAGTTTTTCGCGCGTGACAACTTGACGTTCAGTTTCCATGTCCATGTTTGCTCCAAATTAGGGTTTGGGGAACGATTTAATCGTAGTCTCCGGCATCGTCCCTGGTTTGACATTGGTCAAGCTGGCCCTAATAACGTTCTCAACTTCCGGGGCGCTCGCCGTCCTGATACACCCAATCGAGCAGCGCGTCCTGCGCCGGCTGGCTGGCTGCTGCATTGGGGTGATTGATGAACAATACTACCACGCGGCGCCGCCCCTGCTCGTCGAGCACATACCCTGCCAGGGCGCGCACATCCTCGAGCGAGCCGGTCTTGATATGCGCATGCCCGGCGATGGGCTCGAAACGCAAACGGTGTCGCATGGTGCCGTCGTCGGCGACCAGCGGCAGGGAGGACATCAGCTCCGGCATCACCGGGCTGCGCCAGGCCGCGAGCAGCAGTTGCGCCATGTGCTTCGCGCTGATGCGCGACTCGCGCGACAGGCCCGCGCCGTTATCCAGGACCAGCTCGGGGAATTCCAGCTTCTTCTGCGCGAGCCACGCGCGTACGGCTTCGACCGAGCGCTCGTTGGTCCCGGGCAGTTTGAACGTGTCGGCGCCCAGCGTGAGAAACAACTGCCGCGCCATCACGTTGTTGCTGAACTTGTTGGTGTCGCGCACCAGTTCGGCGGCCTCCGGCGATTCGTGCGTCGCAAGCAGTCTGGCATCGGCGGGCACGACCCCGTTGCGCCAGCCGCCCGTGATCGTGCCGCCCAATTCCTGCCACAGCTCTTTGAACACGCCGTAGACATAGTCGGGCTGCGCCAACAGGCTCGTATTCCAGTAGCGCTCGCCGCAGCTCGCGGGCATGCTACCGGCGAAGTTCGCCGTGGCGGATGCGCCCTTGCTTGCGAAGTCCGCCGCAATGCGCGCGCGCCAGTCGCCGCAGGCGCCGCCGGTGGCGCGCACCGCGGCGCTGAACTCGAGTCCGGCCGGCCTGGGTTCGGCGATGACCGTCACCATCCCCGTGTCCGCATTCGGCACGAACAGGAAGCGCACCGCCTTGAAATTCAGCAGCAGGGCATCCGGGCCGACGTTGTAGGTGCGCAGCGGTTGCGCATCGAATTGCGCGGGGTCGTAGGGCGCCGGCTCGAAATAGCTGCGGTCCTCGACCAGGTCGCCGTCGATCTTGCGCAGGCCGAGCGCCCGCAGGCGGCGCAGCAGCAGCCAGAAATCCTCCAGCGTCAGCTTCGGATCGCCGTAGCCTTTGAGGACCAGGTCGCCCCGGAGCGTGTCGCCCTGCAGCTTGCCGGCGGCATAGGCCTCGGTCTTCCAGGTGTAGCCGGGGCCGAGCAGTTCCAGCGTGGCATAAGTGGTGAGCAGCTTCATCGTCGAAGCCGGATTCATCGGCTGCGCGGCGTTGTGCGAGAGCAGAGGCTGCGCGCGATCGACGTCCTGTACGTAGACAGCGACGGCCGAGGGCGGAATATGCGCGCGCTTCAGGGCCTTCTCGACCGCCGGCGGCAGGGGCTGCGCACAGGCACGCTTCGCCGCGAGGGAGAACGCGAGCACAAATGCGAGCACGGCGGCGAGTACGGCGCGCGACATAAGCGTCGCCGGCGGCCGTATCGGAATTGCCGCAGCAGGGGGGCTTGCCGGGGGATACCCCCTTATTTTGGATTGGAGTGACATGGCAGAGAGCGCTTTGGGCTGACATGATACTTGAAGCGGATCGCGTTCGAGGCCCACCGGCTGTCGCTTTGCGCGGCCATCGCGCGCGCAAATCGGGCAAACCGGGAGCCGGCGCGATATGCCACTTGAATTTACTGCAACCAGGCCCCATAATTAGCACTCGCTGGCATTGAGTGCTAACAGCCAATGCCAGCGTCCGATTTTTGGCCGCCAACATCATGTTAGTGGCCACTAACTAACCATCTGCTCGGAGGAAATATACATGAAAATCCGCCCCTTACACGACCGTGTCATCGTCAAACGCATTGAAGAAGAACGCAAGACCCCCGGGGGCATCGTCATTCCCGACAACGCCGCCGAAAAGCCGGATCAGGGCGAAGTGCTCGCCATCGGTACCGGCAAAGTGATGGATGACGGCAAAGTGCGCGCGCTCGAAGTCAAAGTCGGCGACCGCGTGCTGTTCGGAAAGTATTCGGGCTCCAGCGTGAAGCTCGACGGCGACGAACTGCTGGTCATGCGCGAAGAAGACATCATGGGCGTGATCACCAAGAAGTAATCGCAATACCGATCAAGGATCATTTCGGGGGCTGCAAGGACAAGGGGTACGCCCCTTTCGATTCCCCCGGTTTCGTTAAAAATTCTTAGGAGAAATTCAATGGCTGCAAAAGACGTACGCTTTCATGATTCGGCCCGTGCCAGGATGGTCGTCGGTGTGAACATCCTCGCCGACGCGGTCAAAGTAACCCTCGGCCCGAAAGGCCGCAACGTTGTGCTGGAGCGCTCCTTCGGCTCCCCCACCGTGACCAAGGACGGCGTGTCCGTGGCCAAGGAAATCGAGCTCAAAGACAAGTTCGAGAACATGGGCGCGCAGATGGTCAAGGAAGTCGCTTCCAAGACTTCCGATGTCGCCGGCGACGGCACCACCACCGCCACCGTGCTGGCCCAGTCGATCGTCAAGGAAGGCATGAAATACGTCGCCGCCGGGATGAACCCGATGGACCTGAAGCGCGGCATCGACAAAGCCGTGGTCGCGATCACCGACGAACTGAAGAAGATTTCCAAGCCCTGCACCACCAGCAAGGAAATCGCCCAGGTCGGCTCCATTTCCGCCAACGCTGACGCATCGATCGGCGAGCGCATCGCCGAAGCCATGGACAAAGTCGGCAAGGAAGGCGTGATCACCGTCGAAGACGGCAAGAGCCTGGCAGACGAACTCGAAGTCGTCGAGGGCATGCAGTTCGACCGCGGCTACCTCTCGCCCTATTTCATCAACAACCCGGACAAACAGATCAGCCTGCTGGAGAACCCCTACGTGCTGTTGCACGACAAGAAGATCTCCAACATCCGCGACCTGCTGCCGGTACTCGAAGGCGTGGCTAAGGCCGGCCGTCCGCTGCTGATCATCGCCGAAGAAGTCGAGGGCGAGGCGCTTGCCACGCTGGTGGTGAACAACCTGCGCGGCATCCTCAAGACCTGCGCCGTGAAAGCGCCGGGCTTCGGCGACCGCCGCAAGGCCATGCTCGAAGACATCGCTGTTCTCACCGGCGGCACCGTGATCGCCGAGGAACTGGGCATGACGCTGGAGAAAACCACGCTGAAGGACCTGGGCCAGGCGAAGCGCATCGAGATTCAGAAAGAAAACACCATCATCATCGACGGCGGCGGCGACACCAAGTCGATCGAAGCGCGGGTCAAGAACATCCGTACCCAGATCGACGAGGCCACCAGCGACTACGACAAAGAGAAGCTGCAGGAACGCGTGGCGAAGCTCGCCGGCGGCGTGGCGCTGATCAAAGTCGGTGCCGCAACCGAAGTCGAGATGAAAGAGAAAAAAGCGCGCGTCGAAGACGCACTGCATGCGACCCGCGCTGCGGTCGAGGAAGGCATCGTCGCCGGCGGCGGCGTGGCCCTGATCCGCGCCCGCTCGGCGCTGAAAAATCTGAAAGGCGACAACCACGACCAGGATGCCGGCATCAAGATCGTGATCCGCGCCGTGGAAGAGCCGCTGCGCCAGATCGTGTCCAATGCCGGTGACGAGCCCTCGGTGGTGCTGAACAAGATCAGCGAAGGCAAAGGCAACTTCGGCTACAACGCCCAGACCGGCGAGTACGGCGATCTGGTGCAGATGGGCGTGGTCGATCCGACCAAAGTCGCGCGCACCGCGCTGCAGAACGCGGCCTCGATCGCCGGCCTGATGCTGACCACTGATTGCATGGTGGCCGAGATGGTCGAAGACAAGCCGGCCGGCGGTGGTATGCCCCCCGACATGGGCGGCATGGGCGGCATGGGCGGCATGGGCGGCATGGGCATGTAAAGCAAACGTCCGGGTGCGGGGCGACAGTCCCGCGTCCGGAAACGTCTGCGCCGTTTTCCGGGCGTTATGCCCGGGCAGTCGTCGATACACGAAAAGCCCCGCTTCGGCGGGGCTTTTTTTCGCCCTGCAGGGCGCGCTCACCTGAAGGCGCAAGCGGCGCAGGAAAGACGATTCCTTGGCTAAAACACCCGTTTGCCCTTATAATTCGCCCTCTTTTCCACCGCCGGTGCTCCTCGCATTTCCGGCGGTCGGCGCCAAAGATGGCCAAGTAGCTCAGTTGGTAGAGCAGAGGACTGAAAATCCTTGTGTCGGTGGTTCGATTCCGCCCTTGGCCACCACTCCTTTCTGGTGTTGACCGGACACATGGTTGACACTTTATACCGGAGACATGCTTAACACTT
>CAZRMO010000145.1:0-5570 GCA_964601155.1 uncultured Enterobacteriaceae bacterium
GAGATCGCGCGCCGCTGCAACCTCACGCTGGAACTGGGCAAGAGCAAGCTGCCGCTGTTTCCGACGCCGGCCGGCGTAAGCCTGGACGACTATCTCGCGCAGCAGGCCGCGCAGGGTCTCGCATTGCGCCTGGTGAAGCTGTTTCCCGACGGACAGGAGCGCGCCAGGCGCGAGCCCGAGTACCGCGCGCGCCTGGAATTCGAGATCAAGGTCATCACCCAGATGGGCTTCCCGGGCTACTTTTTGATCGTCGCCGATTTCATCAACTGGGCCAAGGCGAACGCGGTGCCGGTGGGCCCCGGGCGCGGCTCGGGCGCGGGCTCGCTGGTCGCCTATTCGCTGTGCATCACCGACCTCGACCCGCTGCGCTACGATCTGCTGTTCGAGCGCTTCCTCAATCCGGAGCGGGTGTCCATGCCCGACTTCGACATCGACTTCTGCCAGGATGGTCGCGACCGGGTCATCGAGTACGTAAAGCACAAGTACGGCCCCCAATCGGTGTCGCAGATCGCCACCTTCGGCACCATGGCGGCGAAGGCGGTGGTGCGCGATGTCGGCCGGGTGATGGAATGGAATTACGGCCGCACCGACGAACTCGCCAAGATGATCCCGTTTGCGCCGGGCAAGCTGATCACGCTGGAGATGGCGCGGCAGATGGAGCCGCGCCTGGCCGAGCGCGAGCAAAGCGATGAGGAAACGCGCGAACTGCTCGCGCTCGCCGGCCAGCTCGAGGGACTGACGCGCAACGTCGGCATGCACGCGGGAGGCGTGCTGATCGCGCCGGGCAAGCTCACCGACTTCTGCCCGCTGTACACGGCGCAGGGCGCGGAGAGCGTGGTGTCGCAGTTCGACATGAAGGATGTCGAGGCCGTCGGATTGGTGAAGTTCGACTTTCTCGGCCTGACCACGCTCACCATACTCGACTGGACGATGCGCTACATCCGCGCGCGCCGCTACGGCGAGCCGCATCCGGATTTTTCGCTGGAAACGATCCCGCTCGACGATTCCGCGATCTACAAGATCTTTGCAGGCGCCAACACCAGCGCCGTGTTCCAGTTCGAATCGCGCGGCATGCGCGACCTGCTGAAGCAGGCGCGGCCCGACCGCTTCGAGGACATCATCGCGCTGGTGGCCCTGTACCGTCCGGGCCCGATGGATCTGATTCCGGATTTCATCGAGCGCAAGCACGGCAGGCAGCGCGTCGAATACCTGGATCCGCGCCTGCAACCGATCCTCGGCTCGACCTACGGCATCATGGTCTACCAGGAGCAGGTGATGCAGATCGCGCAGGTGATCGGTGGCTACAGCCTGGGCAGCGCCGATTTGCTGCGCCGAGCGATGGGCAAGAAGAACGTCGACGAGATGGCGCAGCAGCGCGATATCTTCGTCGCCGGCGCCGGCACGAACGGTGTCGACAAGAGAAAGGCGAGCGAGCTGTTCGACCTGATGGAAAAATTCGCCGGCTACGGCTTCAACAAGTCGCACGCCGCGGCCTATGCTCTGGTCGCGTGCCAGACCGCTTATCTGAAGGCGCACTTCCCGTCCGAATTCATGGCGGCCAACTTGTCGGCGGTGATGGACGATACGGACAAGGCGCACGCGATTTACGTCGATGCCCTGGCGAACGGCTTGAAGATACTGCCGCCGGATATCAACGCTGGCGCCTACCGCTTCGTGCCGGTGGACGAGCACAGCATCCGTTACGGCCTGGGCGCGATAAAGGGCACGGGCGAGTCCGCGATCGGCGCCATTGCGCGCGCGCGCGAGGAGGGCGGGCCGTTTCGCGACCTGTTCGATTTTTGCGAGCGCATCGACAAGCGCGTGGTCAACCGCCGCGTGGTCGAAGCGCTGGTGCGCGCCGGGGCGTTCGATTGTCTCGATCCGGATCGCGCCAGTCTGTTCGCCTCGGTCGGCATCGCACTCGAGGCGGCCGAGCAGCGCGAGCGCAACGCGCAGCAGGTCAGCCTGTTCGGCGACGCCGATAGCGCCGGCGCCGAGCGCCCGGCGCTGAATCGTGTCGAACGCTGGGACGAGGGACGGGTGCTGAAGGAGGAAAAGGCGAGTCTGGGCTTTTATCTCTCCGGCCACCCCTACAGCGCCTACCGCGCAGAGGTGCAGCGCTTCGTGCGCAGTTCGCTCGCGCATCTGCAGCCCGGCGCGAACGGCGATTACCAGCAAAGAAACCAGCTCATCGCCGGCGTGGTCGAATCGGTGCGTATCCAGAGGACGCAGAGCGGGCGCATGGTCATTCTGAATCTGAGCGACGGCAGCGCGGCGCAGGAGGTCACCATTTACAGCGAGGCATACGACCGGTACCGGGAACTGTGCAAGGAGGACAAGCTGCTGGTGATCGAAGCCAAGGTGAAGACCGTGCGGCGCGCCGCCGCCGGAGAGGAGGGTGACGTCAGCTTCACGCGCATCATCGCCGACAAGATTTACGATCTGGCAGCCGCGCGCGGCCAGTTCGCCAGAGCCCTGCACCTGTCGATCAACGGCGCGGCGAGCAGCGAAGGTGCTGCTGCGGCCGCCCGTCTCAGGGAATTACTTTCCCCCTACCGCAAGGGCAACTGCCTGGTGAGCGTCAGCTACGACAACGGCGCGGCAAGTTGTGAAATGCGCTTGGGCGAGGACTGGCGCGTGCGCCCCGACGACGGGCTGATGCAGTCGCTGCGCGAATGGTTGCGCCCGGAAAACGTGCAGCTGGTCTATCCGTAAGGCCGGGTCATTCGGTCGGCCGCAATTCGAAGCCGGTGAATTCGCCGTCGGCTGCGCTGACTTCGATGCGCTCCACCCGCGCCGCGGGCGGACCCAGCCGCGCCCAGGCGGTCAGCACCTGCAGAGCTTCGGGCGTGCCGGCGATCATGGCCTCGACGCTGCCGCCGCGACGGTTGCGCACCCAGCCGCTGATGCCCAGGCGTTGCGCCTCCTCGCAGAAGCTGTAGCGAAAGCCGACACCTTGCACTTGGCCAAAAATGTGGAGATGCTTGACCATACCCATCCGGATCGGATCATACGCAGCATAATATAGCGCAAACCAAGCGCCTGGCGCGCGCCGCGCAGTCTACGCCACGCCGTCGCTGGTTGCAGGGGTTCCTGTTACGCTCACCCGGAGTCCGGCACCGCAGGATCAGCTGGGATCGTCAAGATGGCGTTGTCGAACCTGCGAATATTCCAGGTTCATGTTAAAATTTAAGCCTATGCCGGTTAGCAAAGCATAAAACGCGTACCGTCAGGCTTACCCCCAATTTTAGAGCGGCGAAATCCAGCGAAGTTTAGCCTCGCGCTGAGGGGATATTGCAGATTTGGATGATCGATCGAGGGAACGTTGATGAAGCGAAGCGGACGGATTGTTGCCTTTAATTTCGCGGCCGTGGGCGTATTGATTGCGGGGGCCATGACGGCGATCGCCGCGCCGGCGGCCACACGGGATTTTGCCGGCGGCACCGCCGATATGCGCGCCGTGTTCGCCACGTCCCAAGACATTGCACAGGGCAAGCGCGTGGCCCAGGCAACCTGTGCGAGCTGCCATGGTCTGAGCGGCGTCGCCGAGAGCAAGGACAAGAAGAAGATGAGCGTGCCCAATATAGCGGGTCAGCGTCCAGCCTACCTATACAAGGAATTGCGCGCGTACCAATCCGGCAAGCGCAGCAATGCGATCATGGACAACGCGGTCAAGTTCCTGAGCGACGATGCCTTGGTCAGCGTCTCGGCCTACTACGCGAGCCTTGATCCGGCGCAACCCGCGTCAGGCGTCAAGCCCGTGCACCAGACCAACCCGGTCGCCGCCGGAAAGGCTGCCGCGTCCGGCTGCGAGGGATGCCATGGTGACGGCGGGGTTACCAGTACTCCGGGAATGCCAAGCCTGGCCGGACAGGACCCGAAATACATTGTCGCGGCAGTCAAGGCCTACAAGAGCGGTAAGCGCAAGAACGACATGATGCAGACGCTGGTTTCCGCGATCACCGATACCGAACTCGACGACATCGCGCTTTATTTCGCTTTGCAGAAGCCAGGCAAGGCCAAGACACCCTCGCCGGGCAATCAGGAGGCGGGCAAGAGCGCTGCCGTGGCCTGCTCCGGTTGCCACGGCGAAGGCGGGGTGAGCGTCGGGACTGCGCCAAGTCTCGCCGGCCAGGATGCGCAGTATCTGGCTGCCGCAATTAAGGAGTATAAGGACGGAGCGCGCAACGACCAGTTGATGAAGGCGCCTGCCTCCTCCCTCGACGTTGGCACGATCAAGGATTTGGCCGCCTATTACGCGAACCAGATGCCGCAGAAGCCCAAGGTGCGCATGCCGCTGACGACGACGGAAATGGCGCAGCGTTGCGATCGCTGCCATGGCGTCAACGGCAACAGCACCAGCCCTACAATTCCTGCACTCGCGGCGCAGCAGGACGAATACCTGGAGCATGCAATGCACGCCTATCGTAGGGGCGAGCGCAGGAGCGCGCGGATGAACGCAATGATGGACGGGGTAAGCGACGCCGAAATCAAGGCGCTTGCCGCGCATTACGCGCGTCAGAAGGCGCGGTCCGTCGTATACATCCAGCTGCCTTCAAAGTGAACATCGAAGTTGAAGGACGCTGCGCTGAAGCCGTCCGGTCTGAAAAAGCACTGTCGCTGCAACAATGTCGAGGAGGGGACCGGCGGCGCCCGGATGTTGCCGGACCTGCGTGTCCCATAAAATAGTCAAAGGAAACCATCATGAGCGTAGCCCCGCTGCACCGGTTGTATAGCCATTACTCGGAACTGCCACCGAGCATGCGTTTCCTGTACACGGGCACGCTGTGCATACTCGGCCTGGGGTACCTGTTCGCCCTGATCTACCTGTACCACACCTATGCAGGGCTCGATGGAAAGCCGGGGCTCGACGAACAGGATCTGGTCGTTGCCTATGCCGGTACCGGAAAAGGTTCGACTCTCGAAGCGGCCCTACGCGGGCCGATGTCGACCATGCTGCCTCCCGAGGAGGCGAACGCGCTGATACGTTGGGTGCAAAACGGCGCGGATCGCTCGACCTATGAAACCTTTATCCGGCCGGTCATCCAGAAGCGCTGCATGATGTGCCACGACGGCAGCAACCCGCACATACCGAACTTCAGCACCTACGACGACCTCAAGAAAGTAACTGGGCAGAACACCGGAGCCAACATCTTCACACTTGTGCGCCTTTCGCACATTCACCTGTTCGGAATGACCTTCATTTTCTTCCTCGCGGGCATCATTTTCAGCCACGCCTACGTGCGGCCGATTTGGCTCAAGTGCCTGATCATGGGCGTGCCGTTTGTTTGCATTGCGATCGACATTCTTTCCTGGTCTCTGACCAAGGTGTGGCATCCGTTCGCGTGGGCGACGATGGGAGGAGGCGCCGCGCAGGGCCTGAGCTTTGCCGCGATGTGGTTCATTTCCATGTACCAGATGTGGATCGGGAAAACGCCGAAACCCGTCGCGCAAAGGCGTGTGGGCGAGCCCTCGGTCATCGGTTGACGGCAGTTGCGGTCTCCGGGCCCGCATCACTGATACCAGCAGCCCGGCAACGTCCGGGCTGTTTGGCTTTTGCGGCAGGGATA
>CAZRMO010000146.1:0-5497 GCA_964601155.1 uncultured Enterobacteriaceae bacterium
ACGGCGGTCAGCATATGCAGTAAAGGGCCTGGATACGAAGTCGTTCCGAGGCCCCCTCGGCTACGCTCGGAATGACAATTGAGCAGTTGATTTAAGGGCGGGGGGTCTTACTTCTTCTTCCCGCCTTGATTGAACATGCCGGCCGTCGCGGCCTTGATATTGGCCTCGGACAAATCGGCGAACTGTTTCGTGGCGCGGTTGAGGTTGTCCATCATGGCGTTGGTCGCGGCGAGCGTGGATTTGACGGCGGCGGAGGCCACTTCGGCTCCCGGCGCGCCCTTGCTGAGTTGCTCGGCGCCGGCGGCGGCTTGTTGGGTGAGGCGCGTATGCTGTTCTTCGCCGAGCTTGGTCAACAGGGCCTGGGTATGGCTGACGATTTCGTAAATGCTTTGGGCGTAGCTGGCGGCTTGCTGCATGTTCGCCTGGGCAATTTTGGAGCGCAATTCGACCAGTTGCTGCGGGTCGGTTATGGAAAGCAATTCGCCCGTGTTTTTTCCGGTTTGGTCGAGCGCGTTGCGGGCCGCGTCGAGGTTGAGTTTCAGCAGTTGCTCGGCACCGGCGATGCTGGTCTGGGCAAAGGCAAGAGTGGATTCCAGAGCGGCTTTTTGCCAGGCTGCCAATTGTTCGTTGGGGTTGGCCATCTTAGGCTCCTAGTTGAGAAAGCATGGTGTAATGGGTTCGAACGGTTTAATGTTGCGATGCAACATTAAACCTATTGTATTCGTATGACCAGAAAAGTCAAGGGGACCGCAATGCAACAGGATAAGGAAACTGCTTCGAATCAACAGGATAGACCTGAAAGCGCGGCGGGTGACCAGCTCCGCTTGATCAAGAAATATCCGAACCGCCGGCTCTACGATACACGCACCTCCAGCTATATCACCCTGGTCGATGTGAAAGAGCTGGTGCTCAAGCACGAGCAATTCCAGGTCGTGGACGCCAAGACCGGTGAGGACCTGACGCGCTCCATCCTGTTGCAGATCATCCTCGAGGAGGAGTCCGGCGGCATGCCGATGTTCACTTCGGACCTGCTGTCGCAGCTGATCCGCTTTTACGGCAATGCGATGCAGGGCATGGTCGGCGGTTACCTGGAGAAGAACATGCAGACCTTCGTCCAGGTGCAGAAGCAGCTGCAGGAGCAGTCGCGCGCGATGTACGGCGACAGCGGCAAAATCAACAAGGACCTTTGGGCCCAGTTCATGAATTTCCAGGGCTCCGCCATGCAGGGCATGATGGCGGCCTACATGGATCAGAGCAAGAATGTATTCATGCAGATGCAGGAGCGCTTGCAGGACCAGACCAAGAACATCTTCTCAGGCTTCTCTTTCCCCGGCTTTCCCGCACCGCCCGCGCCGCCGAAAAAGGAAGAGGGGGAGAAATCGTGATTCGTTGTTCGTCGTACGTGGTTCGTGGACCGTGGCAAGGGCGTACTGCTACCGCGCTTCAACTGCGCCCCCTGTTGTCATTCCGAACGCAGTGAGGAATCTGCTTCTGTACAAATGCGAAAAGCAGATTCCTCGCTTTGCTCGGAATGACACTAAACCACGTTCCGCGTCCCACGAACCACGTGTCTCCTAAAGTCGGATTTGTTTCGCTGGGCTGCCCCAAGGCGCTGGTCGATTCGGAACGCATCCTGTCGCAGCTGCGCGCCGAGGGTTACGCCATCTCGCCGTCCTACGAGGCGGCCGAACTGGTGGTGGTGAACACTTGCGGCTTCATCGACGCCGCGGTGGAGGAATCCCTCGACGCCATCGGCGAGGCGCTGGCCGAGAACGGGCGTGTGATCGTCACGGGCTGTCTGGGCGCCAAGGGCGACCTGGTGCGCAAGGCGCATCCCAAGGTGCTCGCGGTCACGGGGCCGCACGCCGCCGACGAGGTGATGCAGGCGGTGCACGCGCATCTGCCGCGGCCGCACGATCCCTATACCGACCTGGTGCCGCCGCAGGGCGTGCGGCTCACGCCGGCGCATTACGCGTACTTGAAGATTTCCGAAGGCTGCAACCACCGCTGCACCTTTTGCATCATTCCCTCGCTGCGCGGCGACCTGGTGAGCCGGCCGATCGGCGAGGTGATGCAGGAGGCGGAGAACCTGGCGAAGGCGGGGGTGAAGGAGATCCTGGTGATCTCGCAGGACACCAGCGCCTATGGTGTGGACGTGAAGTACCGCAGCGGCTTCTGGCAAGGGCGCCCGCTGAAGACGCGCATGACCGAGCTCGTGCGCGCCTTGTCCAAGCTCGGCGGCCTCGGCGGATCCGCCGGCGATCTGTGGGTGCGCCTGCATTACGTCTATCCCTATCCGCATGTGGACGAGGTCATTCCGCTGATGGCCGAAGGCAGGCTCCTGCCCTACCTCGACGTGCCGTTCCAGCATGCGAGCCCGCGCATCCTCAAGCTGATGAAGCGGCCGGCGTCGAGCGAGGTCAATCTGGAACGCATCCGCGCCTGGCGCGCGATTTGTCCGGAGATCACCATCCGCAGCACCTTCATCGCCGGCTTTCCGGGCGAGACTGAAGCCGAGTTCCGCGAGCTGCTCGATTTTCTCGAGGAGGCCGAACTCGACCGCGTCGGCTGCTTTGCCTATTCGCCGGTAGACGGCGCGAAGGCGAACGCTCTGCCCGACCCGGTGCCGGAGGAGCTGCGCGAGGAGCGGCGCGCGCGCTTCATGGCGGTGCAGGAGAAAATCAGCCGCCGGCGCCTGAAGCGCAAGATCGGCAAGACGCTGAAGGTCCTGGTCGATGCGGTCGACAAGAAAGGCGCAGTCGCGCGCTCTTCCGCCGACGCGCCGGAAATCGACGGCGTGGTCCATATCCCCGGCGCCAAGGCGCTCAAGCCGGGCGACTGGGCCAAGGTCAAGATCGAGCGCGCCGACGCGCACGATTTGTGGGGCAAATTGATTTGAACGAAACCGAAGCGCGGAGTGACTGTGCAATAAATTGTCATTCCGAGGCCAAGGGCCGAGGAATCTGCTTTTTTCCCATTTGAAAAACAGACCCCCTCGCGTGCGTTCGGGATGACAGTGTTTCTACAGGGAGATTGAAATGGAATACCGCAAACTCGGCAACAGCGGGCTGAAAGTCTCGCCCATCTGCCTCGGAACGATGATGTTCGGCGAGCGCACCGATGCCGCCGAAGCGGGCCGCATCGTCGATTCGGCGCGCGCCGCGGGGATCAACTTCCTCGACACCGCGGATGCCTACGCCAAGGGCGAGTCCGAGCGCGTCACCGGCAAGCTGATCGCGGCCGACCGCGAGCAATGGGTGCTGGCGACCAAGGTCGGTAATCCCATGGGCAAAGGGCCAAACGACGGAGGTCTGTCGCGCGCCTGGCTGATGCGCGCCATCGACGCGAGCCTGCAGCGGCTGAACACCGACTGGGTCGACATCTATTATCTGCACCTCGACGATCCGTCCACGCCGATCGAGGAGACGCTGGTCGCGATGGGCGAGATCATAGGCGCCGGCAAGGCGCGCTATTTCGGCGTCTCCAACTACCGCGCCTGGCGCATCGCGCAGATCGCCGAGCTGTGCGACAAGCTCGGCGTGCCGGCGCCCATCGTTTGCCAGCCCTACTACAACGCGATGAACCGCATGCCGGAAACCGAGGTCCTGCCGGCCTGCGCCAACTACGGTCTGGGCGTGGTGCCTTACAGCCCGCTCGCGCGCGGGGTGCTCACCGGCAAATATGCGCCGGGCCAGGCGCCCGCGGCGGACACGCGCGCCGGGCACAAGGACAAGCGCATGATGGAGACCGAGTTTCGCGAGGAGTCCATGGTCATGGCGCAAAAGCTGAAGGCGCATGCCGAAAAGCGCGGCATGAGCGCGGGACAGTTCGCGTTCAACTGGGTGCTCAACAACCGCTTCGTTACCTCGGTGCTGGCGGGGCCGCGCACCTTCGAGCAATGGACCGAGTACCTGGGCGGGCTGGCGCACCCGTTTTCGTCCGAGGACGAGGCGCTGGTCGATTCCATGGTCAAGAGCGGGCATCCGTCCACGCCGGGCTATAACGATCCCAAGTATCCCCTGACTGGGCGACCGACGTTCAGTTGAATTTCGCTGCCGTCATTCCGAGGCCGACGGCCGAGGAATCTGCTTTTTTGTCACCGGGAAAAGCAGATTTCTCCCCCGAGGGGGACTTTCCCGTCGAGCGGGATCGAGACCTTCGGGGCGTCGCTCTGCTCGAAATGACCATTTCTGGAGTCTTCGTCGGCGTGAGTCAGTCGCGACCTTCGATCTAAGCTAAAATCCCCAGCTAAAGTCAAACGGAATACTTGCCTTGCTGATCCCAGTCATCCTGTCCGGCGGCGCCGGCACCCGCCTGTGGCCGGTGTCGCGCGAGGCGCATCCCAAGCCTTTCATCGTCCTTCCCGACGGGCAGAGCCTGATGCAGAAAACGCTGCTGCGCGCCGCGGCGCTGAAGCCCGATTCGATCCTCACCATCACCAATCGGGATTATTTCTTCATCACCCGCGATGCCTACGCGGAAACGGACCTGGCTCCCGGGATCGCGCTCGATTATCTGCTCGAGCCCATCGGGCGCAATACCGCGCCGGCGATTGCGGCGGGCGCGCTGCGCCTGCGCGAGCAGTTCGGCGACGGCGCGACGATGCTGGTGCTGCCATCCGACCATCTGATCGCCGATGTGGCCGGCTTTGCCGCGGCGGTGCAGGCCGCCTGCGAGTTGGCCGAACAAGGCTATCTGGTCACGTTCGGCATCGCGCCCACCGGCGCCGAGACCGGGTTCGGCTATATCGAGGCAGACGAATCGCACAAGCTCGGCGGCGCGGGGCTGGCCGTCCGGCGCTTTGTCGAGAAGCCTTCGCGCGCGAAGGCAGAGGAATATCTGGCTTCGGGGCGCTATTACTGGAACTCGGGCATGTTCTGCTTTCGCGTCGGCGATTTCCTCGCCGAACTCGCGCGCTGCGCGCCCGAGGTGTCGTCGGCCGTGGCTGCGGCTTGGCAGGCGACGCCGCGCAACCAGGTGCCCGTCGCGATCGACGCGGAATCCTTCGCCCGCATCGCCGACATCTCGGTGGACTACGCCGTCATGGAAAAAGCCGAGCGCGTCGCGGTCGTGCCGGGGCGCTTCGACTGGAGCGACATCGGCTCCTGGCAGGCGCTGGGCGATCTGGTGCCGGCCGACGCGGCGGGCAATCGCGTCCAGGGCGAGGCGGTGTTGGTGGACAGCAAGGACTGCTATGTGCGCAGCGAAGACCGGCTGGTAGCGACTCTGGGCGTGGAAAATCTATTGGTGGTGGATACGCCGGACGCCTTGCTCGTGGCCGAGCGCAGCCGTGCCCAGGACGTAAAGAGCATCGTCTCGAGGCTGAAACAAAGCGGACACGAAAGCGCACGGCTGCACCGCACCGTGCACAGACCTTGGGGTACCTACACGGTGCTGGAGGAGGGGCCGCGTTTCAAGATCAAGCGAGTCGTCGTCAAGCCCGGCGCCTCGCTGTCGCTGCAATACCATCATCGCCGCAGCGAGCACTGGGTGGTGG
>CAZRMO010000147.1:0-4942 GCA_964601155.1 uncultured Enterobacteriaceae bacterium
CAAGGCTTGCACGGGATAGTGGCAAAGAGCGCCACTCCCCGTGAAGCCTGTCGTTAGGCCGCATCGTTATGTCTTCGGAAAATCAAAACTGGGATCCAAAGCAATACGCGGCCAATGCGCGCTTCGTCGCTGAATTGGGAAGGCCCGTCTTGGATTTGCTCGCACCGAAATCGGGCGAGCGAATATTGGATTTGGGTTGCGGCGATGGTGCTCTTTCGTTGGAACTAGCTCGCTATGGTTGCGACGTAGTTGGCGTCGATTCCAGTGAACGGATGGTCGAAGCGGCTCGTTCGTCAGGAGTTGAAGCCTGTTATATGGACGGTGCAGCTCTTCAGTTTTCAGGCGAGTTCGATGCGGTTTTTAGTAACGCCACTCTGCATTGGATTAAGGCGCCGGAAGCCGTGATTTCTGGCGTGTGGCGTGCATTGCGGCCTGGGGGCAGATTTGTCGCAGAATTTGGTGGGCGCGGCAATGTTTCAACAATTCTTGACGCCATCGAGGACGCTTTGGGCCGGCGTGGTGTTTCAGTGGCTTGTCCGTGGTTCTTCCCGACGCAGGAGGAATACGTGGCGCTGCTCGAGAGAGCAGGCTTTGTGGTTGGTACTATCGAATTGTTCCCTCGGCCCACTCAGCTTCCTGGAGACGTTAGTGGTTGGCTCAAGACATTTGCTCAACACCATATTCAGTCGGTTCCGGAATCGCAGCGCGAGAGCTTAATAACGGAAATTGTCGATGATCTGCGAGATCGCCTCTGCGATGCAGAAGGTAATTGGATCGCTGACTATATGCGACTGCGGTTTCGTGCGGAGAAGCCGAGAGCTGCGGCCTAACAAGTCGCTGGAGGCCAGCACTTGACCGCGCCACTCCCTTCGCTACCGCTCCGGTCGGTCGCCGTCAAGTGCGGCTCAGCTTGGCGTTGTACTTCCGCTTTCTGAAAGCCTGGCCGGCCGGATTGGGTCGAACTGCGAGGATGATCGTCCGCTACGCGGAGGTCTAAATCTCGGCCACAAGACAGCTAGCACTCCGGCATCGGGGCGTCGCTATGTTTGCGGCAGCGCCACGTAGAACGCAATGGCGACGAAATGCGCCGCGCTGCCGCCCAGTACGAACAGGTGCCACACGCCGTGAAAGTGGCGCACCCGCTCATCGAGAAGATAAAAGGCGATGCCGCCGGTGTAAAGTAGTCCTCCCGCCAGCAGCCATGCGAGCCCGGGCGTGCCCAGCCCTGCGGCGAGCGGGCGCAAGGCGGCCACGCCCATCCAGCCCATGACGACGTAGATCACGACCGACAGGCGGCGCGCGCCTTTGCCGAACACGAATTCCTGCGCAATGCCGATGGCCGCAAGACCCCAGGCCAGCCCGAACAGGGTCCAGCCCCACGCACCGCGCAAGGTCACCAGCGCGAACGGGGTGTACGTGCCTGCGATGAGCAGATAGATGGAACAGTGATCGAGTTTGCGCAGAACCCGCTTGGCCGGCCCGCGCAGGCTGTGATAGAGAGTCGAAGTCCCGTAGAGCAGGAACAAGGTCGCGCCATAGATGGCGCAGCCGACGATCCTCCAGGCATCTGCGCCGCGCGCGGCCAGGACGATCAACAGCGGCGTGCCGATGCCTGCGAGCAGGGTGCCCGCCAGGTGGGTGTAGCTGTTGAAGCGTTCTCCGCGATACATGGATGGCGAATCCGGTATAGCGGAGGCGGGGAGCAGGCGAAGCCGGATCGCACCGCCAGCGCCGGGCGGACCGCCCGCGCGGGGCGCTCACGCAGCCGGAAAAATCAGCCGTGTATGCTGTGGTATTTCGCCATCAGTTCTTCTTTGCTTTCGCGAAAATCCGGATTCTCTACGATGCAGTCGGCCGGGCAGACCACCATGCACTGCGGTTCGTCTTCGGCGCCGACGCACTCGGTACAGAGGTTCGGATCGATGACGTAGGGGCTGCCGGCGGTAATGGCTTTGTTCGGGCAGGGCTCGATGCACGCGTCGCAGGCGGTGCAGTCGTCGTTGATTAGCAGGGCCATCTGTATCTCCTTGGTTTATCCGATTGCGCCGTGGGTTCAGGCCGCGGCACGCTGTTGCAATTCTAGCAGCTTCCCATGCCTGAACGCGCCCCACAAGGCCGCGCCTATCGCGCCGGCGCAAATCGAGTCGGGATGGTTGACCACGGTGAGGCCGCTGATCTTTTCCGAGACGAGCTCTTCCTGCACCGCCAGCAGCAGGCCGGCGTCGAGCGCGAGGCCGCCGGTGAGCAGGACCGTGTCCTTCATGATGCCCGTGATCTTGAGCAGCTTCACCAGCCGCGAGGCCATGGACAGGTGTATGCCTTTGAGGATATCGGGCGTGGGGATGCCGCGCGAGACCATGTTGATGACATCGGTCTCCGCCAGCACGGCGCAGATCGAGCTGATCTTCTCGGGCGCCTGCGCCGACTGCGACAGAGGTCCGATTTCCTCGACTGCGACGCCGAGGTAGCGCGCAATGTTTTCCAGGAACTGGCCGGAGCCCGAGGCGCACTGGCTGGTCATCTTGTAGGCGAGCACTTTGCCGCGCCCGTCGATGTAGATGGCGCGACCGTTGAGCGCGCCGATGTCCACCACGCCGCGCGCTTCGGGGTTGAGAAATATCGCGCCGCGCGCGTGCGTTGTCATGGAATAGAAATGCCCGGTCGCGAACTTCACGTTCTCACCTTCGCCGGTGGTGGCGACGTAATCGACGTCGGCCGGCTTGAGTCCCGCTTCCTCGAGCACCTCGTCGTAGCCGTCCTTGGCGAGCTGCATGTTGTCGCGCTTGCGGATGCGCTCGACGCGGCGCGCGAGCCATTCCGTTTTGTCGCCGTCTGTCTTGAACAGCGCCGTCTTGACGACGCCCGAGCCGATGTCGATACCGACGCTAATGGTCATAGTGCCGTCCCTTCTGTGTTGGTATTCATACTCTGTTTTCCACGATCTTGCCTTCCTCGATAACCGCGCGCCAGGCGAAAGTGGCGCCGCCGAGCGCGCCGGTATAAATCGAATCCGGGTCGATGTTGAGCTTCACTTCGCCGTAGTTCTCGCGCACCAGATCGTTCAGCGACTTCACCGCGGCCTCGTTCTTGGCGACGCCGCCGGTGAAGGTGAACTCGTTGCGCACGCCGCCGGAGCGCGCGAGGATCGACATTGCGCGCAGGATGATGGCGCGGTGCAGCCCGAGCATGATGTCTTCGCGCTTTTCGCCCAGCGACAGCCGGTCGCGCAGCTCGGCGCCGGCGAATACGGTGCAGGTCGAATTGATGCGCACGTTCTTGGTCGCCTTCATCGCCAGGGGCCCGAGTTCATGCAGGCCCATGTTCATCTCGTCGGCGATGTAGCCGAGGTAGCGGCCGCAGCCTGCAGCGCAGCGGTCGTTCATCTGGAAACTCTCGACGATACCGTGCGGGTCCACCTGGATCGCCTTGGTGTCCTGGCCTCCGATGTCGAGCACGGTGGCCGTGCCCGGGTACATCACGTGTGCGCCCAGGCCGTGACACAGGATTTCGGAGCGGATGTGTTCCTTGGAGAAGGGCAGGCGCGCGCGGCCGTAGCCGGTGCCGATCACATAGCTCTCTTCCAGAGGTGTCGCGAGCACGCCCTGGATCGGCGCGCGGATCGCGTCCGCGCGTCCGGCGGTCTCGGGCATGCCCTTGAACGTGCGCTCGAGCGCATTCATGAGGTTGGTCGTCATGGCGTCGGCGTAGACGCGGTTCTCGACTTCGATGATCGAACGGTCGAAAACGTTGAGGACCATGTCGTAGCGTATGCCCATTTCCTTGGAAACGGTTTCGCCGATGGCAAGGTAGCGGCTGCCGGCGATGTCGCGGAAGAAGTCGGACTTGCGCTTGGCGCCCGGTGCGAACAGCTCGGGCGCCTCCGCTTGCAGGCGCTTGAACACCTCGGTCAGCGCTGCGGCGACCGCCGCGGCGTGATCGCCGAAGCGCGTGCCTTCGGCATTACGGCGGCAGGTGGCTTCCAGGTCTGCGAGCTGCTCCAGGAACTGTTCCAGACGGAAGTCGCGCTCCAGGTGGCCGATGAAATCGTCCAGGTTGCCGTTGAGAGCCTTCGATTTTGACAGCGCGTTGCGGAACAGGTGAAAGCGCGTGTTGACCAGCGCCTCCTGCTTCGCGATGGCGGCCGCGGTGTCGTAATTCGAGCGCGAATTGGTGATACCGCGTCCGAGTATGTTGCGATCCTCGTCGATGACCACCGCCTTGGTGGTGGTGGAGCCGAGGTCGATACCGATAAAGCAGCGCATGATGATTTCCTCGAGTCCTGTTCTTTTAGTGAACCGCGGCCGCGGCAGCAGTGCGTTTTTGCTTGATCATCTGGAAATAGCTCTCCAGCCGGTTCTTGATGTTGGCCGCGGAAAAATAGCGCGGGTCCACCAGGTCGGACTCGATGAACGCGGCGGGCTTGCCGGTGCGCTTTTCCACTTCGCGCAGGATCAAGAGCTGCCCTGCGGAGAAGCTGTTGCAGCTCTTGATCGAATTGATCAGGAGGCCGTCTGCCTGGTACTCGTCGATGTACTTGCAGATCATGTCTATGCGCTGCGGCAGGTTGAGATTGGTGTAGCAGCCGAGGCAGTATTCGGCCAGGGACTCTATCGGATGGTCGGGATCGTGACGGAAGCCGAAGTCGTAAACACCGCCGACTTTGGAGTAGGTCGAGGCGACCACCACCGCGCCCTCGTCGTAGAACATCTTCCAGAAATCGCGGAAGCTGGTCCAGTTGGGCGGACCTTCCACCACCAGGCGGTACTTTTCCTCGCCCATCTCGCCATCCGGCGTGATCGGCCCTTTGCCCTCGCGCAGGCGCTGCTCGATCTCGCCGCGCAGCACGCGGTAGTATTCCGTCGCCTCGGTGGTGCCGCGAAAGGCGGTGAAGATCGGCCCAATGTAGTAAACGGCGCCGAAGTAGCCGTCGATGGGGGAGGGG
>CAZRMO010000148.1:0-4928 GCA_964601155.1 uncultured Enterobacteriaceae bacterium
GGGTGCCCTTTTCTACGAGAGTGCTAACCCGGATACCGGTACACGCAATTCGCTCTCCGGCTGGCGTCCGGGCTATACTGCCTGCCCCATGCTGATCCTTGGCATCGAGACCTCCTGCGACGAAACCGGCATCGCGCTCTACCACAGTGAGCGCGGCCTGCTCGCACACGCGCTGCACACCCAGATCGCGATGCACCAGGAATACGGCGGCGTAGTGCCCGAACTCGCCTCGCGCGACCACATCCGCCGCGTGCTGCCGCTGATCCGAAAGGTGATGCGAGAGGCCGGGGTCGCGCTCGCGGACATCGATGCCGTCGCCTATACGCAGGGGCCGGGGCTCGCCGGCGCGCTGCTGGTCGGAACCAGCATCGCCAACGCCCTCGCCTTCGCGCTCGGCATCCCGGCGCTGGGCGTCCATCATCTCGAAGGCCATTTGCTCTCGCCCCTGCTCGCGAGCAATCCGCCGCGCTTTCCCTTTGTCGCCCTGCTGGTTTCGGGCGGGCACACGCAGCTGATGCGCGTCGGCGCGGTCGGCGACTACGAACTGCTGGGCGAAACCGTGGACGACGCCGCCGGCGAAGCATTCGACAAGACCGCGCAGCTCCTCGGCCTTGGCTATCCGGGCGGGCCGGCGCTGGCGCAGCTCGCGGGGCAGGGCAGGGCGGGCAAGTACAAGCTGCCGCGGCCCATGCTCGAGCAAATGCACAAGACGGGAAACCTGGACTTTTCCTTCAGCGGACTGAAGACCGCGGTGCTGCTGCTGGTGCGTAAAGAAACCCCCGATGCCGCGGGCAAGGCCGATGTCGCGGCATCGTTCCAGGAAGCGGTCGTCGACGTACTGGTCGCCAAATCGCTTTACGCGCTCGAGCAGACGGGCCTGACACAACTCGTGGTCGCGGGCGGCGTAGGCGCCAACCGGCGCCTGCGCGAGCGGCTCGACCGCGCGGCCGCGGAGCGGGGCTGCTCGGTGTTCTATCCGGAGTTCGAGTTTTGCACCGACAATGGAGCGATGATTGCCCTGGCGGGGGCATTGCGCTTGGGCGCCGCGCTTCGTGACGATCAATCTGGCGCCCTGCGTTTGGGCGCTGGGATTCCGAACCAGGCGGAAAGCGCGTACGCCTTCAGCGTCAAACCCCGTTGGGACTTGTCGGCACTGGGTCCGTAGGGACGCACTCGCCCCATCAATGCCAGATTGGCCCATCCCCGTGCGCCCAGGAGCAGACCGCGATTGGCGCGGCCCAGGCTGCGACCATTGCGGCAATATTCACGCTGAATCCGGCTTTTTCTCGCCTATGCGGCTCTCCTTGCCGGCGAGCAGGCGCCCGATGTTTTCCTTGTGCCTGTAGATCAACAGCGCCGCTATCGCCAGCACCGCCGGCAGCAGCGGGCTCGCGGTGCCGAACAGCAATGCGGTGTAGAACGGCGCGAACACGGCGGCGATGATGGAGGCGAGCGAGACCATACGGAAGAACAGCACGATCACCAGCCAGCTTGTGAGCGTCGCCAGACCCAGCCAGATGTTGACGGCGCACAGGATGCCGAGCGCGGTCGCCACGCCCTTGCCCCCTTTGAAGCGGAAGAACAGCGGAAAAACGTGGCCGAGGAACACCGCCAGGGCGACCAATGCGATGCCGCGCGTGTCCACGCCATAATCGGCGGCGAAAATCCTGGCGAGGACCACCGCCAGGGCGCCCTTGCCGGTGTCGCCCGCGAGCGTCAGCGCCGCGGCCAGCTTCCTGCCGGTGCGCAGCACGTTGGTCGCGCCCGGATTGCCCGAGCCGTAGCTGTGCGGGTCGGGCAGGCCGAACATGCGGCTCACGATCACGGCGAAGGAAAGCGAGCCGATGAGATAAGCTGCAACTGCGAACGCCAAGGTCGCCATTTGAATTGCCTTAGGGCCTGTTAGAATGTGCTGCCCATTTTACGCGGGAACCGAATCCCGCCCTAGCCCCGCACCGACTCCTCCGACATGGACATCATATTTCTGCGCGAAATAAGGCTGGACGCGCGCATCGGCATCTACAAGCGCGAGAAGACCATCACCCAGAAGGTGGAACTGGATCTGGACATTGCCTTGCCCGACGAGCGCGTATTCGAAAGCGGCAAGGTCGCAGACACCATCGATTACGCAGTGGTGATCGCGCGCATCCGCGCCGCCCTGGTCGCGCAGCACTATGGCCTGGTGGAAAACCTGGCCGAGCATGTGGCGCAAATCCTGCTCGGCGAATTCCACGCACCCTGGGTGCGCGTCAGCGTCGCCAAAATCGGCGCACAGCGCGACGCCCGGCGTGTGGGCGTGGTCATCGAGCGCGGCACGAAGTAGGAGCGAGCAAGCTCGCTCCTGCAAGTTCAAGTTCAAGTTCGCTCGCGCTCGGGGCTCAGTCCTCCAGCGCCACCTCCACGGCCTTGGCGCCCAGCAGCCGCACGAGTTCTCCCGGATCGATGCCGACGAGGTAGCCGCGCCTGCCGCCGTTGATGTAAATCCGTTTCAGGCCGAGCACGCTTTTTTCGACGTATACCGCCAGGCGTTTTCTCGTGCCGAAGGGCGAGGTGCCGCCGATGAGGTATCCGGAATGGCGGTTGGCGGCCTCGGGGGTGCACGGCTCCACCCTCTTCACGCCGATTTGCCGGGCCAGATTTTTGGTCGAGACCTTGCGGTCGCCGTGCATCAGCACGATGAGCGCGCGCTTGGTCTCGTCCTCCATGACCAGGGTCTTCACCACCTCGTGCTCGGGCACGCACAGTTCGCGTGCCGACACCGCCGTCCCGCCGTGCGCCTCGTAGGCGTAGGGATGCTCGGTGAAGCGTGCGCCGTGCGACTTCAGGAACGCAGTCGCCGGGGTCTCCGAAACATGTTCTTTCTTGCTCATCGTAATCGGTGCGCAGCGCGTGCCTGTCTATCCGCGCGGATGGTGCTTCTGGTGCAATAGCTTCAGGCGCTCGCGCGCCACGTGCGTATAGATCTGGGTGGTCGAGATATCCGCATGGCCGAGCAGCATCTGCACTACGCGCAGGTCGGCGCCGTGGTTCAGGAGGTGGGTGGCGAAGGCATGGCGCAGCGTGTGCGGCGACATCGGTTTGCCCGGGACCGCCGTGCGCGCATGCCTTTTGAGCAGATACCAGAACGCCTGGCGCGTCATCGCCGCGCCGCGCGCGGTGACGAATGCCGCGTCTGACTGCGCGCGCCGCAGCAGCTGCGGCCGTCCCTCCTTGAGATAGCGCGTGAGCCAGGCCGAGGCCTCCTCGCCCATGGGCACCATGCGCTCCTTGCTGCCCTTGCCGAACACGCGCACCACGCCCATGTCCTGGTTGATCTCGATCAGCTTCAGTGCCACCAGCTCCGACACGCGCAGCCCGGTGGCGTAGAGCATCTCCAGCATGGCGCGATCGCGCAGGCCCAGCGCGGACTCTACGTCGGGCGCGGCGAGCAGCGCCTCCACGTCGTATTCGGTAAGCGACTTGGGAAAGCGCTGCGGCTTTTTCGGCGTGTCCAGCCTTATCGTGGGATCGGCCTCGATCTTGTTCTCGCGCAGGGCGTACTGGAAAAAACGCTTGAGGCTGGAGTGCAGCCGCGCCTGCGAGCTCGCGCGCAACTTCGCCTGGGTATAGCGGAAGGCGAAATACGCCGACAGATCCTCCTCGCGCGTGTCGAACAGTCCGCGCATACGTTCGCGCGCGAGCCAGTCGCCGAACAGCGTGAGATCGCGCCGGTAGGCCTCTAGCGTGTTCTTGGACAGACCGTCCTCCAGCCAGAGATGGTCGCAGAACTCGTCCAGCAAGGCGGCGTCGCTCGCTGTCATGGCGTTTGCGGCATGCGGCGGAGCGGAGACGGCCGCGCGCCTCATGCCGCATCCAGTTCATGCACCAGCAGCCGGCGCTTGACGTCGATCAGGTAGCCGCCGCTCGCATGGGCAAAGCCGCCCAGGCCCTTGGCCGCGACCACGCGGTGGCAGGGGATCACCAGCGGAAAATAATTCGTGCCGCAGGCCTGGCCGACCGCGCGCGGCGCACTGCGCAGCAGGCGTGCTAGATCGCCATAGGTCCTGGTTTCGCCGCAGGGAATCGC
Organism: uncultured Enterobacteriaceae bacterium; assembly: GCA_964601155.1. Taxonomy (GTDB): domain Bacteria; phylum Pseudomonadota; class Gammaproteobacteria; order Burkholderiales; family SG8-39; genus 2-12-FULL-64-23. The sequence goes on from CAZRMO010000148.1 coordinate 4,067, forward strand.
CGCGATTTGCTCCCATACGCGGCGCTGGAACGCGGTGCCGATTTGCTTCAGCGGCAGCTTGAAACGGTAGCCCGGGTCGGCGGCATATTTTTCGATCTGCGCACAGGCCTGCTCGGCGAGCGCGTTGGCCGGGGCCAGAGTGCCCGCGCTGCGCGGCAGATAGACGATTTCGGCCAAGGCGTCGCCCTCGGTGCGGATTCCGACCAAAGCGAAGGGCGTGTCGAGCTTGGCGTGAAGGTGCGTCAAATGCTAGTTCCTGTTATCCGGGAGATGATGCATAACTAACTGTTTATTAAAATATAAATACCGCATAAGGGCACCGGCACGCGTCGGCATGCCTGAAAATTGGGCCAAATCGCGCCAAATATGCTAACATGTTGAATTTTCTGGCCTTCCAAAGCCGCCTCCGAGGCAGCTCCAGTTCAGGTATCTCAACCCAGGTTCGAGCAAGATCAGGCGGGGGCAGCTTATGCTCTCGTGCCGGTTCGCGACACGAGCTGCAATTCTCTTTAGACTGCCTTCCTTATGACCCGCCCAATTCGCAATATCGCCATTATCGCTCACGTCGACCACGGCAAGACCACCCTGGTCGACAAACTGCTGCGGCAGTCCGGGACCTTCGCCGCTTACCAGCACGTGCAGGAGCGGGTGATGGACTCCAATGACCTCGAGCGTGAGCGCGGCATCACCATCCTCTCCAAGAACTGCGCCGTCACCTATGAAGGCACGCATATCAACATCGTCGACACGCCGGGCCACGCCGACTTCGGTGGCGAGGTCGAGCGCGTGCTGTCGATGGTGGACGGTGTGCTGCTGCTGGTCGACGCGGTCGAGGGCCCGATGCCGCAGACGCGCTTCGTCA
>CAZRMO010000149.1:0-2174 GCA_964601155.1 uncultured Enterobacteriaceae bacterium
GCACGACTCGGCGCGGCGACGATGAACATGCTGCTGGTAGAGGGAATATAGCAAATCATGCAATGACAACCGGTGCGGCGAACCGGGTACTCATGACTTGACGCCGGATGCGTTCTGTTCGCCCTTGTTTTCCATCATGTCGATAGCGCGGCAATCGGCACACATCTGCAGTCGTTTCAACCCGCCGTCGGCGAACATCGGATGCTTGGCCAGCTTGCCCACCATGTTGTCTATCATCTGCTTGTTGCCGAACGGCGTGCCGCAGCGCACGCAATTGAACGGAACCGCCTCGTGCAGCAACTGCTCCGCCTTGGCCTGCGATCCGAGCAGCAGGCGCGGCGCGAGCGTGATCGCATTCTCCGGGCAGGTGTTCGCGCACAGGCCGCATTGAACGCAGTTGCGCTCGATAAATTTGAGCACAGGCTGATCGCGTCCGTCGACCAGGGCCGAGGCCGGGCAGGCGCCGACGCAGGCCATGCACAGCGTGCAGCTGTCGCGGTTGACCTTGACCTGGCCCCAAGGCGCGCCGGCCTCAAGCGCAATTTCCTGCTGCCGCACGGGCGCCAGGCGCGCCAGGTGCTCGAGCGCAAATTCCAGCGTGTTGCGCTTGTCCTGGCTCAGGTTGAAACCGGCCGTTTCGGCTACGGTGCGGGCCGGCCGCAGCGCCCAGACCGCGCGCTCCAGCTCGCTCGCATCCGCGCTCGCGAGCAGCATGAAGTGTGTTCCGGTGTAGCCCAGCGCGCTCACGATCGTTTGGGCATGGCGCATTTGCTGTTCCACCGCGGGGCCGTACTCGTCAGCCTCCTGTTCGTCGGCAAGCAGCACCACCTGGCTGGCGCCGTAGGCGAGCGCACCCAACAGCGTATCCATGCCGAGCGCGGCGACACTATGGACTTCCAGCGGAATCACCCGCGCCGGCAGGCCGCCGCCTTTTCCCGGCTGCGCGCGGCGGCCGAGCTTTGCGATCAGCTCGCGGCTGGCCCCAGCATTGTGGAACAGAAGGCATGCGTCCTTGCCGCCTGCGCCGCGATAAGTGCCCAGTACGGTCTTGAGCCGCCTGCCCAGATCGGACACGCGCGGATAGATATGGGTGATCGCGCCCGAAGGACACACAGTGGCGCAGCCGCCGCAGCCCATGCATAGCCGCGGTTCGACTTTGACAAAATCGCCGTCGGCCGCAATCGCGCCAGTCGAACAGGTATCGATGCAATTGTTGCAGCCCGCCTTGGCCGAGCGGCTGTGTGCGCAAATGCTGGAATCGTAGGCGAAGAATTTCGGCTTCTCGAACTCTCCCACCATCTGCGCGAGTTGCCCCGCGGCGAGCGCCTGTTCCAGCGGATCGTGGCCCGGGGCGAGATAGCCCTGCGGCGGCTGCGCCAGCTTGACGCAGGGCTCAGCGCCCAGATCGAACACCAGATCGAAGCGTTCACTGCGCGTGCGCTCCATACGTTCGAAATCGATGGCGCCGATGTCGCCGCAGGCTTTGACGCAGGCGCGGTGGGACATGCACTTTGCCATGTCGATCTGGTAGCTGAAATCTATCGCCTGCTCCGGACAGGCGTGAATGCAGGCATTGCAGCGCGTGCACGCTTCCAGGTCGATTGCGTTGGTCTGCTCCCATGCGAGCTCGAACGCGCCCAGATAGCCCTTGAGCGATTTCAACTTTCCCGACCAGACCGGGTAGCTGCGCACCGGCGGGAGCTCGCCGCCCGCGCCCTCGGCTCCCGCGCCCTCGACGGCGAGCACGCGCACTTCAAGCCGGTCCTTGAGCCGCTCCGCCCAGGGCACGGCGACGCCTGCCGGGCCAATGATCAGCAACCGGCCACCGGAGCGGTAGCTGACGCTGGGCACAGGATCCGGGTCCGGCAGCATCGCCATGGCGAGCAGCGCCGCGATCTTGGGCGTGGCGTTTTTCGATTCCTTGGACCAGCCAGCGGTCTCTCGGATGTTGACGAATTTGAGCGCATGCTTTGCGCCGGCCCGCTCCGCGAGTTCGGTGAACCGCGGCGCCTCCTGGGTACAGGCCACTAGGCAATCCCCGCTCTCCAGAGCGGCGTGAAAAGCGCCGACTTCCCGCCGGCACAATTCGGTATGCACCGCGATGGTCGCGCCCAGCTTCAACGCCGCCGCCAAAGCCTTGGCGTCCAGCGCCATGGTCCGGTTGCAGTCGCACA
>CAZRMO010000149.1:2274-4921 GCA_964601155.1 uncultured Enterobacteriaceae bacterium
TCGGAATAAGCCACATGACAGAAAGGGTTATCGCGCTGGTCGACGCGGGACGGCACAAGCCGCTGCCGCGGCCGCCCGAGGCGCTCGCGGGCCCGGTCCGCGACCGCCTCGGCCGCAGCCTGCGCGACTTGCGCATTTCGGTCACCGACCGCTGCAATTTCCGCTGCGTCTACTGCATGCCGAAGGAAGTGTTCGGCAAGGACTACCCCTACCTCGCGCACAGCGAGCTGCTGTCCTTCGAAGAAATAACGCGGCTGGCCAAGATATTCGTCGACCACGGCATTGAAAAAATCCGCCTCACCGGCGGTGAACCACTGCTGCGCAAAAACGTCGAACGCCTGATCGAAATGCTGGCCGCGCTGACGCTGCCCAACGGCGAGCGCGTCGAGCTCACGCTTACGACCAACGCCACCTTGCTGGAGCGAAAAGCGCGCGCGCTGAAGGACGCGGGATTGCGCCGCGTTACCGTGAGCCTGGATGCGCTGGACGATCCGACGTTCATGGCCATGAACGATGCCGACTTTCCGGTAGCCAAGGTGCTTGCAGGCATCGACGCCGCGGATGCGGCAGGCCTCGCGCCGGTAAAGATCAACATGGTGGTGAAGCGCAGCGTGAACGAACATTCGATCCTGCCGATGGCCCGCCGCTTCAAGGGCTCGGGCCACGTGCTGCGTTTCATCGAATTCATGGACGTGGGCGCGACCAACGGCTGGTGCATGGACGAGGTAATTCCCTCGCGCGAGATCATCCGCATGATATCCGCAGACATGCCCCTCGAAGCGATCGATCCCAATTACCCGGGCGAAGTCGCCGAGCGCTGGCGCTACCGCGACGGCTCGGGCGAGATCGGCGTCATCTCCTCGGTGACCCAGGCGTTCTGCCGCTCCTGCACCCGTGCGCGCATCTCCACCGAAGGCATGCTCTACACCTGCCTGTTCGCCACTTCGGGCTACGACTTTCGCGCCCTGCTGCGGGAGGGGAAATCGGATGCGGAAATCCGCGCTGCCATCGCCGCCGTGTGGGGCGCGCGCGACGACCGCTACTCCGAGATCCGCACTGCCGAAACGGCGAAACAGCGCAAGATCGAAATGTCCTACATCGGCGGCTGACGATGCCGCCATGCCCGCGCTTGCGCCAGACGACGAATTTGCCATGAAGCCGTACCCTCGCCCCGAAATAAGCCGCGCCAGCCGCCCGCTTACGTTCCAAGTCGAAGCGATCAACGAACGCGCGGAGATGGTGCCCACCGCCATTGCCGGCGAAAATCCGCTAACGCTCTACCTGGACAAGCGCGAGATCGTCACCCTGATGACCCTGGGCCAGGCGCCCGAAGCGCTGGCGGTCGGCTACCTGCGCAATCAGCGCTTGCTGCAGTCGATCGATGAGGTCGCCGCAGTGCAGGTGGACTGGGAAACCGACTCCGTGGTCGTGACCACGCGCAAAACCACGGGTGCCGAGGCACGCGCGCGCATCAAGGGCATGACAGACAAAATGAAAAAGCGCACCGTCACCACCGGCTGCGGCCAGGGCACCGTGTTCGGCGACCTGATGGAAGAAATCGACCGCGTGAAGCTGCGCGATGACGTTCGGCTGTCGGAAGCGACGCTGTATGCGCTGATGGACCAGGTGCGCCACCATGAAACGATCTACAAGTCCGCCGGCGCGGTGCACGGCTGCGCGCTGGCGACCAACGAGAACGGCGCGAGCCGCATCCTGAGCTTTGTCGAAGACGTAGGCCGGCACAATGCGGTGGATGCGATCGCCGGGCAAATGTGGCTGGAGGACATCGACGGCTCGGACAAGATCTTCTACACCACCGGACGGCTGACCTCGGAAATGGTGATCAAGGCGGCGCAGATGTCGATTCCGTTCCTGGTATCGCGCTCCGGCCTGACGCAGATGGGCCACACGATCGCACAGAAAATCGGCATCACCATGCTGGGCCGCGCCACCGGCCGCCATTACCTGCTGTTCACCGGCAAACAGCGCTTCGTCAAACCGGTCTACCCGACCGCAATCGCATAGGCGGAAACCGCGTGAGCACCGGACCCGGCAAGGCCGATCATAGCAACGACAATGTCACCGGACTGATCCTCGCCGGCGGCCTGGCCCGGCGCATGGGCAATATCGACAAGGGGCTGGAGCTTTTCCGCGGCAAGCGTCTGGTCGACCACGTCTACGAACGCCTCGCGCCGCAGGTCGGCGGCATCATCATCAGCGCCAACCAGAACCACGACGCATACAAAACCTTCGGCGTGCGCGTGGTCAGCGACGCCATCGGCAATTTCGCCGGCCCGCTCGCCGGATTGCACGCAGGCTTGTCGGTGTCGCGCCGTCCGTATCTGGCGTCGGTACCCTGCGATTCGCCGTTTCTGCCGACGGACCTGATCCAACGCCTGATGACGCGGCTCGAGGAATCCGGCGCCGATCTCGCCGTGGCCAAGATCGGCACGCAGCCCTACCCGGTGTTCTGCCTTGTCCGGCGCGGCGTGATCGAGCACCTCACCAATTTCCTCAAGGGCGGGGGGCGCAAAGTCGACGCCTGGTATGCGAGCCTGGACGTGGTCGAAGTGAATTTCGACGACCAGGCCGAGGCTTTTTGCAACATCAATACGCGCGAAGAACTGGCGGCCCTTGCCGAAGCAAC
>CAZRMO010000150.1:0-4756 GCA_964601155.1 uncultured Enterobacteriaceae bacterium
CGGGCAAGCCGATGGACCGCCTGATCTGCGGCGACGTCGGCTTCGGCAAGACCGAAGTGGCGCTGCGCGCGGCCTTCGTCGCGGTCTGCGGCGGCAAGCAGGTCGCCGTTCTCACTCCGACCACGCTGCTCGCCGAGCAGCACTTCCAGACCTTCTCCGACCGCTTCGCGCAGATTGCGGACGAGTGGCCGGTCAAGATCGCACAGTTGTCGCGCTTTCGCACCGCCAAGGAGCAGACGCAGAACGTCAAGGCGCTGGCCGACGGCTCGGTCGACATCGCCATCGGCACGCACAAGCTGCTGCAGCGCGACATCAAGTTTGCGCGCCTGGGCCTGGTCATCATCGACGAGGAGCATCGCTTCGGCGTGCGCCAGAAGGAAGCGCTCAAGGCGCTGCGCGCCGAGGTCGACGTGCTCACGCTCACCGCGACGCCGATTCCGCGCACCCTGGCGATGTCGCTCGAAGGCCTGCGCGATTTCTCGGTCATCGCCACCGCGCCGCAAAAGCGCCTGGCGATCAAGACCTTCATCAGCCGCGAAAGCAAGGGCGTGATCCGCGAGGCGGTGCTGCGCGAACTGAAGCGCGGCGGGCAGATCTATTTCCTGCACAATGAAGTGCAGACCATAGAGAACATGCATACGAAGCTGGCGCAGCTGCTGCCCGAGGCGCGCATCGTCGTGGCGCACGGGCAGATGCGCGAGCGCGAACTCGAACGCGCCATGCGCGAATTCCACCAGCAGCGCTATAACCTGCTCCTTTGCACCACCATCATCGAGACCGGCATCGACATTCCCACCGCCAACACCATGCTGATCAACCGCGCCGACAAGTTCGGCCTGGCGCAGCTGCACCAGCTGCGCGGCCGCGTCGGCCGCTCGCATCATCAGGCGTATGCCTACATGCTGGTCCCCGCCGAAGAAGCGCTGTCGGCGCTGGCGAAAAAGCGCCTGGAAGCGATCCAGATGATGGACGAACTCGGTTCGGGCTTTTTCCTCGCCATGCACGACCTCGAGATCCGCGGCGCGGGCGAGGTCCTGGGCGAATCGCAATCGGGCGAAATGCAGGAAATCGGCTTCAATCTCTATGCCGACATGCTCAACCACGCGGTGCGCTCGCTCAAAGCGGGAAAGGAACCGGACCTGTCTGCGCCGCTGGCGATCACCACTGAAATCAACCTGCACCTGCCGGCGCTGCTGCCGTGCGACTATTGCAGCGATGTGAACGAGCGCCTGACGCTGTACAAGCGCCTCGCCAACTGCGAAGCGGCGGACGCACTCGACGTGATGCAGGAGGAGCTGATCGACCGCTTCGGTCCCGCACCCGAAGCGGCGCAGGCGCTGCTCGAATCGCACCGCCTGCGCATCGCCGCACACGCGCTGGGCGTGGCGCGCATCGACGCCAGCGGCGATGCGATCCAACTGCAGTTCATCGACCAGCCGCCGCTGGACGGGGCGCGCTTCATGCAGCTGCTGCAGCGCCACCGCCACTGGAAACTGTCCGGGCCGAGCAAACTCAGGGTGCAAACGCCGAGCGAAGACCTGGCGCCGCGGGTGCAGACGGTCAAGGATCTGCTGAAAATCCTGCGTGGGGCGATGCAGCCGGCATCCGCCGCCGGAGCCGTCGCGACGGCGGGCAGCACATGAACCTCGTAATCCAGGGTGCCGCCCTCCCCGATGACGCTCTGCGGCAACTCTCGCAGCTGGCGGGCGCACAGGGAATCGAGCGCCTGGGCGCCACGGCATGGCGGCTGAGCGGAGCGCAACAGCGACCCGGCGTTGCCGAGTACTGCGCCCGCGCAGAACTGGACTTCGCCTTCGTGCCGGAGGCGCGCAAGCTGGCGGACATGCGCCTGCTGGCGATCGACATGGACTCGACGCTGATCACCATAGAATGCATTGACGAAGTGGCGGACCTCGCAGGGGTCAAAGCCGAGGTCTCGACCATCACCGCCGCCGCGATGTCGGGCGAGCTGGATTACGCGCAAAGCCTGCAGCGCCGCGTCGCCTTGCTGCGCGGCCTCGAACAGGAGGCCCTGGCGCGCGTGTACCACGAGCGCCTGCGGCTGTCGCCAGGCGCCGAGGCCCTGCTCGCCGCGATCCACGGCGCCGGACTTAAAACGCTGCTGGTCTCGGGCGGCTTCAGCTTCTTCACCGATCGCCTGAAAGCTCGGCTGGATCTAAACTACAGCATCTCCAACGAGCTCGAGATCGAAGGCGGCCGCCTCAGCGGCAGGGTCACCGGCAACATCGTGGACGCCGCAGCGAAAGCGGCGAAGCTGCGCGACTTGCGCACGGAACTGGGAATAGCAAAGGAAGCAACCATCGCCATAGGCGACGGCGCCAACGACCTTGCAATGATGGCCGAAGCCGGCGTGTCCATCGCCTACCGCGCGAAGCCGGTCGCGCGCGACAAGGCCGACTACGCGCTCGATCACGCCGGCCTGGACGGCGTGCTGAACCTGTTTGCCTGAACCGATCGGAGAACTTGCTCCCGAGCAGGTCGCGACCACCAGACATCAGGCGACTGATGCCGAGCACAACAGGAGACCGGAGAACAAGCGGGTCTTCGTTTTTCCCGCCTTGTCCTTCGCCATACTGGGTATTTTAGTTAGCCTCGTCGATCCAGGCCAGTTGGATCGCTTCGAGTATTTTCTCGCCGCTGTGCCCGGGATCGTCGTCGAAGCCCTCCAACTCCATCACCCACCGATGCAGATCGGTAAAGCGCACGTACTGAGCGTCGACCTCAGGATGCTTCTCCGCCAGCGCGATCGCGATTTCGTTGACGTCGGTCCATTTCATTTCAGTGGCTGCCTTCGCTGACCATGTTGATGGTGTATTTGGGGATTTCTATGACCAGGTCGCTATCGGGCATCAGCGCCTGGCACGACAGGCGCGAACTGGGCTCCAGCCCCCAGGCACGGTCGAGCAGATCGTCCTCCTTTTCCTCCGACTGCGCTAGCAACTCGAAGCCCTCGCGTATCACCACGTGGCAGGTGGTGCAGGCGCAGGATTTTTCGCAGGCGTGTTCGATCTCGATGCCGTTCTGCAGCAGATTGTCGCAAATCGACATGCCCGGCTTGGCGTCGATCAGCGCGCCCTCCGGGCACAGTTCCTCGTGCGGCAATACCGTAATGGTCGGCATGGTCAGATCTTCATGTCCTCTAGCTTCTTGCCCGTGAACGCCTGGTGGATGGAACGGTCCATGCGGCGCGCGGCGAACGGCTCGGTGATCTTGTTGACGCGCTCCAGCGCGTTCGTTATCTCGCGGCGGTCGTCGCCGGCCGCCACGCCGGCAAGCGCATCCAGCGCAGCGCGGATATCGGCAATTTCCGCCGGCGCGAGCAGGTCGGCATCGGCGGCCAGCGCCGCCGTGACCGCCTCGATCATGCGCCTCGCTTCCACGCGCTGCTCGTTGAGCGCGCGCGCCTGCGCATCGTCGCCGGAGTGGGCCACCGAATCGCGCAGCATCTGCGCGATCTGTTCGTCCGACAGGCCGTAGGACGGTTTCACCGCGATCGCGGCTTCGACGCCGGTCGTCGCCTCGCGCGCCGATACCGACAACAGGCCGTCGGCATCCACCTGATAGGTGACGCGGATGCGCGCCGCCCCTGCAACCATCGGCGGAATGCCGCGCAGCTCGAAGCGCGCAAGCGAGCGGCAGTCCGACACCAGTTCGCGCTCGCCCTGCACCACATGGACGGCCATTGCCGTCTGCCCGTCCTTGAAGGTGGTGAACTCCTGCGCGCGGGCGATGGGAATGGTGGAATTGCGCGGGATGATGCGCTCCACCAGGCCGCCCATGGTCTCGAGCCCCAGGGACAGCGGAATCACGTCGAGCAGCAGCCAGTCGTCACCGGCGGCGCGGTTGCCAGCGAGTACGTCGGCCTGGATCGCGGCGCCCAGCGCCACCACTTTGTCCGGGTCCAGGTTGTTGAGCGGCGCCTGCTTGAAAAACTCGGCCACAGCCTGCTGTATCTGCGGCAGGCGCGTCGCGCCGCCGACCATCACCACCCCGTTAATGTCCTCCACCGTCAGGCCGGCATCGCGCAAGGCCTTTTTCACCGGCGCGATCGTCTTCTGCACCAGAGTGCGCGTGACCTCGGCATAGGTTTTCAGCGGCAGGGTGCAGTCGACGAGTTCGCCCGTGCCCAGCCGCGTGGTGATGCGCGCCTCGTTGTGACAGCTCAGATGTTCTTTCGCCTCGCGCGCCTCAGTGAGCAACAGGCGCGTGTCCTCGTCCGACAGCGGCGCCGGCCGCGCCTGCTCCACGATCCAGCAAAATACGCGGTGATCGAAGTCGTCGCCCCCGAGCGCGGCGTCGCCATTGGTCGAAAGCACCTCGAACACGCCCTTGGACAGGCGCAGGATGGAAATATCGAAGGTGCCGCCGCCAAGGTCGAACACGGCGTACACGCCTTCGGCCGCATTGTCGAGTCCGTAGGCGATTGCTGCGGCGGTGGGTTCGTTCAGCAGGCGCAGCACGTTCAGACCGGCGAGCCGCGCCGCGTCCTTGGTCGCCTGGCGCTGCGCGTCGTCGAAATAGGCCGGGACGGTGATCACCGCGCCGAGCAGTTCGCCGCCGAGTGCGGCCTGCGCGCGCGCGCCAAGCGTGCGCAGGATATCAGCCGAAATTTCCACCGGACTTTTCACGCCGGCGCAGGTGCGCAACTGCACCATGCCGGGAGAATCCAGAAAATCGTAAGGGCAGTTCTCGGCGTTGGCGACGTCTTTCAGCCCGCGCCCCATGAAACGTTTGA
>CAZRMO010000151.1:0-4552 GCA_964601155.1 uncultured Enterobacteriaceae bacterium
CCCGGCCACATCCGGCCGCTCGCAAGGCAAAGTAGTTGTTGAATTGGGAGTCCGGTACACGCTCGACAGCCGAGGCGTGAGGATGACTGCTCTGCGTTTCTTGATCGGCCTTATCGGGCGCTGGCGATTGGCCCAAGATGCAAACCGGGTAGCCGGCTGGTAGGTTTGCGTACGAAATCGCCCAATTTCCGCAGTGGACCCGTCACATTCACTCGCTGCAAACGAATGCGCCTAGTTGGCTAAATGCTTCCACTGCAGCCCAACGTCCCAAAAGAAGCTCTTGGGGCTGCGGACGGCATGGCGTGAAACATTATCCAATGTGCGGCCATCTGCTGAGCAAAACGGCGCCTGTCGAAATGATCAAGGCCAAACCTCTGGCGTCGGCCCCCCGCGTCCGAGCGCCACGGCGGCCTATGTTGCCTGCCGCACATACATCGACAGTAGATAAGCGTAATACATCGCCTTAGCTGAAGAATAGCCGCCGTTTCTGCCAGATCCGCCGGCCCGGTTTTTCCCCGCGCTTTTCCCGCGATTCTAGATGCGTGACCGGCCTCCGGGGACACGCGTAAGTTTTGGGAGTCCGCTGATGCGTGCAATCAATACATGTTCTGGCGTTTTCTACCGCGACACCAGATGCGTCCGGCGCGGGCAAGGTTGCCAGGTCCTGCAAGGCTATCTGTTTGGCCGGCCGATGCCCGCGGACCATTTCACCTGCCTGCTGCGCGAGCCTGTTACAGCGCCCGCCAGCGGACCGCGTGACCTGGCGCATCCCGCGTTCGCCCTGGCGACAGCCTGAGCGGAATGCGCTAATGGACAAGACCATCCCGGCACGGCTCGAACTGCGGGCGATGCTCGCATTCTCCCCCGCGGAGTACGAAAAGCGGTTTGTCGACCACTACGTCGAGTCCTACTATCGCTACGCGCAGGCCAGCCTCGCGATGGGCCTGTTGCTGGTGTTCGGCGATTTTCTTGTCGATTACATCGCCTATCCGGGCGTGGTGGCGAATTTTCTCCGACTTGAAATCTGCCTGCCTGTGCTCGGCGTGGGACTGGCCTATTCCTTCACGCGTTTCGCGAGAAGGCACTGGCAATCCGTGATGGCCGGCTTCATCGTTGCCATGGCGTTTTCCCTGTTCTGGGTCCTGCTCCTCATCGACGCCGAAGGCGGGATGGGTCTCAAATCGTGGGTGGGCATCCTCAACTTCACCTTCCTGGAGCTCTACTGCTTCGTCATCCTCGGCGTCCAGTTCCGCTACGCGCTCGTGGCCGGCCTGCTGATCCTGGCTGCGTTCGAATTGGCGATGTGGGCTAGCGCGGGCCATTCGGCCGGCGAGCTCGCCTACTGGTCCTATCACGTGGTCACGCTGTTCATTCTGTCGGCAGCCATCGGTTGGTGGCGCGAGTACGTTCTGCGCAAGGAGTTCTCGATGCGAACGTCACTGGACGAAGCGCGCGAGTCGGCCGAACGCCTGGCCCTGACGAAAAGCGAATTTCTTGCCACCATGAGCCACGAGATCCGCACGCCGCTCAACGGCTTGCTGGGCATGCTGGAGTTGCTCGGCCTGTCGCGGCTCGACGGCGAGCAGCGCGACTCGCTGCAGATCGCGCGGGATTCTGGGCGCAGTCTAGTCCGCGTCATCGACGATGTTCTGGACCATGCGAAAATGGAGGCGGGGAAGCTCGAAATCCGGTTGGAGCCCGTGTCCATCGCGCAACTCCTGCGTCGAGTGCTGAATACCTATCATGCGGTGGCGAGCGCCAATGATCTCACGCTGAAGCAGAGCGTGGACCCACGCATCAGTCCGTCACTGCTGGCCGATTCGCTGCGGCTATCGCAGATCCTCAACAACTTCGTCAGCAACGCACTCAAGTTCACCGCCAATGGGTACGTGGAAGTCCGGGCGGAGTTGCTCGGGCGGGGAGGCGGCGCCGACACCGTGTGCCTGTCGGTGAAGGATACCGGCATCGGTATCGAGCCGGAAGTGCAGCAGCGCTTGTTTCAGCCGTTCGAGCAGGCAGGCGCGGTCACCGCGCGCCTGTATGGCGGAACCGGCCTCGGCTTATCGATCAGCCGCCGACTGGCGGAGATGATGGGCGGCACCATCGCGGTGAAAAGCGCGCCGGGCGAGGGCACCACGATGAGTGTGACGTTCACGCTGCCGATCTCCGACGCCGCACCGGTTGAACTCGGGGGCGAGGCAACGCCAGCGGTCGCGCCCATACTCGCAGCCGGCGCGCCCGGCGCAGGCCCGCTGGTGTTGGCGGTGGACGATCACCCAACCAATCGCGGGTTGCTGGCGCGCCAGATCGCGGCGCTGGGGCTGCGCGTGCAGACGGCCGTGGATGGCCGGGAGGCGCTTACGCTGTGGCAGGCCGGCGGTATCGACCTGGTCGTCACCGACTGCAACATGCCGCAGATGGACGGCTATGCTTTCTCGCGCGCCGTTCGCGAGATCGAAGCGAAGGACGGTCGGCCGCGAACACCCATCATCGCCTGGACCGCCAATGCGCTCCCCGCCGCGGCGGCGCTGTGTCACGCCGCGGGCATGGACGATATTCTGACCAAGCCGGCCGAGCTGGCCGCATTGAAGGCGATACTGTTGAAGTGGCTGCCGTCCGCCGCGACGGCGACAGCCGGCCCCGACGACGCCGCAGATACGGGATCGGGCGCCGCGCTGATCGCGCCAATCGATTTTGCGGAACTCGACAAGATTGGCATAACCGCCGCCGAACGGGCGGAGATCCTGCTGGATTTCATGACCCAGATCCGATCCGATTTCGCCGGACTGCGCTCGGCGCTGAGCATGCAGGACCTTCCGGCTTGCGCGCGCATCGCCCATCGGATGAAAGGCTCGAGCCGGATGGTGGGCGCAGGCGATCTGGCGGCGGCGTGTGAATCCATGGAGCGTGCCGCGCGCCAAGGCAGCACAGAGGACACGGGGACGGCGCAGGCGGCGATGCGCCGGGCGCTGGAACGGCTTGAAGCGCATATTGGCGAAACGACCGGCGCAAACGTGGAGCAAAAATGAACGTAGCTGATGGCTTGATCACGCTGGTCGTTGAGGACGACGATTTCCAGCGCCGGATCGTGGCGCGCATGCTGCGATCTCTGGGCGCCCGGGAGGTGCTAGAGGCCGGCGACGGCAAGCAGGCGCTGGCGTCGATACGAGGCGCTGCGCTGGTGGATCTAGTGGTGTGCGATCTGGACATGCCGGAAATGGACGGCATGGAGTTCATGCGGCATTTGGGACAGGAAAACAGTGCGGTCTCGGTCATCATCGCCAGCGTGCAGGAACTCTCGCTACTGAATTCGGTGAAGAAAATGGCGCGGGCGTACGGCGTGCGCCTGCTCGGCATAATCGAGAAACCGGTGACGCTCAAAGTACTCGAAACGCTGATCGCACTTCACGAACTGCCCAAGCCGCAGTCCGCGCGCGTATCCGCCGATGCCCCGAGCTTTAGTCTCGAACAGATTCTTCACGGAGTGCAGGAGAAACAGTTCGAGCCGTTCTTCCAACCCAAGGTGGCGCTGGCGACGAGGCAGGTCCTGGGCGCGGAAGCGCTGGCCCGCTGGCGTCACCCCGAGCACGGCCTGGTCGGCCCCTTTGCGTTCATTGCGCCACTGGAGCAAAGCGGAAAGATCGACGAACTTACGCTGGTGATGCTGCAGAAGGCGGCACGCGCATGCCACGCCTGGCGCGAGCGCGAAATGGCATTGACGGTTTCGGTGAACCTCTCGGTCGTCTCGTTGGCCGATACGAAGCTGGCCGACCGCATCACCGAGATCGTTCGCTCGGCAGGGCTCGATCCGCGTCACATGATTCTTGAGATCACCGAAACAGCCGCCATGACCGAGGTTGCGCCCGCGCTGGAAAACCTCGCCCGCTTGCGCATGCGGGGTTTCGGCCTTTCGGTTGACGACTATGGAACGGGTTTCTCCAGTTTGCGCCAATTTACGCGTGCGCCGTTCACCGAGCTTAAGATCGACCAGGGCTTCGTGACGGGCTGCGCGGCGAATCCTGCGGCGCGCGCCATCGTCGAGTCGAGCGTCGAAATGGCGCGCCGCCTGAACATCAAAAGCGTGGCCGAGGGCGTGGAAACGCAGGCAGACTGGGATGTGCTTCAGGCCGTGGGCTGTGATCTGGCGCAAGGGTACTTCATTGCCAAGCCGATGCAGGAGAGTGAGTTTCTGGCCTTCTGCACTACCAAAGCGGCGAGCTGAATCAAAACCGGTGGAAACCGCGAATTGACGAAGTTCAGTGCATGGACGCGGGACATCCGGTAGGGTGAGAGGTCTTGGCTTAAGCGCATCGTCGTCGTGAGTAAATGTCGGTCGGCTGCTGGCTCAGACTGGCCTCCGCCGACGCCGATCCAGTGGCCGCTTCGGGGTGACTGTGCAGGTCCAATGGCTGGTTTGGGGAATGATCGCCACAGGCCGGTGATGGCCGGGAGTACGCGCTGGGCTGTAGTTCCGCAAAGCTGACTTTCGCAAGATGCGACTTCTTCCTAGGGTCCACTTTGGGTGCGTACGGGCAACCGCCGCAACCGGCCA
>CAZRMO010000152.1:0-4433 GCA_964601155.1 uncultured Enterobacteriaceae bacterium
ACCAGGCGCAGGTTAGCTTCGGTCATCTCGCGCTTGGCGCGGCGCGCCTTGGCCTCGCCGGTGGACATCTGCTTGTTTATGTCCTTGAGCTCCTTGAGCGGAATGCCGATTTTCGCCTGCAGGTCGAGCAGCTTCTGCTGGCTTTCCATGATCGCCGGCTGAAAGCGCGTCAGCTGGCCGCTATAGGCATGGCGCGCGGCGATCTCGTTGCCGACCCAGCGCAGGTTGGTCTCGTTGCCGGGAAACACCTTGATGAAATGCGGCCGCGGCATGCTGCTCTTGGTCACGCACAGTTGCTGGATGTGGCGCTCTTGCCGGCGTGTTTCGTCCACCAGACTGCGCAGGGAGTCGCACAGGCGTTCGACGATGCGCGCGGAGAAGCGGATGTTCATGAGCTCGCCGGAAATTTTGTCGCGGATCCTGAGGTACTCTTTGCTGCGCGATCCGTGCTTGACCAGCGCCGACTTCTTCCTCTCGAACAGGCGGTGGATGACGTCGAAGCGCGCGAGCGCATCTTCCTTGAGCTGCTGCAGGCTCGCAGTGATCGCCGCGTTTTGCGCCTCCTCGTCGAGTTCCTCTTCTTCCTCTTCCTCTTCCTCGACTGCCGCTTCGGAGAGTTCGGCCTCCGGTTCGCCCTTGGCGTTCGGATCGACCAGCCCGTCGACCAGCTCGTCGATGCGCATCTCGTCGCGCGCCACCTTGCCGGCGAGCGCGAGAATTTCGGCGATGGTGGTCGGGCAGGCGGAAATCGCCTGGACCATGTGCTTCAAGCCGTCTTCGATGCGCTTGGCGATCTCGATCTCGCCCTCGCGCGTCAGCAGTTCGACCGAGCCCATCTCGCGCATGTACATACGCACCGGGTCAGTGGTACGGCCGAACTCGGGGTCGACCGTGGACAGCGCGGCCTCGGCTTCTTCTTCGGCATCTTCATCGGGGACCGCCGCCGGTGCGTTCTCGGAAATCAGCAGCGATTCCGCATCCGGCGCCATGTCGTAGACCTGGATGCCCATATCGCTGAAGGTGGTGATGATGGATTCGATCTGCTCCGCGTCCACCAGGTCGTCGGGCAGGTGATCGTTGATTTCGGAATAGGTGAGGAAGCCGCGCTCCTTGCCCAGTTTGATCAGATTCTTCAGCCGCGTGCGCCGCGCCTCCACGTCCTCCGGCTTCTGCTCGCCTTTGCGCAGATCCGCCTTCTGCTTCGCCGTGAGTTTCGCCGCCTGTTGCTTGGCGATCTGTCTGGCGATTTGCTTGGCCGACTGTTGTGGCTTCGCTGCAACCGGCTCGCCCGTTGAGGCTGGTTTGGCTGCGGCAGCCTTGTCCTTGTCAGCCGCCTGAACCTTGCCGACGGGCGGTTTGGTCTTGGCCGGCGCAGTTGGCCGCGCCGCAGATTTAGCCGCGGGCCTGGCTGCAGTCGCAGGCTTGGCCTTCTTCGCCAGCGGCTTGGACTTGGCTGGGGACTTCGCCTTGGTCAAGGGCCGGGCCTTGGTCATCGGCTTGGTCTTGGACAGAGGTTTTGCGCCCGCCGCAGGCTTATTCTTGCGCGGCGAGGCGTGCTTGTGCGCGGCCTTGGCCTTGGTGGTCTTCGCTTTTGCCGCTGCGGTGGATTTCTTGGCTTGATGTGCTGCCATGAGCTTGTCCTAAGTCGGTGAAGTATTGGAAAAAAGCCGTAAATTATACCACAGGCCTGTTCGTCCCCGGGCGTTGATCCATTGCGCCCAGGCGTTTGGTCAGCGCGTTCATCAATTCGATATCCGCAGGACTGAGCGACCCTGCCTTGCTCTTGCGCTGCAACTCGTTCAGCTCCTCGTGTACGCGCTGGCGTTCCAGCCGCGGCAGCGCGTCGCGAAATTCACCCTCTGCATCCTCCGGCGAAAGCGCCAGCGACAGGAGTTCCGAACGGACCTGCCTGATCAGCATCTCGTAGGGGCTGCCGCGGAAGTGGTCGATCAACATCACTTCGGAACTGGCGTCGGGGTTGGCGCGCACATAATCGCCGAGCGCGAGCAGGGTTTTCGCCTCGACGCTCTCGCCATGGATGATGTCGGCGGACAATTCGGCCGCGAGCGCCGGCTTAATTAAGACACACTTCAGCAGGCTCAGTTCAAAACTCTTTACCGCCGCGCGTGCAGTTTTGGCGGGCGCGGGGCGCTGCCATGGTCCCGGCTGGCTGCGGCGCAGTTCGCACAGGCGCTCGACTTCCTGCTGGGTCATGCCGGCAATGTCCGCCACCTGCTTCAGCAACTGCAACTGCAGGCCCGCTGCGGCGACGCTCTTGAGCAAGGGCTTGGCATCGTGCACCAGGCGCGAACGGCCTTCAGCGGTGTTCGTGTCCACGCGCGCGCGCAGCTGGTTCAGCAAATAGGCGGAGAGCGGCTCGGCGCGTCCGGCCAAGTCCTCGAACGCCGCCTTGCCCTGGCTGCGCACATAGCTGTCCGGGTCCTCGCCTTCGGGCAGGAACAGGAAGCGTATCGTCTTCTGATCGAGCGTGGCCGGCAGGCTTACCTCCAAGGCATGCCAGGCCGCTTTCCTGCCCGCCGCATCGCCGTCGAAGCTGAACACGATTTCGTCGGCCTGGCGCAGCAGCTTTTGCACGTGCACCGGCGTGGTCGCCGTGCCCAGCGTCGCCACCGCGTACTCGACGCCGTGCTGCGCCAGCGCCACCACATCCATATAGCCTTCGACCACCAGTACACGGCCGGTATCGCGTATCGCCTGACGGGCCTGCGGCAGCCCGTAGAGTTCGCGCCCCTTCTCGAACAGCGGCGTCTCCGGTGAGTTGAGGTATTTCGGCTCTCCCGCGTCGACGATGCGCCCACCGAAACCGACGACGAAGCCGCGCTGGTTGATGATAGGGAACATGATGCGGTCGCGGAAACGGTCGTAGCGTTTGCCCGCATCGTTTTCGATCACCAGCCCCACCGCTTTGAGGCTCTTGTCGTCGTAATCGGGAAACACTGCCTGCAGGTTTTGCCAACCGTCGGGCGCGTAACCGATGCCGAAGTTCGCCGCGATCCGGCCGGACAAGCCGCGGCGCTTGAGGTATTCGATCGCGCGCGGCGATCCCTTCAGTTGCTCGCGGTAGTACTGGGTGGCGCGCTGCATGAGTTCGTACAAGTCCGGGCCGGTTTCTTCCTTCTTTTTGCCGAAGCGCGGCTCGATATCAGGCAGGGTCATGCCGGCGCCCGCCGCCAGTTCCTTGATCGCCTCGACATAGCCCAGGCCGGAATACTCCATCAGGAAGCCGATCGCATCGCCGTGCGCGCCGCAACCGAAGCAGTGATAGAACTGCTTGGTCGGGCTGACCGTGAACGAGGGCGATTTTTCGCTATGGAACGGGCAGCAGGCGCTGTAGTTGGCGCCGGACTTTTTCAGCTGCAGATGGCGCTGAATGAGATCGACGATATCGACGCGATTGAGTAAATCGCGTTTAAAGGAATCGGGTATCACGCGCGCTTGGTGTCCAACTAGGGGCTGAAAAAAACTTTCCCCGGCATCCATGCCTGGGGAATCTGCCTTATTTATAGGCCATTTAGGCCCAAACGCAAGGGAAAAACGGTTTTGTAGGAGGCCCGCCCTCGGGCCGTTAGGTGGTTGGATTTATCATCGATCGGGGCGAGAGCGCCCCTCCCACAGGTCGTCGTTCTAGCTGCCCAGCTTGGCTTTCACGATGGCTGACACCTTGGCCATATCGGCGCGGCCGGCAAGCTTGGGTTTGAGCAGCGCCATGACCTTGCCCATGTCCTGCATCGCTTTGGCGCCAGACGCGGCGACTGCGGCCGCCACCTCCGCCGCGATTTCGGTCTCCGTCATCTGTTGCGGCATATAGCCGGTGAGCACGCCGATTTCGAATTTTTCCACGTCGGCCAGATCCTGGCGTCCGCCGGCCTCGTATTGCGTCACCGAGTCGCGCCGCTGCTTGAGCATTTTTTCGATGATGGCGAGGATGTCCGCATCCGACAATTCGATGCGCTCGTCCACCTCGCGCTGCTTCATCGCCGCCAGCAGCAGGCGGATTGCCGACAGGCGCGCCGCATCCTTGGCGCGCATCGCGGTCTTCATGTCTTCGGTGATTTGTGCCTTGAGCGGCATGCGCGCGGCGGCAATGCTTGATCTATCAGGCGGGAACGGGCTTGGTCCTTGCCCGACGTCGATCGCGGCCTAGAACAGCTTGGGCGGGAGTTGCTGGCCGCGGATGCGCTTGTAGTGGCGCTTGACCGCGGCGGCCAGCTTGCGTTTGCGTTCGGCCGTGGGCTTTTCGTAGAATTCGCGCGCGCGCAGTTCGGTCAGCAGCCCGGTTTTCTCGATGGTGCGTTTGAAGCGGCGCAGTGCCACTTCAAACGGCTCGTTTTCCTTGACTCGTACGGTAGGCATCAATACTCCGGCATTTTACTCGGGCGGAAAGCCCGGAAAGCCGAGGATTATATCAGCTC
>CAZRMO010000153.1:0-4355 GCA_964601155.1 uncultured Enterobacteriaceae bacterium
GGCACGCAGTGTCTGAGCCAACCGCCGCTGCCTAGACGCCTTACCAGATCGCGGCACAGCGCGTCCACGTCACTGTGATCCAGATGCGCGAGATTCTCGACCGCCCAGGCGTCGAGGTCGGCTGCAAGCCGTCGCTGCGGTGTGTCGAAAAACGGCCAGTCGAGGTAGCTGCTGTCGCTCATGCCGCGGAGCTCAGCTTATGCTCGTCGCGAGGAAAGATAAGGAACGCCCGTGCGCGAGCGCGGAGCTCTGCTGGTTATAAGAGGGGCGGTCCCAGCAATTGAAACCGTGCTCCGCCCCAGGATAGACGTCGATGCGCACGCCCTCGCGCCCGGCGAAGGCCTGTTTCACCGCCTCGACCGCCGCGGCCGGTATGTGCGCGTCGTTGCCGCCGAAGTGGAACAGCAGCGGGCATTTGATATTTGCCGCCTCCTCCAGCTTGGTGTGGACGCCGCCGGGGTAATAGCACACCGCCGCTTCCACGCCGGCATTGGCCGCGCAAAGGTAGGACAGCATCCCGCCCATGCAATAACCGACCGAAGCCACCTTGCCGCTGCATTCGGGCAGGCCGCGCAGCGTTGCGACCGTGGCGCCGAGATCTTTCACCGCCGCGGCGAAATCCATCTTCTGCATGTAGCCGATGCCCTTCTCTCTATCCTCCTGCCCGTAGCCGATATCGACCATTGGCTGCACGCGCCAAAACATGTCGGGGGCGAGCACGGTGTAGCCGTCGCTCGCGTATTGGTCTGCCACTCCACGTATGTGCGAGTTGACGCCGAAAATCTCCTGTATCAGGACGATGCCGGGCCCTTTCTCCTTCTTTTTCGACTGGGGCGGCAGCGACAGATAGCCCTTGAAACTGCCGCCGTCCTGCGCCTTGATGTCTATCCAGCGTGAATCCATTTCAATTCTCCTTTGCCTGGTTTTTACTTGTGCTTGCGCGTCGAGGGCTCAATATATTGGGCTAGGGGCGTTTGTGCAAGCCATACGCGAGCGGTGTGCCTATGCCTTCGGCCGGAATCGGTGCAACGCAACCGTTGCCCCGGGCAGGGCGCTTTTCCAGGATAATCGCGGTTCTCATGACGAACCGGGCGGTATTTCTGCTGTCGCTCGCGGCGTTCGCGAGCGCGGCAAGCCTGCGCGCGACCGACACGCTGCTGCCCCAACTCGCCGCGGAATTCTCGGTGACGACCGGCGGCGCCGCTTCGGTGGTGACCGCTTTTGCGGTTTCCTACGGACTACTGCAGGCGGTCTACGGGCCGCTGGGCGACCGCTACGGCAAGTACCTCACGGTTTGCGTTGCCACACTCGCCTCCGCGTTCGGCACCATTGCGTGTGCGCTGGCGCCCTCGCTGCATGTGCTCGTCATTGCGCGCTTCGCGGCGGGCGCGACGATAGGAGCGCTGATTCCGCTGTCGATGGCCTGGATCGGCGACGTCGTCGCCTACGAGCAGCGCCAGGCGACGATTGCGCGTTTCGCGCTGGGCCAAATTACCGGCACGGGGGTCGGCCAGTCGATCGCCGGCGTGCTCGGGGAACACTTCGGCTGGCGCGCGATTTTCGTGGTGCTCGCCGTGCTCTACCTTTTCGTCGGCGCTCTGCTAGCGCTCGAACTGCGCAACAATCCGATTACCCGCCGCGCATCCGGCGATGCCACGGTCAGCATACGCGCAGGCGTGGCGCGCATGGCCGGCCTGCTTTCGCAGCGCTGGGTGCGCATCGTGGTCGGCACCGTGTTCCTGGAGGGCACAGTGATGTTCGGCTCGCTCGCGTTCATTCCGGTGCATCTGCAGCAGCGCTTTTCCATCGGCCCCGCGCTCGCCGGCGCGATGGTCGGCGCCTACGCCGTGGGCGGCGTGGTGTACGCGCTCGGCGCGAAACGCTTTGTCGCCCGCCTGGGTGAACGCGGCCTGGCCGCCGGAGGCGGTCTGGCACTCGCCGCCGGCTATCTCTGGCTCGCGCTGGCGTGGTCAGCGTGGGCCAGCGTACCCGGCATACTGATGATCGGCATCGGTCTTTACATGTTGCACAACACGCTGCAGGTCAACGCCACGCAAATGGCGCCCGCTGCGCGCGGCGCGGCGGTGTCGCTGTTCGCGCTGTGCCTGTTCACCGGCCAATCGACCGGCGTATGGATAGCCGGCAAAGTAGTCGACACCGTCGGCACGGTGCCGCTGTTCTTGGCGTCAGCGCTGGGCCTGGTCCTGCTCGGGTTCGGCTTTCGCTGGCAGTTGAAGACCCGGCCGCGTTCGGCGCACGCTTGATCAGAGCGGCGGCCGGCGCAGATGAAAGTCGCTTGCCTGCTGGTAGGCATGCGCCGCGCGCAGCACGATGTCCTCGCGCTGCATTGGCCCTACCAGTTGCAGGCCTATTGGCAGGCCTTCTTTGGAAAAGCCGCAGGGCACGGATATCGCCGGCTGCTGCGTCAGATTGAAGGGAAAAGAGAAAGGCGTCCACCAGGTCCAGTCTTGCTCGCGCGCGGGGCGCTCCGGCGCGACCACGCCGGTGGCGAAAGCCGGAATGGCCGTTGCCGGCGTGAGCAGCAGGTCGTATGTCTGATGGAAACGATTCATGTGCTCGCCCAGCGCTCCGCGCGCGTTGACCGCATCGAGGTATTTCGCCAGCGTGTGTTCGGAGCCGCTGGCGCAAGCTTGCTGCAGGCCTGGATCGAGCAGCGCAAATTTTTCCTTCGGCATATTGCGCAGCAGATTGTAGGCGCCAGAAGTCCAGTGCACCCAGAAGATCTCGCGGCAGTCGACAAAACCCGGATCGACCTGCTCCACCACGGCTCCCAGATCGGCCAGGACCCTGGCCGCGTCGGCCACGCGGGCTTCGACCTCGGCGTCCACGTGTTTCACGTAACCCAGCCGCGGGCTGTAGGCGATGCGCATGCCTTTGATTCCCGCCCCCAGTTCCCGGGTCCAGTCCTTGCCGTCGTAGGGCAAGGCCGTCCAGTCACGCGCGTCGGGCTGCGCAAGCACGTTCAACATCAGCGCGCAGTCGGCAACCGAGCGCGCCATCGGACCGACGTGCGCCACTGTGCCGAAGGGCGACAGCGGCCAAGCCGGCACTCGGCCGAAAGCAGGCTTGATGCCGGAAATGCCGGCGAAGGAGCACGGAATGCGGATCGAACCGCCGCCGTCTGTGCCCACCGCCAACTGGCCCAGGCCGGCAGCCACTTGCGCCGAGGCGCCGCCGCTGGAGCCGCCGGGCGTGCGCTGGAGATTCCAGGGATTGCGCGTGATGCCGGTGAGCGCGCTGTCGGTAACGCCTTTCCAACCGAATTCGGGCGTGCAGGTCTTGCCCAGCAGCACCGCGCCGTTCTCGCGCAGGCGCGCCGCCGCCGGGCCGTCTTCCAGCCACGGTCCGGCCGGATCGACGGTCGTGGAACCGCGCAGCGTGGGCCAGCCGCGGGTCAGGATCAGGTCCTTGATCGATGCCGGTACGCCATCCACCTGGCTTAGCGGCGCCCCTTTCGCCCACCGCGCTTCGGAGGCGCGCGCTGCTTCGAGCGCACCCGGCTCATCGACCAGACAGTAGGCGTTCAGCCTGGGATTGAGTTCGTGTATGCGTGCGAGCACCGCCTGCGTCACCTCCACCGGGGATAGCTGCTTTGTGCGATAGCGGCGCACCAGTTCGGTGGCCGAGGTGTAGGCGAGTTCGGTGCTCATCGTGTTTCTCCGTATCGGTTCCGCACTCACTCCGGCGGGATTTGTATTTGTATTTCAGGCAATGCGCTTGAGCGCGGCGCCCAGCGTGCCCACCATCTGGTCGATGTGGCTTTCCTCGACGATCAGCGGCGGCGACAGGGCGAGCGTATCGCCTGCCGGCCGCACCAGCAGGCCATTGGCGTAGCAGTCGACGAAGGCGTCGAACGCGCGCGCGCCGACTTTGCCCGGGCGAGCCTCCACTTCGATCACGCCGATCAGACCCAGGTTACGGATGTCGATGACCTTAGGCATGCCCTTGAGCGAATGCAGCGCCTGCTCGAAATAGGGCGCGATCTTGGCGGCGTGCTCGAACAGGCCTTCCTCGCGGTAAAGATCTATCGTGGCGCTCGCGGCGGCAGCGGCGACCGGGTGGCCGGAATAGGTATAGCCGTGGAACAATTCGATCGCGCCCTCCGGCCCCTGCATGAAGGCGTCATAAACGCGCTTGTGCGCGATCACGCCCCCCATCGGAATGGTGCCGTTGGTGACCCCCTTGGCGAAAGTCATGAGGTCCGGCGTGACGCCGAAATATTCGGCGCCGAACGCTTTGCCCAGGCGCCCGAAGCCGGTGATCACCTCGTCGAAAATGAGCAGGATGCCGTGCTTGTCGCAGATTGCGCGCAGGCGCTCGAGATAACCCTTGGG
>CAZRMO010000154.1:0-4330 GCA_964601155.1 uncultured Enterobacteriaceae bacterium
CGTCCAGGTCGTGCGGCTTGATTTTGAACGGATGCCCCTGGCGCGCGGCGCGCCGGGCGTAGAGGTTGAGCAACTCGGCGGCGGTGTCGCGGATCTGCTGCGCCGCCTTCTTCTTGGCGCGGTCCCAGTCGCCGCTGCCGAGCTTGTGCAGCGGCGCCTGTTCGGGCGCCACGCCGCTGTAGCGGCTGATCAGGTGCAGCTGCGCCACCGGCACGTAGAGCTTGTCGTGCCCGGCATATTCCAGGTGCAGAAATTCCGTCTCGCCTTCGCCCAGGTCGAGATTGGCGAGGCCGAGATAGCGGCCGATACCGTGCTGGGCGTGCACTACGGGGTCGCCGACGCGCAGCTCCGACAGGTCGCGCACCATGCCCTCGACCGAGGTCGCGCGTACCTCGGTGCGCTTGCCGGCGCGCACCGTGCCGGCGTAGAGCTCGGCTTCGGTGACGATGCAGATATTCTCGCCCTGCAGGGCGAAGCCGTTGAACAGCGGCGCCGTGCCGAGCATGCAGCGCGCAGCGGAGGCGAGAAAATCGGCGAAGTTCGCGCAGATTTCAGGCGCGATGCCATATTCGGCCAGGTATTGGCTCATGGTCTCGCGCCGGCCAGGCGATTCGGCGAGCAGCAGCACGCGCGCGGGGGTGCTCGCGAGGAAGGCTTTCAGCCGCGTGAGCGGATCGGCGGCGCGGCGCTCGACCGCGAGCGGCGGCAGCGCGGCCGCGACCATCCCGCCGTCGGCTGCGGCGCCGTCTTCCTGCGGCGCGCTGATGTCGATGCGCGCGAAATCCTTCGCTGCGATGAAAAATTCCTCGGCCGGCAGGAACATGCTCACCGGCGGCAGCAGCGGCTGCGCGCGATCTCCGCGCAGCAGTTGATAGCGCGACTGGGTTTCTTTCCAGAACGCGTCTATGCTCGCCGCGACGTCGCGGTGCAGGCACAGCGTGGCCTGCGGCGGCAGGTAATCGAAAATGGTGGCGGTGTGCTCGAAGAACAGCGGCAGAAAGTATTCGATTCCACCCGGCGCGATGCCGTTACTCACGTCCTTGTAGACGTTGCTCCTGGACGGATCGCCTTCGAAGGTCTCGCGAAAGCGCGCGCGAAACCGGGTTCGGCCCGCTTCGTCGAGCGGAAACTCGCGCGCGGGCAACAGGCGCACTTCCTTCACTTTGTAAATCGTGCGCTGCGTATCGACGTCGAAGGTGCGTATGGATTCGATTTCCTCGTCGAGCAGGTCGATGCGGTAGGGCAGGGCGCTGCCCATGGGGAACAGGTCGATGAGCCCGCCGCGCACGCAATATTCGCCCGGGGCGACTACCTGGGTGACGTGACTGTAGCCGGCCAGCGTCAATTGCGTGCGCAGTTGCGGCAGGCTGAATTTTTCGTCCTGCTTGAGAAAGAAGGTGTAGGCGGCGAGATAGGACGGCGGCGCGAGGCGGTACAGCGCGGTGCTCGCCGGAATCAGCGTGAGGTCGCAGCTGCCGCGCGTGATCGCATATAAGGTGGCCAGGCGTTCCGATATCAGGTCATGGTGCGGCGAGAAGCTGTCGTAGGGCAGCGTTTCCCAGTCGGGCAGCAGGTTCACCGCCAGTCCGGGCGCGAAGTAGGGGATTTCCTCGCGCAGGCGCTGCGCGTCCAGTGCCGAGGCGCAAAGCACGATCAAAGGCTTCGCCTGCTGGGCCAGGCGCGCGAGCGCCAGGGCGTCGCCGGAGCCATGCAGCTGCGTGTAGCGCCGCTTTTGCAGCGCTTGAGGCGGGGCGTCGGTCATCGGCAAAAGGGTGTCCGTGGGCGCGGCTCTGCGGGGCAGGGCCCTCGGAAAAAGGATTCAGCTGACATCATAATTTCACTAGGCTGTATTATAACGGCTTCGGCAGCTATTTATCATGAAAAAACAATGACGTCCGAGCGGTTTTTCGGCCTGATACCGGCGGCGGGCGCGGGTGCGCGCATGGGCCACGCCACGCCCAAGCAGTACCTCGACTTGCTCGGG
Organism: uncultured Enterobacteriaceae bacterium; assembly: GCA_964601155.1. GTDB lineage: Bacteria > Pseudomonadota > Gammaproteobacteria > Burkholderiales > SG8-39 > 2-12-FULL-64-23. The sequence continues at coordinate 1,985 of CAZRMO010000154.1, forward strand.
CGCACCATGCTGTACCACAGCGTGAAGGCGCTGCTCGCGGATGACAGGGTCGACACCGTGTTCGTGGTGCTTGCGCCCGCGGACCAGGAATTCAAGCAGCACGCGTGGGTCGAGTTCGGCGAGCGCGTTGCGCCGCTTTACTGCGGTGGCGCAACGCGCCACGACAGCGTGCTGAACGGCCTGGTCGCGGCCTCGTCCACGGTCGAGCCCGACGATTGGCTGCTGGTGCACGACGCCGCGCGTCCCTGCCTGGGCCTGCACGAATTGCAGCGCATGCTCGACACTCTTGCCGCGGACGAGGTCGGCGGTATACTCGCCGTGCCGGTGGCCGACACCCTCAAGCGCGCCGATGTTGCCGACAGGATCCAGGCGACCGAGCCGCGCGATCACCTGTGGCAGGCGCAGACACCGCAGATGTTTCGACATGGCCTGCTGCTCGAGGCCCTGAGCCGGACAGCCAAGCTTACGGACGAGGCCGGCGCCGTCGAGGCGCTGGGGCTGAAACCGAAGCTGGTGCAAGGATCCACCTCTAACCTGAAAGTGACCTATGCGGAGGATCTGCGCTTGGCGCAAACCATACTCACAAGCCGGGGGACGTTAGCATGAGAATCGGGCAGGGATTCGACGTTCATCCCCTGGTGCCGGGACGAAAGCTGATCATCGGCGGCGTCCACATTCCGAATGAGAAGGGCCTGGACGGACACTCGGATGCCGACGTACTCCTGCATGCGCTGTGCGACGCGCTGCTGGGTGCCGCAGCCATGGGCGATATCGGTGGGCATTTTCCGGACAGTGATGCGCGTTACCGGGGCGCCGACAGCCGGATGCTGTTGCGCGAGGTGAGCGCTCTGGTGCAGGAGGCCGACTACCGCATCGTCAACATCGACGCCACGATCATTGCGCAGGCGCCGAAAATGGCGCCGCATATTGCCGCGATGGTGGACAACATCGCCGCCGATCTCGGCCTGTCGCGCGGCCAGATCAACATCAAAGCCACGACTACGGAAGGTTTGGGGTTTGCCGGCCGCGCCGAGGGCATTGCCGCTCAGGCGGTGGCGTTGCTGGGTGCGGCCGTCTGAGCCGGGATCCAGTGTCCGACGAGCGTGCGCATGCGCTGCAAGCGGCACCTGTGCTGCGATCGAGGGCCGCACTCGCGGCGCGCCTCGGTCGTCTGTGCACGTCAAAAAGCCTTTATACTTGCACTCGGCATAGAGTTTTGTCGCCCGCCGCGGCGGCAGGGTCACTTCTGAGGGAACAAGCGCTTTGACCAAGAAATCCAGTTTCACCTACGAACAACTGCTTGGCTGCGCGCGCGGGGAAATGTTCGGCGCCGGCAACGCCAAGCTGCCCTTGCCGCCGATGCTGATGTTCGACCGCATCATCTACATTAGCGATAAGGGCGGGACCTACGGCAAGGGCGAGATCGTCGCCGAGCTCGACCTGCGCCCGGATCTCTGGTTTTTCGCCTGCCATTTCCAGGGCGACCCGGTGATGCCCGGCTGCCTCGGGCTGGATGCGATGTGGCAGCTGATCGGGTTCTATCTGGGTTGGATGGGAGGCAAGGGGCGCGGACGCGCCGTGGGCTGCGGCGAGGTCAAATTCAACGGCCAGGTACTGCCGGGCGCAAAAAAGATTACCTATCGCATCGCCATGAAGCGCGTGATCCTGCGCAAGCTGGTGATGGGTATCGCCGACGCCGCGATGGAGGTTGACGGTCGCGATATCTATGCAGGCAAGGACCTGCAGGTGGGATTGTTCACCTCCACTGATGGATTCTGAGGGGAGCGCTATGCGTCGCGTCGTCGTCACCGGGATGGGCATCGTCTCCAGCATCGGCAACAACAAGGCGGAGGTGCTGGACTCGCTGCGCGAAGGGCGCAGCGGCATCGAGTTTTCCGAGGAATACCGGTCGCTGGGGTTCCGTTCTCAGGTTCATGGCCCGGTCCGGGTGAAACGCGAGGAATTAATCGACCGCAAGCTGCTGCGCTTCATGGGTGACGCGGCGGCGTTCACCTACATTGCGATGAGCCAGGCCATCGCCGACTCCGGTCTGCCCGAGAGCATGGTGTCGCACGAGCGCACCGGGCTGATCGTGGGTTCGGGCGGAGGCTCGCCGCAGAACCAAGTCGAGGCCGTTGATCTGCTGCGGACCAAGGGCGTGAAGCGCGTCGGGCCGTACATGGTGCCGCGCTGCATGTCGAGTACCACCTCGGCCTGCCTCGCCACGCCGTTCAAGATCAGAGGCATGAACTACTCGATCAGTTCGGCCTGCTCGACCAGCGCGCACTGCATCGGCAATGGCTTCGAGCAGATCCAGTGGGGCAAGCAGGACATCGTCTTCGCCGG
>CAZRMO010000155.1:0-4224 GCA_964601155.1 uncultured Enterobacteriaceae bacterium
ACGATCACCGTATCCCCGGTCGCAAGATTGTGATTGGCCGCGGTGGTGAAGCTGATGACGCCCGGGGCCCCGGAGGCAGCTTTTGCCGTGGCAGTAGGCGGGCTGTACACGGCAAGCTGATTGGGCCACCAGAGGGCGGCGGAATACGTTCCGCCCGCCGAACCGAAGGTAACGCCCGCGCCCGCAACTCCGCCGCTCGATGTGGTCGACTGAAACTCCTTCGCGGAGCTCGGTGAAGCGTTGACCGTAGTCGTCAGGAAATGGTCCGTCGTCCCGGTATTGGTAAGGTTGCTCGTCGTGGTGATGTTGAAGTCCTGGATGTCGGTAGCGGTTCGAAGCGCTTCCGGCCAGTCGCGCGCGTCCAGTTTAGCCAGATGGGCAAGGTCGTCGATCTTGAGATAGGCGACTACGTCATCGTAAAAACCCGCGGTATCGGCAGCCACGCTCGGATCGCTCGCAGCCGCCTTGATGAATGCTGCCGGCGTCTGGCTAGGGTAATAACTTGGCGTCTGCGTGTTGGGATAATCGCCGGTAGTTGCAATCGGCAGCGACATCCGTGTGCCCGATGGCAGCCAGCCGCCCAGGCCGGTCACGCCGTGGCTGATGAGCACGTAGGCTACGTTGCGGGCCACGGTGCCGAAGTCGTCGACGACCAAACCCTTGTCGCTATAGGTACGGGCAGGGGAAAAGGACCAGTGCTTCGTAAAGCTCGTATCGAGGGTGTTGTAGTCCGGAGCGCAAAGGCCGCTGACGGTAGGGCTGGTTTCCGGCGTCTGCCGTCCAGCCAGATCGATGTTGCTCGTGTCGCAGTCTACTTTAGATGCCCCTTGGGCTTGCGTAAGTCCGATCGGGCCGTCGAAAACGCGGTAGGAAATCAGCCGCCCCCACGGGTCGGTGACGTCGCTCTCCGTGAGGCCCAAGACCTTCCACGGAACGACACCACCGGGATAAGCGCAGGTAGTAATGGGGGTCGGCGGAACGGTCGGAGCAATTCCGTCCGGGTCCCCTGCGAGGGCATTCGTTGTCGCGAGGGAGGGATCTGCGGGACAGGGAAGCTCGCCATAGGTCGCGACATATTGCACCAGGCTTTGCTGTATCCGGGTCATCGTACCTTTTGCGCCGGTAAATCTCTGTCCCGTCCCTGTGATGATCGAACCGGCTTTCACCGCGAGTATGATGACCGCGAGGGTCATGAGCACCAGCACTACCGCGAAAACCATGGAACCGCGATGCGTCTGGATCGACTTGAACATCAATGGCTCCGCGGGCCGAGCTGGGCTTGAGTGATGACCGAAAGCACGGAGGGCCGGATGATGATGTCGTCGAAATAAGTCGCGGGATTATCCGCATCGGAAAACGTTGCGTCGACAAATGGCTGCGCAGGCTGGTTCGGAAGCGCGGTGGGGATGGTCAGTGTTGGCAAATTTGCATTGTTGCTTTCCAATATAGGGACACCGCTAACCCCGCTCACCGGCGACGCCACATAGACCCCCGCGCTGTTTATGGCTCCGTAGTTGTCGTCTCCGTGGCTGATCAGGATATAAGCCGCACCGGTATACTTGGTGTGATCCATGACCTTGGTGGCTCCATCGGTTGTGACATCCAGACCTTTGTTCGCCAGAAAATTCGAGGGGGAGGTGCAGTTGGCCGGAGAGAACGTGCCGGTACAGGTCGTCGCGCAAAGCCCTCCTCCGGCGGCGGGCCATCCTGTCGTAGCCGCCGCCGCGCCTGCCGGATCGCAATAGCTCATATCGAGGGCACCGCTTCGCGTCAGCCCATATCCGACACGATAGCTTATCTGGTCGTTCCAGGCGTCCAGTGCGGCGGCAGCAGTTAAACCCAGGGTAGCCCAGGGCACGACCCCACTCGCTTGGTCGTTGGTGCAGTCGCCGCCGCCGACCGGGGCTTTCTCAGTCCCCGAAGTGGCCGTCCCGATATCGGTCCCGTCAGCAGGACAAGGCAGGCGCTTGTTGATGATCACAAAATTATTCAGCGCGGCCTGAATGTTCTTCAACTTCTGCTCTGTTTCCCCCCGACGCTGGTTGCTTCTGAGCGTATTGCTCACCGGAATCAGAAAAGCGAACAGCAGACCGACGATTGCCAATACCACCGCCATTTCCGTCAGGGTGAAGCCTTGCGGTCTGGCGCTGCGTTGTTGCATCGGCATATAGGGGTCGGGGAATTCTTCGCTCGTATAATCGGCGGCGCGCTTCCGCACCGCCGGACGAAACCAGTTTACCGACTTTACCCCTGAGCCGGTAGGTCAATACGGCACAAATGCACGGCTTGCATCGTTCGCCGGCGGCCATCCATGTTGCGCCGGCGCTGTTCCGAATACGGGTTCGGCCCGCTCCCTATCCTGGCGGCGTCCCGGCGCCCTCGCTCTTCAACTTGTGCAGTTCGTCGTTTTCCTGTTTGACTTCGGCGCGCGCCTTGGCCAAAAAGGCTTGGCAGGCGTCGAATGCGGCGTCGTATTGGTAGCCGTTGTCCCTGATCCAGATATGCAGCCTCAGGCGCGCATTCTCGTCGGAAAACAACTTGGGATCGATAATACTTTGCTGCGATACCTGCGTGACCGCCTGGCAATAGTATCCCGCGGCGGTTTTCAGCTTGTCGATGCAGGGCGCCGATTGGGCGGTCTGGATCTTGTTGCAGGCGCTGCTGACGAAATGCAGGATTTGAAGGGCGTTTTCCTGCGCGCTGGTTCCGACAAAAGCGAACGGGCGGATGGTTTGCACCGCCCCGTTGACCAGCCTAAGCGAAGCGATCGTGCGCTTTGCAGCCTCGGTACGCTGCCGCAGGCGCTCAGTACGCTCCTGCAGCGCCTCGGCCTGCTGCTTCGCCGCGGCGGCCTGCCGCTGGACGCGCCATTCTTCTATTTCACGCTCGTCGCGCCGGGAACGCTCGATCTCCGCCGCCTTTCGCTCGCGTTCTTCGCGTTCCCGCTGCTCACGCTCTTGCGCCAGTTTCTGCTCGCGCTGCTTTTGCGCCGCCTCCTGTTGTGCCAGCAGCTTACTTTGGTGTTCGGTATAAAGCGAATAGGAAACCCCGGCGGCCAGGACCAGAACGGTCGCAACGATAACGGACCGCGATGGCAATGCCGGCTTAATCATGATGGTCGATCATGGTCGCGTTGAGCGGGGACGATTGACGTTCGTCGAAGAGAGAGGGGGGCTTTCATGCAACAGTTCGCTATGGTTTCCCAGCGGCTCCCTGATGTCGCTTCTTCTCCGCCTCCGCCTTCATGCGCGCCTCTATTTCGCGCAGCCGGTTGTTCAGGAACCTGAGCTCGCTGGGGTCGGTGACTTCGCCGCTGGCGACCAAGCCGCCGATCATGATCCGCGCCGCTTGCAGTTCGTTCAAGTCTTCGCGGATGAAGATTCCCATTTCCTTCACCCAATACGGCACATTCTTGGCCGTGGTGTACTCCTGCAAGGCTTGCGCGTATTTGAGCGCCAGGGGCATGTCTTTCAGCCGGCGCTTGGCGACGACGATGGCGTGCGCGAGCCAGGGCCAGCGCCGGTTCGGATCCAGCAGATACTCGTGGTAGATGAAATTGCACATGCTGCGCGCGCGCGCTTGGTCCGGAACTTCGGCGTACAGGTTGGCAGCCGCGAACAGTGGATATTGTCCCATGGGGTCGAGTTCGAGCATGCGCGAAAGCCAGGCCTCGACGATGGTGTAATTCAGATCCTTGTAGGGCACTTTGCTGCCGGCCTGGTAATCGAAGGACTGCAGTTGCAGCATCATGATTTTGGCCAGCGCAATCGGCTCGCCGAGGCTGGCCAGGCGCAGCAGCGAGATCGATGGCGGCGGCAGCAGATCCGGCGCCTGCGCCCGGGGTTTGGGCATGACGGCGTGCAGGCCGAGTTGCAGCGCCAGACCGGCGGCCAGCAGGGCCAGCACCGGCGCGGAAACATGGCTCAGAGGGCGTTCGTCGCGCATCGGCCTCAGAAATTCTTGCGCTGCAGGTCGAACAGGGCGGCGCCGCACAGCAGCACCATGTAAACCGCGGTCTGTGCCAGAAAGTGTGTGACCTCGGCCGCCGTCGGAGCGGCATAGATCAGCCAGCCGGTCTGGGTCATGCGGTCCAGGCCGGGCAGCAGGAAGGCGATCGCGTTGACGACGTGATCAACTACTTTTTGGCCGAGGTTGGACGTTTCGGACAAGGGACTGGCGGCCATGATCTGCAGCGCGCTGATCGAGCGCGAGAGCAGATAGAAA
>CAZRMO010000156.1:0-2765 GCA_964601155.1 uncultured Enterobacteriaceae bacterium
CGGGCCACGAGCGATCAAGCAAGGTCGTAGCGGGGCGGGATAATTTCCATGTTTTACGCACAAAGGATAACGTAATGAATATCAACCTGAGTCTTGCTCCACTGGTTTCCCTGATTGCCGGCGTGCTTATTCTGATCGCGCCCAGGCTGCTCAACTATATCGTCGCGGCATATCTGATCGTCGTCGGCGTGATCGGTTTGGTCGGCGGCGTAAACCTGCATTGACAGACTGTTGAATAGAGCCTCCCGCACCGGTGCCGGGCAGCATGCCCTCATGCGGCAGGGCATTGGCGCGCTGCGCGTCGACGATCAGGATTTTGCCGCCGAGAATTGCGGCTGAGATCGGCATGAGAATCGCGCCGCCCTATTTGCGTTCGGTGGATTGCGTTTCCGCGAATTCCAGTGCCACATTCAAGGCGTCCATGAATTCGCCCACCTTGATCGGCTTGGTTATATAGCGGAAGAATCCGGCCTTCAGGCCGCGCTCGATGTCGCGCTGCATCGCGTTCGCGCTGACGGCAATGACCGGGATGTGCGCCGCGGCCGGGTCCGAACGCAGCACCTGCAGGGCTTCGAAGCCGCTCATGCCGGGCAGATTGATGTCCATCAGGATCACCTCCGGCCTGTTGTCGCGCGCAAGCCGCAGGCCAAGATTCGCGTTCACGGCAGTCAGCAGGCAAATATCCGTGCGGCGCGCAATGATTTGTTCCACCAGTTTCAGATTTGCCGGGTTGTCTTCGACATAGAGCAGGGTGCGCAGCCGCGCCGCGAGGGGCTCCGGCGCCTGCACCGGGATCGCCACCTCGCCTGCTTCATCGGCAACGTACGGTTCCGCAGCGGCGGTGAGGTCGAACCAGAACACGCTTCCGACGCCGAGGGTGCTGCTCACCCCGATCGTGCCGCCCATGAGTTCGACCAGCCGCTTGGCCACCACCAGGCCGATGCCCGTGCCTTCCACGCCGCCCGCCTCCTGTCCCATGCGGTTGAACGGCTGAAACAGCTGCGTCAGCTGTTCCGGATAGAGTCCCGCACCGGTGTCCCGTACGCTCACGCGCAGGTGCCCCGGCGCGCTCTCGGCGCATTCCACCTCTACGGTTCCGTCCTCGACGTTGTACTTGATCGCGTTGGATAGCAGGTTGATGAGGACCTGCTTCAGACGGGTGCGGTCGGCATTGACGAAATGCGGCAGGTCGAGCCGGGGAAAATTCATCTGAATGCCGCGCTGTTGCGCCTGCGGATCGATCATGCCCTGGCATTCGCGCATGACCTCGGCCAGCGCCACCGGCTCGCGCGACAGCGGCATTTGCCCGGACTCGACCTTGGCCAGATCGAGAATTTCGTTGATCAGCGTGAGCAGATGCCATCCGGCCTGAAGAATCTGGGCGATGCTCTCTTTTTGCGCCGGCGTCGGCGGCACGGCATCCGACTCCATCAACTGGGCGAAGCCGAGAATCGCATTGAGCGGGCTGCGCAGTTCGTGGCTCATGCTGGAGAGGAAATCCGACTTGGCGAGGTTGGCTCTTTCCGCCGCAGACCTGGCCCCCTCCAGCTCGGCGTTCTTCTCCTGCAGAACCTGATTCAGGCGCCGTCTTTCAGTGACGTCGCGCGCCGCGGCGAACACGCCCTGCAGCCGCCTGTCCCGGTCGTAGAAGGTCATCGCGTTGTAGGAGACCACGGTTTCAATGCCGTCCCTGGCGCGCGCGGTGAGTTCGTAGTCGGTGACTTTCTTGTCGCTCAGCGCCAGCTTGATGCCTGCCTCTGCGCGCTCCGGATCGGTAAAGTAATTCTTGAACGGCGCGCCGATCAGCTCGTCGCGCGTGCAGCCGGTGAGCGCCTCCATCTGCTTGTTGACGTCGGTAATGAAGCCGGACGGATCAGTGGTCATGATCGCGTCGATGTTGGACTCGATCAGGGAGCGGGTATAGAACTGCTGGTCGCGCAGGCGCTGATCGAGGCGCTTTTGCTCTTCCTCGATCTGCTTGCGCGCGGTATTGTCGGTGCCGATCAGCAGATAGCCGATGATGACATCCTGCGCATCGCGCAGCGCGGTGACCGATACCACCGCCGGAAAGCGGCTGCCGTCCTTGCGGATGTAGGTCAGCTCGTAAATGTCCTCGATGCCGCGCGAGGCCTTGAACACAAGCGCTTCGAAACCCGGCTTGATCCTTGTGCCGAGTTCGACACTCAAGGCCCTGGCGCGCGCGATGACTTCCTGCGGATCGGATATGTCGGCGGGGGTGATCTTGTTCAGTACGTCGGCGGCTTCGTAGCCGAGCATGCGCTCGGCGCCGACGTTGAAAATCTGGATCACGCCCTTTTCGTCTGTGGCGATGCTGGAGAAATTGGCGCTGTTGAAAATCGCATTTTGCAATGCATACGTCTTGATCAGAGCTGTTTGAACCCCGGATTCCGCGGCAGCGTCAGGGGCGTCGTGCGTTTCGCCGGTGCCGTCGGCGACACCGGTTTCGGGCATACGCGCTTGCGTTAGAACTGTCATCGGAATACCCTTTTTTGAGAAACCGCTTGAACGCAAACCGTTGCCGCTTTGGAGCAAATGAACACGCGGGAAGCGTGCGGAAAGACCAGCTGCGTCAGAGCGTTGGCCATGGCGCCCCCGAAGCGGCGAGTATGGGCATGTTCGCCTCGGCCGTATGTGCGGCAGCTAACATAGGCCGCAGGCGCGCACTGGCGGCATGATGGGGCGGGTGCGATCCCGCTGCGGCGGTTTGCGCGAACCGTAGAGGCCGCCGAACCCGTCAGCGGGCG